>NZ_JBFBGW010000016.1:0-107628 GCF_040684895.1 Paenarthrobacter sp. NPDC089322
GCTTCCTCACGAAACACGGCATCATATTTTCTTCTGGGCGTGGACATCTGAAACGAATCTCCCATCAAGCTGTCTCAGAAAACCATACGACCGCATGACCGCCGTCGCCGGTGTTGGTGATAGAGGGTTGGGCGATTGGGGGTGTTTGGTGATAGAGGGTTTGGTCAGGCGTCGGGGGTTGAGTCCCTCGTCAGGATCCAGGTGTTGGTGCCGTCCTGCCGCTCGAAGGTCACTGTGGTCACCAACATCTCGATCAGGGCGAGCCCCCGGCCGGACTCGGAGTCGTCGTCCGGGAGCGATGGCTGCATGTCCGCGAAGGGCTCCCGTGCGTTGCAGGCACTCACCCGGGCCTGCAGCCGGCTCGGCCGGACAGTGATATCGACGTCGATCTCCACGGGCTTTTCACCGACGGGCTGGGCGTGCTGCACGATGTTGGCCGCGGACTCGATCACCGCCGTGGTGAACGTCATGCGGTCCATGTCCGGCACGAACGAGGCATCGTCCCACAAAGCGTCCAGCTCGGTGTGGATGGCCTCGATGGCGTCGTCGTTGGAGAGTCCCCGGTAGCCCCGGCGGGCAATCACGTCAGTCATCGCCGAACGCCTCATCCGCTGACGGGTACGCAGTGAGCACCCGGTCCATGTTGGTCAGTTCAAGGACCATCTTGACCTGCGGTTGAACACCCGAGATCCGAAGATCACCGCCGGCCTGCCGTGCAGCCTTGAGGCAACCGATGAGTGCCCCGAGACCCGATGAGTCCATGAAGTCGGTCTCCGCCAGGTTGACCACCACGCGGCTTGACCCGTTGGCGACAACTTCCGCCACGACTTCGCGCAGCTTGGGCGCGGCCACCATGTTCAACCGGCCGACGCCTTTCACCTCCGCGTAGGAGTCCTTGACCTCATAACTAAACTGCATCAGCATTCCTTTCCTCGGGGCGTTCAGGACCTGCAAATTCTTCGGGGACGAAACCCTTGTACAACACGGCCTTCACCAGGACGCTGAGGACTACAAGGTCGAACGCTACCCACGCTACGTTCACCAACGTGCCCAAGGGCTCCGACATACCGGCAATCAGTCGCAGAAGCCCAACCACCAGTGCCACAGCCAACAGGACCGCCACGATGATCTGCGGCCGGATCAGGCTCCAACTCGGGCCGCCGTTCTGGCGGGCCTTCGGGGTGACGGCGAACCCGAGGGGACGTCCGAACCAGACGTTACGTGCCGCCGTCGTACATGCCTTGATCCAGGTGGGGAACAGCGCAAGGCTGTACTGCTGCCCGCGCCAGGTGGGAATCCCGTGCCCGGCAACCACGAACAGCAACTGGTTAACCACCATGAACGGGATGAACCGCACGAAGAAATCGAAGCTAAGGCTGCTCACCGGAAGGATGCCGAGCGTGAGGTAAATGATCGGCGCCGCGAAGTACACCACGGCAGCGAAGCCGCTCAGGTAGCTCCACATGGTGGAGAAGTACATGAGCCGCTGACCCCACGAGAGGTTGCGCTGCACCAAGGGGTTCTCGCGGAGCAGTACCTGCATGGTGCCTTGGGCCCAGCGCAGGCGTTGCGTGAGCATTGTTTTCAGGTCCTCGGGGGCGAGGCCGTTGGCGAGGATTTCATGGTGGTAGACGCTCTTCCAGCCGAGGCCGTGGATCCGCATTGCCGTGGCCATGTCCTCCGTGACGGAGATGGTGGCCAGCGGCATGATGGGCTGGGCTTCGTCGGTGCGTTCAACGGAGATGGCGTCGAGGACCGCGTGGACGGATTCGAGGGCACCAAGCGGCGACCAGTCGCGTCCGGACATGCGGTCGACGGCGTCACTCGCCACAGTGGTCACGCCCCCTTCGCCGACATGGGCCAGTTCCATCGCGGCGATTTCCTCGAGGTCCGCCTGCAGCGCGGAGAAATCTGCAGCGACCAGCGTCCGCACGGCTTCATCGACCTTGCGGCGGACCCGGTACGTGATCTCGCTCAGCGATACACGGGCATCGAGCTCCTGCTGGGCCGTATTCGTGGCGGCTTCCACTTGGTTGAGCATCTCGGCCACCAGCGGGTTTTCAGCCTCAGGGGACTTGCGGGCCTTCCTGATGGCTGACTTGGATGCCGCCAACGCCCGCCGCACGCTGTGTTCCGTGGCCTTGACGTAGCCCACCAGCCCCAACTGCATCAATGCTTCGCGGCGCAGGATCGCGTTGGAGCCGCAGAAGAACGCTGCGTTCCAGCCGTCCTTGCCTTGCTGGATGGGGCCGTAGAACAGGGGAGCCTGGCTGCCTAGGGGGTCGTCGGCCGGGACATTGATGAAGTACTGGGGCGTCTGGACCAAGGCCACGCGATCGTCGTTGAAGTAGCCCAGCGTCTTGTCCAGGATGTCCGGCTCGGGGATCTGGTCGGCGTCGAGAATCAACAAGTACTCCCCGGAGGTGAGCATCAGCGCATTGTTCAAGTTTCCGGCCTTGGCGTGCCGCGGCATGTCCGGCGTCCAGTCCTCGCTTCGCGTGACGTAACCGATCCCGTTAGCTTCGGCGAGTTCGCGCATTTCGGGCCGGTTGCCGTCGTCGAGAATCCACGTGCTGTGCGGCCAGCGGATGTCCTTGGCGGCGAGGGCCGTGGTCATGACCAGGTCCATCGGCTCGTTGTACGTGGTGATGAAGACGTCCACCGTGGTGCCTTCAGGGGCAGGTGGTGGTGGCTTCCGGATCTTGAGGTTCCACACCGTCAGGCCGAACAGCATCACGTCAATAAGGCTGTACGTCTCCGCGATCACCAACGGAATGGCGATCCACCACGCCTCCCAGTTCAGCGACGCCAGCCAGCGCCACGCAACGTAGTTGACGCCAAGAATGACCGTCAGGACAACCAGCAACCGGGTCCAAAATCGAGTCACAATCCCCCCCTTTGTGGCTTAGTGCCGGATCGTTTGGTGGTTACCTTCCAGCCCTGCGTTTGGTTTGCGGCGAACAACGACGGCGGTCACGTCGTCTTCCGCGGTGGCGGCAGGCGCCAACTCGAGCAAGGCGGCGCATGCCTCGTCCGATGTTGCCTCACTCCTGACCGCCTTTTCCACGTTTCGCATGAAGTCTTCCAGCGAATCGTGGGCGTCCAGCACGCCGTCGCTGACAATCACGAGGGCATCGCCCGGATCCAGCTGGAGTTCCGCGGCAGGCCACTGTTGCCCTTCGAGGATCCCCACCGGCGGCCCGGCCGACACCAACCTCCGCGTCGCCCCCACAGCCGGGACGTGCAGGCCAAGTCCATGACCGGCGTCGATATAACTGAGCAGTCCGGTTGAGCTGTTCAGGCGCGCATGGAACATGGTCACGAACGAGCCGGACTGGTCAAGGTCGGAGGTAATCGTGGCGCTCGCCGAGTTGAAGGCGTCAGCTATGGCCGGCGTGTCCGCAACCGAGCGCATCACGGCACGGACGGTCGCTGCGATCAGCGCGGCACCCATGCCCTTGCCCATGGCATCCGCGAACGTCAGGTGCATGCCGGAAGGGGTTTGGTACCAGTCGTAGAAGTCCCCACCTACGCTGCGGGTCGGGCGGAAGGCGCCAGCGACGTCGTAGTTGTTGAGCCTGACTGTCTCCTGCGGAAGGAGGCTTTTTTGCACCACCGCGGCGCGCGCGAGCTCGTCCGTCTGGCGCGCGTCCTCGGCCGGCGCGGCGGGTGTCCGGGCTCGGCGGAACAACGCGCGAATGCGGGCCTGGAGTTCCTTGGGGCTGAAGGGCTTGTTAATGTAATCGTCCGCGCCTGTGTCCAGGCCGTTGAGGCGGTCGATTTCGTCTGCGCGCGCCGTGAGCATCAGGATGTAGGCGTCCGAGAATTCACGTAACTGGCGGCAGACTTCCATGCCGTCGATGTCGGGGAGGTTGACGTCGAGGGTGACGAGTTCGGCGTTGGTCTCGCGGACAGCTTCGACGCCGGAAAGTCCGTCCGGTGCCTCCGTCACCACAAAGTCGAGCTGCTCAAGGATCAGGACGAGGAGCCCACGAATGTCGGCGTCATCTTCGACGACTACTGCGTGGCGTTGGGTCGGAGTTGAGGCCATGGGTCCATTAACTAATGCCACGGGAGTTTTGTCACGTTTAGTCAAGACATATGAAACGCCCGCTCACAGGGGTGAGCGGGCGTTACAGGAAATGTGCACTTAGGTGAGAGATGGTTCGCCCGGGAGGGGCGTTTGGTGAGAGAGCGTTAGATGCCGAGCTCTTCCCGCAGCGCCTGGACGTGGCCTTGGGCGCTGACCTGGTATTGGGTGAGCTTGACGATGCCTTCGCCGTCCAAAACCACGGTGGAGCGGACCAGGCCTTCGAAGATCTCGCCGTCAACCAGCTTCTCGCCCCACGCGCCGTACGCCAGGGCAACCGAGTGGTCTTCGTCGGAGAGCAGCGGGAAGGTCAGGGAGAAGTCGCCGGTGAAGGACGCAAGGGCTTCCTGGGCGTCGGGGGAGATCCCGATGACGTCGTAGCCCTTGCCTTGGAGGCTGGCGAGGTTGTCGCGGAAGTCGCAGGCCTCGGTGGTGCAGCCGGGGGTGGCGGCCTTGGGGTAGAAGTACACGATGACGTTGCGTCCGCGGTAGTCGGACAGCGAGACCTTGTTGCCGTCGGCGTCGAGAAGCGCGAAGTCAGGGGCCTGCGTACCGACGAGGAGTTTCTGGGTCATTGCGATCCTTTACGTTCAACCGGTCTGCACCGGCGGTCATTTCAATAAGGCACCGATCAATCAATAAGCGGTGCTTCCGATCTTTTCCAACAGCAAAATCAGATGCTGTATTCCGCAGGTCCGCGCACAGTGGCATAAGGGCCGGGCACGAACTGGTAGCCACCACCACGGACGGTGGAGACAGTGTGGCGGGCACTTCCCAGCTTCCGCCGCACCCTTCCAACATAAACGTCGATCGAGCGAAACGCCGCGCCGGGGAGGTCAAATGACTCCAGGAAGCGTTGCAATTCTTCACGACCAACCGCTCGGGAGCAGTTCACCACGAGGTACCTCAGCAGCTTGTATTCCATGCCCGTAAAGGCAACCGGCTCGCCGTCGAGCAGTACTACTTCAGCGGCGAGGTCGATCGCAAGTTGGCTGCGGCGGCCGGCCAGCATGACGGGCTCGACGGCGGTGCTGCCGCTGGCTGCGGTGCGTCCCCCGGCTGCTGCGGTGCATCCCCCGGCGGCCGCGGTGCCTCCCCCGGCACCGGACATATCACCCCCGCGTTCGCTGGTGAATTGTCCGTTGGAGGGTGAATCTCCGCGAGCGAGGGCGTCCGCGAGCGATACCGAAGGGTGCCGGGAAGGGTGGGTACCGGCGTCGGCGGTTTCCTGCGGAGTGCCGCCCCAGGAAGAATCGCCGACGCCGGAGTGTTCTGCCCCGATGGCGGGCCAGATGCGGACTTCCGCCTCCGGGGCAAGTTTCATGGCCCGTGCCAGCACCAATCGTGCTGCACGGTCCCAGATTTGGGGGTCTACGGGATCGCCCTCGGCCGGATTGACCCAGAGGGCGAGGCCGTGGGCAGTGAGACCCGGGGTGGTGCGGCCCTGCCTGCGTGCGGCCCCGGAACGTGCTGAGCGTCCCGGAAACCGCGCGGGCGGCGGACCGTAGGCATTGACTGCCATGCCAAGTGTCCCTAAACGTTGCCGCGGCGGAGCAACTTGCCGCCGGGGTTCTGGCCGTCGATCACGGAGCCGCGCAGGAAAGTCTTGCGGACGACGCCGGCGAGCGGACGGCCATCGTACGGCGTGATCGGGTTCTTGTGCTTGAGCTTGCTGACGTCCACGACGAACGCCTCGTCCGCAGCGAAGATGCTGAAGTCGGCGTCGTAGCCCAGTGCCAGCTGGCCCTTGTTGTGCAGGCGGGCCAGGGCGGCGGGCTTCTCGGCCATCCAGGACACCACCTGTTCCAGGGAGATGCCGCGGTGGCGTGCTTCGGTCCAAATCAGGGACAGGCCCAGCTGCAGGGAGGAAACGCCACCCCAGGCAACTGCGAAGTCGCCGTTCTCCAGGTCTTTGAGGTCCAGTGTGGAGGGGGAGTGGTCGGAGACGATGCAGTCGATGGTGCCGTCCTGAAGGCCCTTCCAGAGGAGCTCGCGGTTGGAGGCTTCGCGGATGGGTGGGCAGCACTTGTAGGCGGTAGCGCCGTCGGGGATTTCCTCGGCCATGAGCGTGAGGTAGTGCGGGCACGTCTCAACGGTGAGGTTGACGCCGTCGCGCTTTGCCGAAGCGATCATGGGCAACGCGTCCGACGAGGAGAGGTGCAGGATGTGGGCGCGTGCGCCGGTCCAGCGGGCGCGCTCGATGACCTCGGCGATGGCCTTGTTCTCAGCACCGCGGGGGCGGGAGGCGAGGAAGGTTTCGTAGTGGTCGCCGCCGGGGTGCGGTGCGCGGTCGATCGCGTGGGAGTCCTCGGCGTGCACGATCATGAGGGAGTCGAAGGACTTCAGTTCCTTCATATCCTCTTCCATTTCGTCCGCGTCCAGGTGCGGGAACTCGTCCACGCCGGAGTGCAAGAGGAAGCACTTGAAGCCGAAGACGCCTTCGTCGTGCAGCGGGCGGAGGTCGGCCTTGTTGCCGGGGATGGCGCCGCCCCAGAATCCGACGTCCACGAACGCCTGGTCCTTGGCCACCACGCGCTTCTGCTCCAGGCCGTCCACGCTGGTGGTGGGCGGGATGCTGTTGAGCGGCATGTCGATGATGGTGGTGACGCCGCCTGCAGCGGCTGCGCGGGTAGCGGAGGCGAAGCCCTCCCACTCGGTGCGGCCGGGCTCGTTGACGTGGACGTGGGTGTCCACCAGGCCGGGGAGCAGGGTCTCGTCGTCTGCGAGTTCAATGACCTCGGTGCCGGTGAGGCCGTTGCCCAGCGGTTCGATGGCGACGATGATGCCGTCGCGGATGCCTACCTCGCGGGGTGCGATGCCGGCCGTGGTGAGGATGCGCTGGCCCCGGATAACGAGGTCATAGGCGCCGAATGCTTCAGACATTGAGGTACTCCTTGTTTTCGGTCCGTTCTGCCAGGTACACGCCTATGTGCTTCCCTAATTGTTCAAGCAACGGACCTGCTTCAGCGATACATTTCTGGACATCGTCTTCCAGATCGGTCAACGCGTGGACCGTGTGGAAGCCGGCATCCGTGAGTTGTTCCCGGCTCAGGGTACTCCTGCCGCACACGGCGATCACGGGAACCCCTTGCCGGGCCGCCGCTCGGGCGACGCCCATCGGCGTCTTGCCCAGGAGGCTTTGTTCGTCCAGGCTGCCTTCGCCGGTGATCACCAGGTCGGCGCCCTTCAGTTTGTGTTCCAGTTCAGTGAATTCAAGTACGACGTCGATACCCGGCCGCCGCTCTGCCTTCAGTGCCGCTATGGCGATGTAGCCAACCCCGCCCGCCGCGCCTGCGCCCGGAGCCTTCGCGGCGTGCTTGGCTTGAGGGCCTGTGGCTTCGGCGAGGACGTCGACGAAGTTTTGCAGGGCTTCATCCAGTTTGGTGACGTCGTCCGGCGTCGCGCCTTTTTGCGGACCGAAGATGGCTGGGGCTCCGCTGGCCCCCAAAAGGGGATTGTCGACGTCGGACGCCAACACGAAGTCCGTGGCCTCGAGGCGGACGTCGTAGTTGGCGAAGTCGATGCTCTTCAGCCGGGAGAGGGCGGCACCGCCGCCGGGGAGCTCGTTGCCGTCCTCATCCAGGAAGACGGCGCCGAGGCCCTGCAGGACGCCGGCTCCTGCGTCGGTGTTGGCGCTGCCTCCGACGCCAAGGATGATCCTGCGGCAACCGAGGTCCAGCGCGGCGCGGATGAGTTCGCCCGTGCCGATGCTGGTGGCCGTCTTGGCTGTGTCACTCGTGGGGCCGTCGGGGAGGAGGGCGAGACCGGAAGCTGCTGCCATTTCGATCACGGCTTCGCTGTTCCTGACCGCGAAGTCCGCCTGCACGGGTTCGCCCAGCGGGCCGGTGACCGTGGCTGTCCGGCGGTTGAAGCCGGAGCCGATGGCGGCGTCGATGGTGCCTTCGCCGCCGTCGGCCACCGGAATGCGTGTGACTTCGAGTCCCGTTTGTCCGAAGCCTGCCAGCAAACCTGTTGCGAGATGCCTGGCGACGTCGGGGGCGGACAGCGAGCCCTTGAATTTGTCCGGGGCGATGACCACACGCATTCCGGTACCTCCTTTCCTGCTGCTGACTAGGCCTTGGCGAGGATCGCCGTGGGGGCGTCCGCAGCCGTCTCGGCCAGTTCTTCGAACTCGTTCACTGCGTTGATTTCCAGGCCCATGGAGATGTTGGTGACCTTTTCCAGGATCACCTCCACCACCACGGGAACCTTGAATTCGTCGCGCAGTGCCTTGGCCTTGTCGAATGCGGCAGGCATGTCTTCCGGGTTCTCCACGCGGATGGCCTTGCAGCCCAAGCCTTCTACGACCTTGATGTGGTCCACGCCGTAGCCCATGGTCTCGGGGGAGTTGATGTTATCGAAGCCCAGGGACACGTGGTAGTCCATGTTGAAGCCGCGCTGGGACTGGCGGATCAGGCCCAGGTAGGAGTTGTTCACCACAACGTGGATGTACGGCAGGTTGAACTGTGCGCCCACGGCCAATTCTTCGATCATGAACTGGAAGTCGTAGTCACCGGACAGTGCAACAACGTTCTCGCCCGGCTTACCGCGCACTACGCCCAGGGCAGCGGGAGCGGTCCAGCCCAGCGGGCCTGCCTGTCCGGCGTTGATCCACTTGCGGGCACCGAACACGTGCAGCATCTGTGCACCGGCGATCTGCGACAGGCCAATGGTGGACACGTAGGTGGTGTCCTGTCCGAAGGCCTTGTTCATCTCCTCGTACACGCGCTGCGGCTTGATGGGCACGTTGTCGAAGTGGGTCTTGCGGTGCAGGGAACCCTTGCGCTCCAGGCACTCGGCAACCCAGGCGGAGTAGTCCGGCAGGGTCTTTGCGGCCTTGCGCTCACGGGCCAGTTCCAGCAGTCCGTCCAAGGCTGCGCCGGCGTCCGAGGCGATGCCCAGATCCGGGGAGAACACGCGGCCGATCTGCGTGGGCTCGATGTCGATATGAACGAACTTGCGGCCAGCCGTGTAGGTGTCCAGGCCGCCGGTGTGGCGGTTGGCCCAGCGGTTGCCGATGCCGATCACGAAGTCGCTCTGCAGGAACGTCTCGTTGCCGTAGCGGTGCGAGGTCTGCAGGCCAACCATGCCGGCCATCAGGTTGTGGTCGTCGGGGATGGCGCCCCAGCCCATCAGGGTGGGGATTACCGGAACGTTCAGCAGTTCAGCCAGTTCAACCAGCTGGGCCGAAGCGCCCGCGTTGATGATGCCGCCACCGGCAACGATCAGCGGGTGCTTGGCTGCGGTCAGCATGTCCAAGGCCTTTTCCAGCTGCTTGCGGGAAGCCTTGGGCTTCTCCACCGCCAGGGGCTCGTAGGCGTCGATGTCGAACTCGATCTCAGCCATCTGAACGTCGATGGGCAGGTCCAGCAGAACCGGGCCCGGACGGCCGGAGCGCATGACCTGGAAGGCCTTCTGGAAGGCACCGGGAACCTGGCCCGGCTCCAGGATGGTCATGGCGAACTTGGTGACCGGCTTGGCGATGGACTCGATGTCCACGGCCTGGAAGTCTTCCTTGTGCAGCTTGGACACCGGAGCCTGGCCGGTGATGCAGAGCATGGGGATAGAGTCAGCCCAGCTCGCGTACAGGCCGGTGATCATGTCCGTGCCCGCAGGGCCCGAGGTGCCGATGCAGATACCGATGTTGCCATCAGCCGCGCGGCTGTAACCGTCGGCCATGTGGCTGGCGCCTTCAACGTGGCGGGCCAGCGTGTGGCGGATGCCGCCGTGGGCACGCATTGCTGAGTAGAAGGGGTTGATTGCTGCGCCTGGCAGGCCGAACGCCTCGGTGGCGCCTTCCTTTTCCAGGATGGCGATCGCCGCGTCAACGGTGCGCATCTTAGCCATGGTGTGCTCCTTGTTTTTGCCCTTTGCGGGCGAAGTCTGGGATGTTTTTGGGTGTGGTGAGGGAGCCGCCGTCGTTTATGTACGACGGCGGGTCTCGCCTTGGTGGTTGTTCCGGCTTTGCCGGGTGGTTTACTTCCGGCCGCTGAGCTGGAGGACCTGCTTGAAGAGGCCCGAGTGGTCGAGGCCGCCGTCGCCCTGGTTGACGGTTGCGGCGACGAGCTGTGCGACGACGGCGCCGAGGGGGACGGCGACGTTGGCTTCGCGTGCTGCTGAGGTGACGATGCCCAGGTCCTTGTGGTGGAGGGCGAGGCGGAAGCCGGGGTCGAAGTTGCGGTCGAGCATCTTCTGGCCCTTCTGGTCCAGGACCTTGGAGCCGGCCAGGCCGCCGCCGAGGACCTTCAGTGCTGCGTCGGTGTCTACGCCGTAGGCCTCAAGGAAGGCGATGGCCTCGCCGAGGACCTGGATGTTGACCGCGACGATGAGCTGGTTGGCTGCCTTGACGGTCTGGCCGGAGCCGGACGGTCCGACGTGGACGATGGTCTTGCCCACTGCGTTGAGGACGTCCTGTGCTGCCTCGAAGTCTGCAGCTTCGCCGCCGACCATGATGGAGAGGACGGCGTCGATGGCGCCCTGTTCGCCACCGGAGACCGGTGCGTCGAGGGGGCGGATGCCGGCTTCACGGGCTTCGTCGGAGAGGCGCTTGGCGACGTCCGGGCGGATGCTGGAAGCGTCGATCCAGATGGTGCCCTTCTTCGCGTTGGCGAAGACGCCGTCCTTGCCGCTGACAACACCCTCAACATCGGGGGAGTCCGGCACCATGGTGATGACGACGTCGGCGTCCTTGACGGCGTCCGCGATGCTGCTGGCACCCTTGCCGCCCTCGGAGACGAGCTTGTCAATCTTGTCCTGGCTGCGGTTGAAACCGGTGACCGTGTGGCCGGCCTTGACGAGGTTGATGGCCATGGGGAGGCCCATGATTCCGAGTCCGATGACTGCAACGTTGCTCATTGTGTTTCTCTTTCCGGGAAAGTCTGTGTGTGTTAACTCAGGTGTGCTTACCCAACTAGGTCGCATTAGTGCGCGTTTTGAGCCTTCTAAACGCGCTCTGCTGCTACTTAGTTGGGCGCGCGGGGTTTAGTTGGCGTTGGCGCGCTGGCGGATGGCCCAGCTGAAAGCCGATTCCTGCGGTTCCTTGTACTCGAGGCCGATGTAGCCGTCGTAGCCGAGTTCGCGGCTCCGGGCGATCCATTCGCCGAGGGGGAGGTTGCCGGTGCCGGGTGCGCCGCGGCCGGGGTTGTCGGCGATCTGGATGTGGCCGAAGTCCTTGGCGTGGTTCTCGATGACGGATTCGACGTCGTCGCCGTTGACCGCCAGGTGGTAAAAGTCGGCGAGGAGCTTGATGTTCTGTGCACCGGATTCTGCCTTGACGCGGGCGATGACCTTGAGTGCGTCTTCGGCGGTGAGGAGCGGGTACTTGGGTGCGCCGCTCACCGGCTCGAGGAGGACAGTTCCGCCGATGCGGGCGACGCCGGCTGCTGCGGTTGCGAGGTTCTCGGCACCAATGGCGTCCTGCTTCTCGGGCGATTCGCCGTCGATGCGGTTGCCGTAGAGGGCGTTGAAGGCCTTGCAGCCGAGGCGCTCGCCGATGCCCGCGACAACATCGATGTTGTCTTGGAACTCGGTGGAGCGTGCGGGCCAGGAAACCAGACCGCGGTCGCCGCCGGGCATGTTACCGGCGTTGAAGTTCAGGCCCGTGAGCTGAACGCCGGCGTCCTTGATGGCTGTTTCAAACTCGGTTACTTGGGCGTCCGTGGGGACGGAGGTCTCGAAGGGCCACCAGAACTCGACGGCGTCAAAACCGGCTGCCTTCGCGGCGGCGGGGCGCTCGAGCAAGGGCAGCTCCGTCAGGAGGATGGAGCAGTTCACTGTGTACGTCATCGTAGGTCCTTCCGAGGAGGGGCTTTGATCTATCTTCCTATGTGCTTCGCTGCTGCCTTGGTGCTGGGCCCCAGTTTCCGCTTTGTGGAATTTAGATTCTGCTTTATGAAAAGTTTAGGGAAGGGTGGGGGTGCGAGTCAAGGGGGCGTGGGAGGAAGCGCTTTGGGATACCAGAAGCGTCGGGTATACGCGCCCTTGGGCTGAGAGCGCCACGAGTTCCTCCGGCTGCGAAAGGCCCCCTCGCATGGGCCTCTTGGCACTGTCGCGGCGGCTGGCATACATGTCCTGGCCGATTCGGCCACTGGTCCGGGGACATGCTCGCCATCCTCGCCCGCGCCGGCTACACCCCGGTGATCATGCCCTGGCCGCTGCGCCCGGCCGTTGAGGGCGGGTTCACCATTGCCCATGAAGAAGTCGCTGACGCAGTAGTGGAACGCGTGCAGCGCCACGTCCTTGGCGGTATGGGCCTGGTGGTGCTGCACTCCGGGCACTTCGCCAAGATCTTCACTCGATTGTTGGGCACCACGTGCTCCCTGAAGTGGCGCAACGAGGGCGAGCGTGAACTTGTGTGGACGGTCAAGCCTTCACACCCGATCGCAGCTGGTATTGAAAGCCCCATCGTGATTCCGCAGCAGGAAACGTACGGCGAGCTGTTCGATATCCCGGAACCCGATGACCTGATCTTCATCAGCTCGTTCACCGGGGGAGAGGTGTTCCGCTCCGGCGTGACGTTCACTCGTGGCAAGGGCCGGATCTTCTACTTCAGCCCCGGCGACCAGGAATACCCCGTGTACCACCAGCCGCAGATCCAGAAGGTCATCGCCAACGGCGTCGGCTGGGTTGCCCAGCCCGGCGTCTTCCGGGAGGCGCCTGAGGTCTCCAATCCTGCCCGGGGCTGGTTCGAGGCCTAAGGAACGGGAGCTCTTCCCCTGCCCACACGGGTAGCGACTCTCTCTACTGGACAGGCTCCGCCTGCTTGGTCTCTCGTTTCACTTCACTTGGCCGCAGCATGGAGTCTGAACTGAGCGCAAGCACCCCCGACAGCAGGGCTGCCAAGAGGATGAAGCCAAAAGCCACGAACGACGAGACGCCCATAAGAAAAGTGGCGACTGCAAGGCTGAGGGGACTGGATACAGTTTCAAGAAACTGGACTGCTGTCATGGTCTTGCCCAAGTCAGACGAGGGAATCTGTTGATGGATGAGGGATGTGCGTCCCACCGTCCATGCGATGCCGCCCGTACAGACGACGAACAGGGCACATGCCACAGCAACCCAGGACGGGATGAAGAAGAGCAAAGCTCCTGCCGCCATAAGCCATGAGGACCGTTGCATCAGAATGTTCGGGCGCCAACTGGAAAGCAAGCCTGACAGAATCGAACCGCAGAAGAGGCCGGCAGCTGCTGCTGCGCCGACGATTCCTACTTCCGTAGTGGAACTCTTGAGGCCAACCGAGGTCTGGAAGATCGCCAATGTGGACAGTGGCGCGGACAGGAAGCCGACAAGGACAACTGTCCCGGCAAAACGCCACCACCCTTGAATTTGGGTGAGTCTCCGGTACCCGGCAGAAAGTTCCTTGAAAAAACCTGGCCGGTCCGGCAAGCTGCTCGGGCGCTCCGGCCACGGAAGGAAATTCATGATCAAGGCAATAACCGTAAACGACACCGCGTCAACGGCCAACAACCACCACGGACCCCAGACGGCGCTCAAAGCTCCACCAATTGCTGGACCCACGATGGAAGCTGAGGTCCACGCGGTGGAAACTGCGGCGTTGAACTTCGCCGTGCCGTCGCCATACATCTTCGGGATGGCAACGAACGTGGCGGTCCGGGCGAACATGTCGAGGCTGCCGCGCAGGAAGGCGCCAAGTACGAGGACCCAAAAGGGCGTGTGCCAAGGTCCGATCAGGAGCGCCATTGCAGCGACAACCAGTGCTTGACCCCAATAGCCGATGTGGGTCATGGTGCGGGGAGACATACGGTCGGCGAGTCCGCCGATGAGCACCCCGGGGAAAGCCTTGGGAAGTTGTGATGCCACAGCGACGATGGACATTTGGGCAAGACTGCCGCTTGTCTGCAGAACTATGAGCGGAAGTGCGATGTTGTACGCACCACCGCCCAACGAGTTCACCCACATTCCCGTGAGATGCAGACGCCTCTGCCATGGCTTTGCCAATGACACTTTAGATACCTCGGAATGCATAGCGAAGGGTCATAAGATCGGGCTGCTTTTCCACTGATGTCAGGAGCCACTGCATTACAGGTGCCTGCCAAAAGCTGATATTCCACGTGCGGGCAATTACCAGGTGAAAGATGGTGGTGCAGCAGGGAACTACTAGCCGCCATCTGCCGGGAAGAATGAGCGCAAGGGGGAGCGCGGCTAGTTCAAGAAACGGAACTGTGCGGGTGAGGGCCCGAACAGGCGGACTATCTTGAGCAAACGGGTGAGCCTCCGAGGCCAGCAGGTGCGAGTGATAAATATGGTTGGCATCGCCGTGCCTGACCCAGGCGTCATAGCCGTGCAAGAGTTTGGACAAGCCGGCCTGGGTGTAGGGCAGGTATAGCGCAACCCGTGATACCGAAAGCGGCAGACTCGGGGACAGGCCGTGGCCCGGCCTGGACATCTGACTGATGATGAGTACCGCTTCAATGAAGGTGTCGTACGGCCAGCGTCCCGGGAGGGATCGGGCATCCAAAGCTCGTGTTCCCAAGAATAATCCCAGCGCTGCCCGCCGAATCCAGAAAGAGGGTTTTGCTCCGGGGTCTCTACAAACCTCGCTGGCCGCCGCAGCAGCCATCAGTAGTCCGGCCGCTGTACGTCGGATCTTCCAGGCCCTCCCGTCGTCGGGCCTGTGGTCCTCCGCCGATTCCTGTGAAGCAACCGCCGCTTTATAGTCCCGGACAGCGGATGGGCCGGGGCGAAGGGTCAAGGCCAAGGCGGCAACCACCCACACTGCAGCGTTGCGCACAGGGCGGAGCTGGACTGGTTTACTGCGAAGTTGTCGGAACATAGGTGTACACAATCTCCTTTTCCTCAGGCATTCCCCGAACAGTAGTTGCCACAAGGATGTCCATCCTCAAGGGAAGGTGGGGCAGGTGAACGGGGGCGCGAACCTCGTCAAACGGCCTCCACGTGTTGCTGCGAAGCCTCCGGACGATTCTCTGGCAGAGGACCTTCTTTGGTCGCTCTTCCTCAGCCATGAAGATGTTGGCGAAGACAGCTCCTGCCCGGAAGAACTGAGTTGGAAGGCAGTTTGCTGGACCGCAAGCAACGGTTATGCCATCAGGCAGGTGGAATTCAACTGCGAATCTTGAGACGCGGTCCTTGAACTTCGCATTGAACATATTGTTTGACGCGATTGGCCAGAAGTTTCTGTTGGCTACCGTTGCGGCGATTGAGGCTACGACGTAAGCCCCTGTCAAAGCAACGGTCGCCATGCCCTTGTTGCAGTCAGGCGCACGCAGCACAGCGGCCATTCCTGGCGAAATCCTCGAACTCAGACGATAACTCCAATGAGTCAAAAACCAGCCTCCTGCCGTCAAGGTTGGTGGATCCGGTGAGCAGGTAGCGGAACACTTCCATGGATGCAATGGATGCCACGATGGAGTTCAGGGGTCCAAAGCTCGGAGCTTGGTATGAGCTATTGAGATTCGTGGTGGAGAGAGACGCGTTTGATTTGGTCCTGTCATCGTTATCTGTTGCTGCGCATTGCAGGCAAGGGGTGATGCCCGGTCGTACAACTGGGCCCACCACTCCACGCGTATCCTGATACCCGGCGCACGTAAAAGGTGTGCCGGTGGCGATGGACGCCTGGTTAGACCACTCGAGCACTTCCTGGGGTGTGTCAGCGGAGACCACAACGAAGTCTGAGTCCTGGAAAACAGGCAGTAGGTCCTCTACTCCGGCGATCATGGAGGCGACTTCCACCGTGTTAATGTCGGGAGCCCTAAGGTGAAGATTTCTAGCAGCGGCTTGGATTTTGGGAGTACCGACATCCTGCGCCGTGAAGAGGTACTGCCGGGTGAGGTTGCTCTCTTCTACAGTGTCTCCATCGACCAAGATCATGGCACCCACTCCGGCTGTGGCGAGTTGCATGGCTACGTTTGTTCCGATTCCTCCCACGCCGATTAGCGTGACCCTTCGGCTGCGCAGCAGATCGCTGGCTCCGGGGCCGGTGCTGTGTGCAAGCCCAAAGTACAGGTCATGACGGCTGTACCGGCCGGAGAGATCGAACCTGTACGGCACCAGAATCTCGGCGTCGATAAGTTCCCCGACGATCGATCCGGAGCCTTCACCCAGCAGGAGTTCGGCCTTGCCGCTCAAATCGTCGAGTGTCCGTGGCTGTGAAGCGAAGCTGAGCAGTTCGGCCAGCCCGTCTGGCGCGTCCTCAATTTCGATTGCGTTGGGCGGTGCCAATCCGATCTGCACGGCCGTTTCCGTGGTGATGACTGGTAGCGACTGCTTAAGGGAGTAGGTTACGGCTGCCAATTCTTGCCTCCAATGATGAGTGGGGACCACGCTGTGCGTGGCCCCCACTATTTATTCTTGGTTTAGTTGAACACGAAGTTCAGCTTGGAACGGCGCTTGGCCAGTCGCTTGAGCTTAAGCACTTGAATCACTCCTTGATGTTTATCAACTTGTTGGACGTAATGAATCTACGATGCTTGTCATGAATATGACAAGTTTGTCGCAAACTTTTCTTCGTGTCGCTTGGTGCGGCCCCCAGGGTGCCATTGCGGTATAGAGTCGAGGGCATGTTTGAACTCGTCGCGCCGAATGTGGCCTTTCATCAGTCATTCCTTGAGTCCCACAGTGAGTGGGCGGGCGACCATCAGGACGGTGCCGCCCTCTTCATGGCGGACGACGTCACCCGTCCCGAAGGCTTCGCAGCTTGGGTTGGCAAGTTGTTGGCCGCTGAAAGCGCGCCCGTGAAGGATGGCATGGTTCCGTGTACATATCTGTGGATCACCGAAGGCCCACGCTATGTAGGGGCGATTGCGTTCCGGCACCATCTGACGCCGGCCCTCCTGAATTCGGGCGGGCACATTGGCTATGGGGTTCGCCCCTCCGACCGCAGAAGGGGTGCGGCAACCTGGGCCATGCGGGAATTGTTGGGCCGCTTGGCCGCGCGAGGAGAGCCGGATCGTGTTCTGCTGACCTGTGATGACGATAACTCGGGGTCAATCAGAACCATCGAGCGTTGCGATGGACGCCTCGAAGATGTGCGCACGGGTGGAGATGGGCGGCTTTTCCGCCGGTACTGGATTGAGCTGGGAACACCTGCAGCACGTTAAAACTGGCTCCGTAAATTCAATGCCGTGTCAAGGCGCTTCGTAACTCGGTGATCATCGCCGTCGTGACGACAACGGTGGCGCTGGTCTTGGCGGGCGAGATGCGTCACCCATGACCACCAGCCCTCAACCCCGCCCCCACAGCCGCCACGAACGCATCCGTCTCCGCTGACCTCCGGCTCTTCAACCACAGCGCCGACGTCCGCCAAGCCAGCGGATCCCCAACCAGCGGCCGCCACACAATTCCAGCGGGAAGAGGCGTCCATGGCTCCTCATTGAAGTGCACACCCCGGCCGGCCAGGATCAGCCCGTGTGTGAAGTGCTGATTCCTGGCGTGAACAATAGCCGCCGGCAAGTACCCAGCATCCCGGCACGTGTGCAGGAACGAGTCGTACAGAGTCGGGGCCATGTACCGCGGGAAGATAATCAGTGGACTCCCCGCCAGGTCGCCCAGCCGAACTGAAGGCAAAGAAGCCAACGAATGCGAAGCACTCAACACCACCCCCAGCGCCCGCGAGAACACGGGCCCCGACTCGAAACCCACGCTGCTCAAAGGGTGACGGACCACCGCAACGTCCAGTTCGCCGTCGCGCAATCGCTCAATCTGCTCCACCGTGGTGAGTTCGTGCAGGTTCAGCAGCACATCAGGCGCGGACGAAGCAAAAGAAGAAACCATCGTAGAGAGCGCAACAGGGTTCGTGTCCGGCGGCACCGCCACCTGCAGCACCCCGGAAGCCCCAGGCCGTATGCGGCGCATCGACTCCTGCGCCATCGCCACATGATCCAGCACCCCGCGGGCATGTTCCAGGAGCAAAGCCCCGGCCTCGGACAGTTCCACGCCCGTCCGTCGTCGGTGAAACAACAAGACCCCCAGCTCCTTCTCCAGGTCCTTGATCCGCTGGGAAAGAGGGGGCTGAGCCATGTGCAAACGCTGTGCGGCCCGCCCGAAATGCAGCTCCTCGGAGAGCACTACAAAGTACTTGAGATGGTGGAGATCCATCCGCGCACCATATCAGTTTGGTATCACGGCGAGTAGATATTGATGTTAGACGGGTCACAATCGTCGGTGGTCAGATGAGACAACGCCAACCGCCAAAGAAAAAGGAAACTCCCCAATGTCCCAAGAGGTCCTCTTCGAACAAACCGGCTCCGTCGCCACCATCACCCTCAACCGTCCGGACAAGCTCAACGCGTGGACCAAGGCCATGCGCGACGAACTCATCGCCCACCTCGAAGGCCTCAAAGGCAACGAGGAAATCCGAAGCGTCATCCTGACTGGAACAGGTCGCGCTTTCTGTGCCGGACAGGACCTTGCCGAAACCGCCGGTATGGATCCCGAGGACCACGAGTCCGCCGAGGCCTGGATCGACGGCTTCGACCGCCTCTACCGCGCCGTCCGCAACCTCGACCAGATCACCATCGCCGCGGTCAACGGCGTCGCCGCCGGCTCAGGCTTCCAGTACGCGCTCCTCGCGGACCTCCGTGTAGGCGACTCGCAAGTCCGCATGGGCCAACCCGAAGTCCTCTCCGGCATCCCCAGCATCACCGGCATCTGGGCCATGTGGAGCATCCTCGGCAAGTCCAAGACGTCCCAGTTCGTACTCACTGGCGAACTGGTCGACGCGCAAGAGGCCCAGCGTCTCGGCCTCCTTAACTACGTGGCGGACGACGGCGGCACGCTGGCTTACGCCCAGGAACTCGCCTCGCGCTTGAGCCTCCTTCCTCCGGGTGCGGTCAGGCTGACAAAGAACCGCCTCCGCAGTCTGGAAGACGACGATCTCACCGACGCGATGGCCGAAGCCAAGCGCGTCCACCGCGAGGCCTACGGCACCGGCGAACCTCAGCGCGAGATGGCCCGCTTCCTCGCCGGCCGCCGCTGAACCCGCCGTCGAGCTGCAAACAGAACCAAAGGAGGCATCCACGCATGACATCCACCGCAACCCAAGACCCCTACACCGAACTACAAAACTCCCACCGCTGGGAGGTGCCCGAGTTCTACAACATGGCCGCCGACGTCGCCGACCACCACCCTAGGGACAAGCGGGCACTCATTCTGGAGTCCGCCGTCGAAGGTCAACGAGAGGTGAGCTGGGGCGAAATCCAGGACCGCTCACGGCAAATCGCGGCCACGCTCCAAAAGGCCGGGATCAGGAAAGGTGACCGCGTCGCCGTCTTGCTTCCGCAGCGCGCCGACACCCCCGCTGCGTACCTAGGCGTGCTGCGGACGGGCGCCATTCTGGTGACGATGTCGCTGCTCTGGGCCGCGGAGCCGATCCGGTTCAGGCTGGAAGACAGCAGCGCATCGGTGATCATTGCTGAGGAATCCGCGAAGCACCTTTTTGAAGACTTCCAAGGCACCTTCATCGACATCGACAGCCCGGGAATCGCAGCAGCACCAACGAAGTTCCGGAACGTCGAGACCAATGCCGACGATCCCGCGCTCATCTTCTACACCTCGGGCACCACGGGCCGCGCCAAGGGAATCGTCCACGCGCACCGCACGCTCCTGGGCCACAACGAGTTCGAATACTGCCACCAGATCGGCGACGGCGACGTGTTCTACGGCGCGGGGGACTGGGCGTGGTCGCTCGCCAAACTCATGGGTCCGTTGCGGCTCGGCGCCACGCACCTGGTCTTCCGGCCGGAAGGCGGCTTCGACCCCGCAGCCCTGCTGGACGCCATGAGCCGCCACCGCGTCACCAGTGCGCTCGTCAATCCGACGTTCCTGCGCAAGATGCGCGAGGACGTGCCCGACGCCGGTACCCGCTTCCCGTTGTCACTGCGGACAGTTTGTTCGTCCAATGAGCCGCTGACGCCGGACCTCATCACGTGGTTCGACGAGCAGTTCGGCGTGAAGCTGCTGGATTACTACGGTTCCACGGAGTCGTACCCGCTGCTGGGGAACTACCCGGACGTGACGGTGAAGCCGGGCTCGATGGGCAGGCCGCTTCCCGGTTGGGACGTCCGGCTCCTGGACGAGAATGAGCAGGAAGTCCCGACGGGCGAGACCGGCGAGATCTGCCTGCGCGCCCGCTCCAACCCGCAGTTTCCCTTGGGATACTGGAACATGCCGGAGGCCTCAGCCGCCGCGTTCGGAGGGGATTGGTACCACACGAAGGATCAGGCCTACGCGGATGAGGACGGATATTTCTGGTTCCTGGGGAGGACCGACGACGTCATCAAAACATCCGGTTACCGTGTGGGGCCATACGAGCTGGAGGCTGTAATTCGCGAACTCGATCCCGTGAAGGACGTGTCCGTAACCGGTGTCCCCGATGAACTCCGCGGTCAGTCAATCAAAGCCTGGATCGAACTCATGCCAGGTTATGCCGGGGGAGCTGACCTGAACGAACAGATCGTGGCGCACGTGAAGGAAAACTATTCCCGCTTCGCGTATCCGCGGTTCATTGAATACGTTTCTGCCTTGCCCAAGTCCGCAACCGGCAAGGTCCAGCGCGCTCAACTTCGCGCACTCCCACACATTCCCCGTGAAGGACAGCCATCATGAATACTGTGACCCGGAATTCCGCCGCCGAAACCGAGGCGTCCCCGCGCCGGAACCTTAAGCGCGTTGCCGCGGCAGCCGCCGTCGGGAACTTCGTCGAATGGTTCGACTCCGCCGCCTACGCGGTCATGTCCGTCACCATTGCGAAGCTCTTCTTCCCGGATTACTCCACGACGGCGTCACTTCTGGCCGTGTGGGCGATCTTCGCCGGCGGTTTCATCGCCAGGCCGCTCGGGGCGGCTTTCTTTGGACGCTACGGCGACAGGATCGGCCGGAACAAGATGCTCGGACTGTGCGTGCTGATCATGAGCGCGGCGACGTTTTGTATCGGTATCCTGCCGACGTACGCCGTGATCGGTGTGTGGGCGCCGATTCTGCTCTTCGTCTTCCGGTCCGTGCAAGGGTTCACGACCGGTGGGGAGTACACGGGTTCGTCGGCCTTCATTGTGGAGTACGCTCCGGCCGGGAAGCGCGCAACCTACGCGAGCGTCATCCCCGCGACGGTTGGTCTGGCCTCGGTGGCGGGGGCCCTGCTCGGTGCGGCGATTACCTCGGTGTTGAGTGCCGAGGACCTTCAGGCGTGGGGTTGGCGGATTCCGTTCCTGTTGGCTGCGCCGCTTGGCCTCATCGGCTTGTACATCCGGTCCAAGGTTGACGACACTCCCGTGTTCCGTGGTTTGGAGAACGCCGGTGAAGTGGCCAAGAAACCGCTGGGTGACGCGATCCGTCTTTGCGCGCGTCAGATCTTCACGCTGTTCGGCTACAGCATCACGAACGCGATCGCGTACTACCTGATGAGCAGCTACATGATCGCTTACATGACCTCGAGCCTGGGTTACTCCTCGGCCGAGTCGATGATCACGAGCGTGGTGACGATGCTGGTCTACACAGCGGTTTGCCCGCTGGCAGCCAGGCTGAGTGACAGGTATGGGCGCAAGAAGATGTTGCTCGTGGCGTGCGTTGGTTTTGTGGTGATGACGATTCCGTCGTTCGCGATCATGCCCCTTGGGCTCGGCTTCGCGATTTTGGGCACGAGCATTCTCGGGGCGTTGGTGGCCGTCATTGGTACGTCGAACGTGCCGGCGCTGGTGGAGATGTTCCCGTCTTCAGTCCGGGCATCCGGTTCCGCTATTGGGTACACGTTGGCCTACGTGCTCTTCGGCGGGACGGCCCCGTTCGTGGCAACCGGTCTGGTGGCTGGGTTCGGGACCCCGCTGGCCCCGGCGTTTTACCTGATGGGGATGGCACTTGTCTCCGCCGTGGTTGTGGTGCTGTTCTTCCGGGAGACTAAGGATCTGTCGTTGTCGCGGGCTACGGTTTTGTAGCGTTCCGCGGAGATGCTCAGGCGACCCAGCTACCAGGAAGGGACGCCTGAGCTTTCCGCTTAAGAGGAGCTTGAACTGGCGGCAGGAGAGGAAGGTAGCCCTGCCTCTCCGAGTATCAGCTTCCACTTCGCCTGCAGCCAGGAGAGCCGGAAAGAGATGCTGTCCCCGTCAGCGTCAGTCGCTGTCGCCTCCTGATGGTCGGGTGACTGCCGTTCCCGCCATGAGAACTTGACTTCACCATCGAGTGATTCCGCCTCGGCTACCAAGTTTTCTGCAGCAGCGTCTCTTCCCTGCATGTCGGTCGCGGAGAGGCCGAGAAGTTTGTCTTGATCGCGGCCTCGAGCCGCGTCGAGCACAGTTTGCGCCACGGAATCCCGCTGGCTCAAATCGGGGTTGGCGATATTATCGCAATTCGCCAGCGTTAGACAAAGGAACGTCGCAGCGGTTATACGAAGAATTGCTTGTTGCTGGCGCCTCATGAGGTTCAATCTCCTGAATTTCAGTTATGTTCGAAGCGCATACCACGTTGCGTAGGGAAATGACGAGTATAAATTCCAAATGCTTCTATTCAACGTATCATTCGTGTGGTAGCTCACGCGGATGTCCCTGACTCCAGCTGACCATGGAGAGTAGGTCACTATATTGATCAGCCCAGCCTCCGGCGCGCAAGCTTTGGGAGACGAAATTTTGACAGTCATTGCCGAACTGTCGGTAAGCGGAGTTGCGACCGTAGGCCCACGAAGTTGCGTAGGACGTCATGGCTCCGTAGTTGTAGCCGGCCCCGAAGGTGCTCACCTGTCCGTCAGTTTTATTCTCAGGCTTTGCGTCGCCGACATAACCCTCCCTGGGAGCTGGATTTGCGGGGCTTGCTTTTAGACCTGGCCCAATACTCAAGGGTGCCCTCGTTGCGTGTGCCATCTGCGCATCACTTACAACCGTCGACGGCGGTAGTCCGTCGCGCTCTTTAGGCTCAATTGCATCGATAGTCCACTCTGCCCCGTTCTTTGTGAAGTGCACTATCTGTGCGTATCGGTACGTCTCGGGGGGACCGGACGCGTAGGCCAATTCTGTGAATTCGACGACCTCGCCTGTGGCTTGGCTGCCATGTACTTCGAACTTTTCGGCTTCGAACCTGGAACTCGATGATAGGTACTGCTCTCCGTACGCGCTCAGCCGCGCTTTGCGGGCTCTGAGTTCTTCGAACTGTGCGTGTACTTTTGGCCGCAAGTTCGGGCTAAATATTCTGTCAATATGGGTAACGGAAGCTTCTCGGCTGTTACTGGTCACAAGTTATTGGTTGCGCTCCAAGATCGCCCTATGGAGCTTTTCTGCTAGATCGATGCGGACTGTCGGGTCGGTGGCAGCGGGATCATTTGCTGCGTGCGCTCCTTCCGTCATGCCTGCAACGAGAATTGCCAGCGCAAATCCGGTCGCACTTACTCGTTTAGTACGTATTTTCATCCTATGCCTCCACACATCTTCGGGCCACTGACAATCGGAACGTAAGACAGGTTTTGTCGACTAGGTGGTGAAAACCTCGAAAATAGGTGCTGACTGCGGCGTTCTAGGTGGTGATTTCGGTGAAAATGAGTGGTGAATTGCTCGGGAGTAGGTGGTCACGGTCCTCGGGTAGTGGCGAAGTCGTCTAAAAGGACTGGGTGATCCGTCGTAGGTGCATTGCCTTGTCGAGATGGGAGCGGTTCGCGGACATTTGGGACTTTTACACCCTCGCTCAGGACGACGGCGTTCTCGTGCGCTGGCACGTACAGGCCAACGACATCGGAGCTGACCAGATAGGTCAGACGGTTATGGGACTACCACCGGTTTTGCTGACTCGGGGAGTCCCACCACCTAGACCACCCCCAACCACCACCTAGGTGGTGCCCGCCAACACCTAATTTTCCCGCTATCACCACCTAGTTCCCGTTTTTCGCACTAGGGCCCTTCAGCGTCCCCATAGTGTCCTTCCCAAGGACGAGCCCTCGAACAAGAGTCGAGGGCCGCCCATGGGAACGTGCACAACTATTGGGGGTTGGGTAATTGACGCTGAATGAGCAACAGACCATTGCCGCGGCTGTAGATCAGTGGATCACGGGAATTCCTGGACGAATTCCGGGGCAGACCATCTTTGTAGAGAACCCCGAGCACGTGCCGTATGCGCACGAACTCGCAGATGAGGAATCCATTGTCCTCGTCCTGAACGGCGACGACGGCGACGACAAAGTTATTGCGGTGGCGGGGACCTTCGATGTCTCCGGAGAAGAACTGCTCGTCGGGGGCCAGCTAAGCCTGGAGATCCAGGACTATCTGGCTATTCCGTTCATCAGTCTGGTGGGCGTCACCGTTGTCCGTATCACCACCGATGACGACTGGCGGGCCTTCTTCGATGACGCCACTGAGGCCCGGCGCTCGGGCCACTTCGTCCGGCAGTTGACGGAGGTCAATGCGGTCCTGGCCGAACGTGGGCTGCTGGCAGGAGAACGCATCCACCGGCTCGCGAGGCTTCACATCGCCGCCGACGGAACGATCCCCAGCGGGCCGTATGGAGCAAAGATCGGCCGAGCCGGCGACCCAATGCATGACCTTCAAAGCAAAGCCCTCGCACTTCCACCGGGTTCTGCTGTGGCTTCAGTGGCCGGTGCTCTGGATGTCCGGGAATCCTTGGCGAACAGGCCGTGGATTCCTCGCTACCTGGCTGCACTTGATGCTTGGAAGTTCATTCCCCGCGATGACCGCCCGGACACCCGGTTTGTTGGTTTCGGCCTCAGCCTCTACGGGGCAACCATAAACGACGACCTACCTTCACCGAGCGCGCCGTTCATCATCCAACAAGGGATCCAGTTCAAGCTGCTTGATACGAGGACGGGCCGACTCTTCAAGCTCGGACCGGACGCGGCAACCGTCATTGAAGCCGTCTCGAACCTGCGTGACCTCAAGGCAGCAGCTGCCGCCGTCGCTATACCATTGGGTGTCTCCAAGGAACTGGCCGAGTCATCCGCCCAAGCGGTCATCGACGAGTTCGCGCAGTTGGGCATCGACATCCTCGGTACACGCTGATGCCGGCGCAAGTGACGAAGCTTCCGCTCTGGGTTCCTCTGGTCGCGCAGCAGGAGTTCAGCCCAAGAAGCTACACCGCCGTGAGCGCACACGGCGTCCGCGTGACATACGAAGACGGCCTGGATCGACTGGATGCCAAGAGCGGCCTGTGGAATGCCAACCTTGGGTACGGCAACCAGCGCATCGCGGAGGCAATCGCGGCTGAGCTCAAAACGGCATCCTACCTTCCTCTCTTCAGGACCGCCCACCGCAAAGCAATCGAAGCCTCCAACGCACTGCTTTCGCTTCCGGCCCACCCCTTCAAACGGATTGTCTTTTCAACATCGGGTGGGGCTGCAAACGACGCCGTCATGAAGCTTGCCCGTCAGTACTTCGCTCTGGACGGCCAGCCGGAACGCAAGCTCATCGTCGGGCTCAGCGGTAGCTACCACGGGCTGACCTACGGCAGCCAGGCGCTCAGCGGAGATGAACTGGGGCAAGCCGTCTATGCCGTGGACCGACGCGCCATTCGGCATATCCGTTTCGACGACGACGCCAAGGAGCTGGCTCAGCTCATGGCCCGCGAAGGACACCGGGTTGCGGCCGTCATTATCGAGCCGGTCCTGGGCTCGGGGGCGGACGTGGTGCCGAAGGAATTCGTCGCAGCACTTACGAAGTACCGCGAAGAACACGGATTCCTCCTTGTCGCTGACGAGGTTGCCACAGGATTCGGTCGTGTGAAGTCGTGGTTCGTATCGGATGAGTGGCCCCAAGCACCGGATGTCATCGTCACGTCCAAAGGTCTGACGAACGGCACCAGCGCCTGCGCCGCCCTCCTCATCGGGGAGCGCATCACGGAAAAGTTCGATTCCAGCGAGTCCATCTTTATCCACGGCGAGACCCAAGCGGGGTCCCCGGCCACCTGTGCCGCCATTCTCAGCACCATCGACGAGATGAAGAGGCTGGATCACGAGCACCTGACGAGCCAGGTTTCGGCCGGCCTGGACCAGCTCATCGAGGAGTTGCAGGACATGCAAAGTGTAGGCAACGCCACGGGTCGGGGATGCATGCGGGGGTTGAAGCTTCACACCCGCAACGGGCTGGCCGCGTCACCGAACCAGGTCATGGCCGTAGTTCGCCGGATCCATCAAGCAGGCGCAATCGTGCAACCCGGTCCGGGGCGGATTCAGCTCCTGCCCGCACTGGTCTACACGCAGGAGAACTACGAGGAACTCCTCACCGCCATCAAGACCGGTCTGAAGCAGGCTGCACGCGATGGAGTCCTTGCATGATCGCCGACCGCATGTGGAGGACACGCTGCATCGTCCTGGACTCAGGCATAACTCCCAAGTACATCGGTGGACTCACCCGCGGCCGCACCGGTCTAGTGGTGGACAGCGCGCTCGCCGAACATCGCGATCGTTTGCTGGCCGGAGACCTGAGGGATGCACAAGTCCTTGAGCTGAACGCCGCGCCCGTCACCATTGAGACACTGCGCGAGGTGGGCACGTTCATCCGCAACAACGGGATTCAAACCATCGTGGGGCTCGGCGGCGGCTCGGTCCTGGACGCCGTAAAACTTGCGACCCTCTTCACGTCAGAGCCAAACCTGGCCACTTTCGCTGAACGCCACGCCAAGCGCTCCGGGCTGTTGGTTCTGCCGCCGTCCATGAGCCTGAAAGAACGCCCGCGGACCATTCTCATGCCGTCCACCGTGGGGACCGGCGCGGAAGTCAGCGGTGTAGCGTGCCTGGACACCGCCGTCGGACGCCGCCTTATAGTCTCCCCGTACCTGGCGGGTGACGTCGCGGTGCTCGACGCCGGCCACCTCGCCACGCTGCCGGGGCAGCTGGTTCTCGAAGGGCTGCTGGAAGCGCTCCTGAGGGTGGCCGGCACCATGATCGGCAGCACCCGCAGCGTCTTCGACGACGATGGTTATTCACTTGTGGCGCGCATAGTTCGCTTGGGCCAGCGGCTACTGAGCGACGACTCACCGGAACTGCGGTTGGTTGCCGCCCGTCTCAGCATGGAGACGCATACCGGTTGGTCCCTGGTAGCCCGGAATCCGTACGGCGCCAAGCACTGGTACATAGCCAACGAGCTTGCCTACGTGACCGGGACACGGAAGATGACCGCGACGGCTTCGGTTGTCGGTCCGATTTGGGAAGAAATCGAAAACGGGGCATCAACCTGGGGCGACCGCCGTCGTCTCCAAGAGCTCTGGTCCGTTGTGACCGATGCCGTTCCGTCCCTGGATCCCAACGCGGGAACGGGCATCAACGAACTGATTCGGGAGTGGGGCATTCCGGGTCTCGGTGCCATCAGCGAGGAGGCGTTGGTGCGGACCACAGACGCCGTCATCAGGAACTGGGGAGGGGTCCTCCCCATGCTGCGAGGTATCGATGCCATGCAGGTCCAGCGCGTCCTGTCCGAGGCAGCGCACAGCCACACATCTTGCCAAGCCCAACGGGCGATTTACGAGCGGGTAGGGGAAAGGAGGTGAGGACATGAACAGCAGCGCAGCACCCAAGCTCCTGGATCTCAACATCCAGGAACTGGAAGCCATGGACGTCCCGGACGACTGGGACGAACGGATCAAGGGAATCTCGGCAGGCCTGGCGTTGGTAGGGATCGCGGTAGCGATCACCTGATCACCGCACGGCCCGGCCGCCAAGCAAGCATCGAAGGGAGGTGAACGCGAATGCGAAATCAGCTCAACCTCTCCATTGAGGAGATCGAGTCCACGGAGACCCCGGATTTCACCAATTGGTTCGTCGGTGTGTCCCAAGGAGTTGCCATAGGCATCATCGCGGTCAGCATCACGTAGAACCCGACTGTCCACTCGAGGCCCACAACCCAGGAAGGAGGAGCCAATGACCTCGAACCTTCAGCTGTCCATCAAAGAGCTGGAAAACCTCGACACCCCCGACGATACGCCGTGGTACATCCGCGTTGGTGACGTCATCATCATCGCCGGCATTGTCGTCGGAATTGCCGCTACCTAAGGCCGCCACCTAAGCCTGTACACGCGGGTGGCGCCGCCCGCGTGTACACCGTCCCTCTTTCACCTTCCGGAGAACACGAGCTGATGAACACCACACCCGACAAGACCGCCGACGCCATCCTGCGGGTCTTGGGACACGTCGATCCGCCCGAGGATCTGTATAGCGTTTCAGGATCCCGCCTCTACGACCTGATCACCGCCAACGACCTCACCGAGTTGCCGGAGATTTTGGCTGCCGCGCGAAAAACATCCGGTCCCATCCTCGAATTGGCCTCCGGTTCCGGCCGGATCACACGTCCGCTCCTGTCGCTGGGACGGTCGCTGACCGCCGTTGATTCTTCGCCGGAAATGCTCGCCCTGCTGAAGGCGAAGGTCGCAACGCAGGCCTTCAACCCCGGGGTGTGGCTGTCGAACTCGTTGAGGCGGACATGGCCGGCTTCGAGTACGACGGCGGGTTTGGTTGCGTCGTTCTCGGTGCCAGTTCGATCACTCTCCTTGATCCACAGCGCAGGCGTGAGTTGTTCCGCAGAGTGCGTGACTGCCTGACGCCTGGCGGCCGCTTCCTGATGACCGTCCTGAACGCAGACAGCCACCAAGGGGCCGAGGATTACGACGGCGGCACGACAGTCTCGGCCTTGGGCGAAGACGCATTCCTGATCACCGTTGAAAGCCGTGATCCCGTTAACGGTGCACGGCACGTCACGATGATTCACGTCGGCTTCAACGAGGGCGGCACCTACCGCTCCTCCGCATACTCAAGTGAGATTGCCTTCGTCAGTAACCACCTCCTCGAGGAAGAGATACTGTGCGAAGGCCTGACTATCGTTGAACGGCGCCCTGTTCGGATCGCGACGCCCACTCGGGGCTTGAGCGACGTCCAGCTGTGGGTGTGCAGCGCATGACCATCGATCCACTACGCACCCTTGATCCTTCCCTTGGCCTGGTTTCAGCATCCACTGTCCTCGTGCCAAACGAGGTCGGCCTCTGGCGCACGGTAGGACTGCTGGCCAACGGACAGACCTCAAACGGCGGGTTCTCATGTGCAGTAGGAGCCTTTGATGTCCAGAAACGGGCTTCGATAACCCTCGGTGCCGGTGAAGCCGTGGAGCGCTTCGCGTTGGCTCCCGCGCCGGATGACGCCGAGTACCTCCTTGCCGACCCCGGCAGCGTTGACCAAAGGATCGACTTTGTCACTGCGGGGTTGGGGCGCGCGTCTTCCCTCGTCCACGACTTTCCCTGGTACTGGGCCACTGACCTTCTGACAGGCGAGGAAGCACACGTTCCCGCTCCGCTGGTGGACTTCAGTCCCGGTGTCGCGGATCCGAACCCTTGGGACGCGTTCTTTGATCCCTCACCGAACGGTGCTGCTTCCGGATCTTCTGAAGGCTTTGCCCAGGCTGCTGGCGTTGCAGAAGTGCTTGAGCGTGATGCGTTCCTTAACGCTTGGAGGCTGAGGACGGCACTGCATCGCTTTGATGTGGAGCAAATGCCTGAATCAGTGCGGGCTGCCCCGGAGACCCGGAGCCTGCTCGTGCTCTTGGGCGCGGCACTGAAAGCCGGGGTCGAACCCATTCTTGCCTTCATCCCGGGCGACGGCGCACCGGTCGAGACGGCGGTGTGCATCATTCTCAGCGAAACCGGGCCGCTTCGTTTTGGTGCCGTCGGTCTCAAGGCTGCTGCCCATCCAGTAGCTGCGCTGAGGGGAGCGCTCCAGGAAGGGCTGCAGATCCGCGAACTCTTCCTTGCCCGAACCCCCTCCAAAGCGACTCCCATGGCGGTAACGGACGACGAATCGAGGGCCGACTTCTGGACGACCACAGAAGCAATTGCTGAATTGCGCAAGTGGTCCGACTCCTTCCGGACCTATCGCTTGCCTACTGCAAAGCGAGCTCCCGGCGTCGATGGCCTTGCGAAATACTTGGCCGCGAGGGACATCCGTTCGCTGTGGGTCAGCCTCACCCACCGGCTCCCTGAGGCCATACAGGAAATGGGCTGGGTGGCGGGCAAGGCCATCTGCCCCGGGACTATTCCCCTCACGATGGATGAGACCAAGGGCTTGTCCGTAGTTCCGGTCCCTACGGCAACCGCACATCCCTTGATATGAGCCGGGGCCTACGGATGAAGTCCTCCCAGGAGCGGCATGCAGTTGAATGGCCCGTGGGGCTTTCGCCTGCAGCGTCCATTGATGCGCCCCTGCAAGACGAAGGGCCGTGGATCGTGGCCATCAACGGCGTACCCAAAGCCAGGGTTTCCGCCGATGTGGCTGCGGTGCTGAACGCCGTGGACGGCGAGAAGACCCCTGCGCAGGTGGCCCTGCACCTGGGAAAGCCGTGGACCGCTGCCGACGTCTTGGGGATTGTGCGCCAGTTGGCGCACACGCGAATTTTCGACGACGGCGCCCGGCTGGGTGAGGAAAGCCGGGTCCAGTTCCGGGCACCATTGACGATTCAGTTCACCCTGTTCAACCCCTCGCCGTTTCTGCAGTCCTTGCGCCCTGCGGTGGCTGCGCTGGCCCGGCCGGCTACCCTGGCTCCTTTGGTGTTGCTGCTGCTCGGCGGGCTTGTAGGCGCGGTTTTGGCAGGACCAAATATCGGACGGGTTCTGGCGTCACCGCTGCCTGTGGAGGCCTACCTCTTCGTGCTGGGGGCGATGTTCGTATCGACATTGCTCCACGAACTCGGCCACGGCATGGCTCTTAGCTATTTTGGGGGCACTCCGCGGCGTATCGGGATCATGCTGTTCTACCTGTCGCCAGCGTTCTTTTGCGATGTGACCGACGGTTGGCGATTGGGATCCAGGAAGCAACGGGTGATCGTAGCTCTAGCCGGCCCTTTGGTTCACGTTGGCCTCGGCAGTATCGCCATGGCAACCCAGGGCCTTCTTCCGGATTCCTCGATGAAAGACGCAGCCGTCCTCTATGGCGTGATCTGCTATGCGGTTGCCATCCTGAACCTGTTTCCGTTCATCAAGCTCGATGGGTACGTGGCACTCATGTCCGCTGTCGACATTCCACACCTGCGGAAAAAGTCGCTTGATTCCTTGGCTGATGTTGTCGGCTCCGGCCTGCTGGGCTCCCGACGTTCAGTTCGCAGCCCGCGCCCCTTGCCGTGGTTTGGTCTCGCGAGCTTCGCAGCCGGGATCGGCTTCATGCTGCTCGGCTACCAGCGGCTCGTTCCGATCTTCCTGCAGTTCGGTTTGGTCGGGCACGCCGTGGTCCTGATGATCCTGTGCCTTTTGGTGTTCGTGGCCGTGAGGGCAACAGTCCGCTTCTTCCGGTCGGCCGCCACAAACGGAAGCCCGGCGTGGCGCCGTGGACTCGTGATCCTGTTTGGCGCGCTGGCGCTAGCCGCGCTGCTTTCAGCGATTCCCGTCAAGGCAGTGACGGTAGCCGGGTTCACGCATATCAATGGTGAGCTGCACGTGGTGGTGCCTCTCCAAGGAGCGGATGACCCGTTGCGTCCAGGCGACCAAGTGACGCTGCAGTCGCAGGGAATGATCATCCACCAAAACCTGGGCCGGGCCACGATACGCGACCAGCCGCCGTCGACGTCTTTGGCCCCGTTGGCCGCCGTCCTCCCCATTGCTTTGGAGGAGAACAACCTCCCTGTTGTTGCCTACGCCGCCACGGGCGAAGGAGGCCCAAACCTCCCGCCGGCCGGACGAGCCGAGGTGGTCGGCCAGCGGCAAACGAGCTTGGGGGAGTGGCTCTGGAACACTGCTACGAATTCCCCGCTTTGGCCGCCCCAATCCGGACAGACCACCGATTCCACGAAAGGGCATCCATGACGATCCTCGCCAGCTTTGAGCGCTTCAGTAAAAGGAGGGGCGCGCGGCTTGCCGTCGATGAGTTGACGTTCGACGTGCCGGCCGGTCGAGTGGTGGGGCTCATTGGCCCTAATGGCGCAGGGAAGAGCACTGCGCTCGCAGGGCTGACCGGTCTGGTGGAGGCAACATCCGGCCGGGCAACCGTGTTCGGCGTCAACTATCGGACCCTGCGAAGACCAGCCACCCAAGTGGGAGTGAACCTGGACGGAATGGACGTTGAGCCCGGGCTGACGGGTCGCCGGCACTTGCAGATCTGCCAGCTCGCTGCGGGCGTCAATCGGGTCAACGTGGACAGGGTGCTGGAGCAGGTTGATCTCGCGTCCGAGGCGAATAAGAAAGTGCGCGACTACTCCCTCGGAATGAGGCAACGCCTGGGTATCGCTTCCGCCATAATCGGGGATCCCCGTCTGCTGGTCCTCGATGAGCCCGCCAACGGCTTGGACCCGGAAGGCATCCAATGGCTGCGCCGGTTCCTTAGGGAGTTTGCAGCCAAGGGTGGCAGTGCCTTGGTGTCGAGTCACCAGCTCATGGAGCTGGAGCAAGTGGCCGACGAGGTGGTCGTCATCAAGCAGCGGACCTTGTTCCGGGGGTCCCTGGCGGAGGCCAAAGCCCTCGGGGGCGGAAGCCTGGAGTCGGCGTACTTCCACATCCTGGAGGGTGCGCAATGAACGTCGACGCCAGGGACGCGATGGTTGGCGGCCTTAGATCAGAGCTCCTGCGGTACTTCAGCGGGTACTCAATGCTGGGAGTGCTCGCATTCGGTGCTTTGGTTCCGTGGTTTGTTGCCAACTTCCTCGGCTGGCCTGATAACTCGGGCGCATTGTCGGCCGAATACAACATCCAGGCTTTCTGGGCACTAGCAACCACCATTGCCGTTGTGTCGAATTTTGCTGGGAGCTATGTGGTTTCGCGGGAGTCCTACTACGGCACACTGCGACGGACCGTTGTGATGTCGGGTTTGAAGCAGGTGGTGCTCCACAAATACATGGCAGCCTTCATCGTTGGGCTCGTTACTTTCGGGGCCGGCATCGCTCTGTGGGGTGGAACCGTCGCATTCGTTGTGTCGCCGGAAGTCCGGACGGAGCTGCTTTCGCCCGAATCCTGGCAGGCGCTGCCGGGTGTTCTGTTGGCGAGTGCGGTCGGAGCATTGTGGGGCTGCTCTCTCGGCTGGATGATCCAGCACTATTACGCGACGACGATTCTCACCATGCTGATTCCGCTCGCCGTTGAGCTACCCCTGTTAGCGAACGCACCCGACTTAGGGCGGTGGCTTCCTTCCGGCGCTTTCGCGGGGATCGCGTCACTGCCCATGGAGGGATTGCTTGATCCATTGCCGGCATTCCTGATGTCACTTGGATGGCTCGCTGTGGCTGGCGCAGGCGCAAGGTGGATTCTCATCCGGAAGGAATTCTAGGTGCTCAACGTGCTGCGCGCCTGCCTGTCAGAACTACGACGCCCGTGGCTCTGGAAAGGTTCAGCTGTGGGAGCCTTGCTGATGTTAGGGTTTCTCGGCTTGCTTGTCGCAGCCGTTATCACCGATTCCGACGTGCCCTCACAAAACCTGGACCGTACCTTCTTGGGACCAGGTCTCTCGCTCATGCTGACAGTTGCCGCAGTAGTGGGCTCATTCGCCTTCACATCCGATTACCGGGCAGGAGCGTTCAGCAGGCGGGTTCTGCTGTTTCAGCGGCATGCGGCCCTCGTAGCGCGAGGTACCACCACGACGCTGGCTGCTTCGTTTACGGGAGTTGTGGTTGGCCTCGCATTTGGGCTGTCCGGGACAATCTTGGGCGGAGCGTGGCATATGAGCGTTCAAGCAGTCCTGGCCTTTGCAGGTATAGCCGGCATGGGGGCACTGTGGGGCTTCGCCCTCGGCTCCCTCATTCGCAACCACCTTGTCACCCTGTTCGTGGTGCCGTTCAGCCTGGTTCTGCAAGAGTTCCTGGCCGACTCCCTGAAACCAACCGAGGCTTGGCTTTTCGCAGTCCAGGCCTCGGACTGGGCAAGCCACGCAGCTTTCAACATACCGGCTTCGGGGTCTTTCTTGGGAGCTGCGGGCTGGCTTTTAGTAGTTTCAGTGGCAGCCTCCTGGGCCTTCCTGGAACGCGACCTGGCCTGACACTTATCCACTTCATTTAAGGAACTCAACCGTGAAACGCAAACCCCTGGTCTGGCTCCTGCTGGCTCTCGCCCTCTTCGCCTACGCCGTGTCCATCTTCATCACAAGCCCGGCCGAATCCGTGTGGTCCATGGTTTCCGGGGTCATCTGCATCACCGCTTCGGCGGTTGTGTTCTGGCGATTCCTGGCGGAAAGCAGAGCCGACCGGAGCGAACAATGACACCCTTGCCTTCCGCCGGGCGGAGGCAGAAGCTAACAGCCGCGGGGCTCGCTTGCCGGGGACCGAAGTCCGTCGCGGCAAGCGAGCCCCTGGGCACGCTTACTTCTGTTTGTGTCCGTTCGCATCGGAGACGACCATCGCCGATCCACCTCCGCGACGTGTCGGTTCTGCGGCCGCCGTCAACAGACCGTCGTCGCCAAATTCGATGGCCGTTGCTGCTCCGATCTCGGCCGCGGACGTAAACGCATCCCCGGCTGGAACCAAGGTGTGACCGAGTGCAGTCAACTCCGGGCCGTAGGCTTCGATGAAGGCAGGCTCTGCTGTGACGTTGGCCGTGTTCCTTTGCGCCGCTCGCGGCGCCGCCAAAGCGTCCGAGATATTCATGCCCAAGTCCACGCGGTTCAAGATCGTCTGCAGCACAGTGGTGATGATCGTCGATCCTCCGGGAGAGCCGAGGGCCAGGAACGGCTTCTCGTCTTTCAGGATGATGGTGGGGGACATCGATGACCGTGGGCGCTTACCGGGCTGGATCCGGTTGGGGTCCGTCGGGTTGTAGACCGTAGTGAAGTCGGTGAGTTCGTTGTTCAACAAGAACCCGCGTCCTGGAACCACGATTCCGGATCCGCCGGTCTGCTCGATCGTCAGCGTATACTCCACAACATTGCCCCAGCGGTCGGCGACCGTCAGGTTCGTAGTCGAGATGTTCTCGGTATCCGTCTCATCAGCGAGCGGAGCGGCCGAAGCCGGGCACGCGCCGTCGTACGTCTCTATGTCACCGGGAGCAACAGGTTTGCTGGCAGCTGCCTCCGGGTCAATTTCGCAGGCACGTTCCTTGCCGAAGACGGGATCCAAAAGCGTTTCAGTCGGAACGTCCACGAACGCGGGATCACCGACATTCGCGCCCCGGTCCGCGAACGCCAAAGCGCTTGCTTCCAGGTAATGGTGCAAAGCATCAGCTGGCGCCATTCCGGCAAGGTCGAAATTCTCCAGGATGTGTAAAGACTCGCCGACCGTGGTGCCGCCGCTGCTGGACGGCGCCATTCCGTAAACGTCGTAGTCGCGGTACTTGGCGTGGGTCGGGTCCTGGTCCAGCGCCTTATAGGCGGCAAGGTCTGCCGTGGTCATGAAGCCAACCGGGACGGGCAGGGCCGTGTCGCCGGAGACCGGGGGCGCCTGGACGGTAGCGGCAATTTCTTCAGCGAGCGGCCCGCCGTAGAAAGCGCCGGTGCCTTGCTGCGCCAACAGGCGGTACGTCTCGGCGAGTTCGGGGTTCTTGAAGATGCTTCCGACGGCGGGTGCGTCACCACCGGGAAGGAACAGGTCCTGCGTGGAAGTGAAGGTGTCGAAACGAAGCTTGTTGTCCAGGGTTTGCTGGCGGAACGTTTCGTCCACCACGAAACCGCGGTTGGCTACCTTGATCGCAGGCTTGAGGGCCTCGCCCATGTCCAAAGTTCCCCAGCGCTGCAGGGCACGCTCCCACGTGGCGGGCGTTCCAGGGACACCCACCGAGACGCCGCTGGTGGGAAGTTCGGGGTCTTTGGTGGTGAAAAGGTAGGGCTGGCCCGTATCCGGATTGATGAAGGCGTCGGTCGGCATCTTTGCCGGTGCCGTTTCACGGCCGTCGATGGTTCCGACTTCACCGGTCTTGGCGTCATAAAACACAAAGTAGCCGCCGCCTCCAATGCCGGCGCTGTATGGCTCGGTGACGCCCAAGGTTGCGGCTGCAGCGACTGCGGCGTCGGCTGCGTTGCCGCCCTTACGCAGTACCTCGATTGCGGCTGCAGATGCCTCGGGATCCACGGTGCTCACGGCCCCGCCGTATCCCGTGGCGGTGGCGTCCTTCTCGGTTTGGCGCGGGTCGGCGAATGCCGGAGTGGCAACCGCTCCGCCCGTGACGCTTAGGGCCACAGCTGCCGTGACCGCAGCAAATTGACGTCTCACATGTCTCATGGCGACTCCCAGAATTTCCCAATTGAGTGATGCGGGTTGACGGTCCGGCCACCCTATCGCGGGGGTTTTTGAGGTTCAACGGTTGACAGGCGCGGCTCCGTGGGCCATGAGACCAGGTGTTAGGGGTCGGCTTGGATCGCACAATAAGCGGATCGAATTACTTCGCTAACCTAAGTAACCTAATTAACCTCACTAACCTAATTAACCTCACTAACCGCCAAGCTCCTTGCGCCGCCAGACCGCCCGCTAAACCACCAGGCGCAGCGGCGTCCGTCCCAACTCCACGGTGATCTCCTGCCCCCACGATGCCGTCAGCCGGTCGTCCTCCATGCCGTCACCGAAGACCACAAGCTGGTCGGATGCAACGGTGATCCGGAGAATCTCGCCCGTTTCCAACACACCTTCCGTCAACGATGCACCTGTCACGGGGGAGGGCCAGGCTTCGCGGACGAACCACGCGAGCTTGGGATCCGTAGGTACGGGCAAAGTACGGCCCCCGCGTTCCAGGGCGATGGAGGCGCACCATCCGGTGGCACCTGTCCCGGTAGAGACGATCAGTCCCGACGACGATTGTCGCTCGGTCTGTCCGCCGGCTTGGGTGAAGCTCGGCACTGTGATGGAGTACTTCGCCGACTGGTGCGAGGCGTGTCCCACGAAAACTTCGTTGAGGGCCGAAAGCTGCTGACCGTCGTCGAGCGTTGCTGTCACTGTGGTGAGGTCCTGGCAGCGAAGCCGCCCGACGTCGGCGGTGGCCAGCAGCGCAGCGGCCGCAGCCGGTGTGTGCCTGACGAGCACGCCGGGGTTGGCGCCGGGCTCGGGGTCGATTCCGATGACCGGCTGTCCGTTGAGGTACTTGGCCACGTTCGCCACCAACCCGTCCTGGCCCACGACGGCGATGACGTCGTCCGCGGCCAGGAGGAACCTGCTCAGGTCCGCACGCTCCACTTCGGCCTGCCGCCATTCAGCGGGGACGGCGGCCCGGACTACAGCGAGGGCTGCGGCCAGCCGATCGTGCCTGTCCTGGACGTCCTGAATGCTGCGGCCGCGGGTGCGGAGGAAGAATTCAGCTTGGCCGCGGGTGGCATGGCGGTCCAGCAGTTCCTGGAGCTCGGTCCGCCGGTGGACGATGACGATGCGAGGGGTGCCCATGATGTTTCCTTACTTTGCCGCGGGTGCCGCGGTTTCCTTGAACAGCCCCGCCAGCGCTCCGCTGAGGAGGTCCGGCGTGATGGTGAGGTTGCCGATGTTGGGCAGGGATCCGGCTGCGTCCCGCAGTGCCAGCGCGATCAGGGTGGCTTGGTCCATGCCGCGGTAGACGTCCATCGTGGCGGCTTCGCGGGCTGCGGCTGCCTCGCCCACCAGCCGGATCTGGTTGGCTTCGGCGGCGGCGTTGATTCCAGTACGTTCAGCTGACGCTTGTGCCTCGATGAGCCCTGCAGCGGCCTTCTCCTCCGCGGCACGCCGGGCATTTGCACCTTCCTGGGCCACGAGGTGTTCGCGGCGGGACGCCAGTTCGATCTGGCTGGCCATCTCATTCTCGGAGATCGTGCGTTCACGTTCGACGGCAACCGCGCGCCTTTCGTAAACAGCCCGGTCCGCTTCGGCTTGGAGTTGTTCGCGGACCGGCGTCTGCAGGGCCCGTTCGACGTCGGACTCCGGCCGGACGGCGAGGACCTGGACTCCAAGGACCTCGATGCCGGTGGACTGGAGCCGCGCGTCGGCTCGCAAGGCCTCGGTGAGGACCAGCCGGAGTTGGCTCACTCCGCGTTCCAGTGCCTCCGCCAGCGTGGTTGCGGCGATTTGGTCGATGGCGTGGCTTTGGCAGAGTTGGCCGATGATCGTGGAGACCTGCTCGCGTCCTGTTGCCGGCGGCGCACCGGCACCCTTGAGGCCAAAGTCGAGGCGGTTGGAAACAGCCACGGGGTCGATGAAGCGGTACGTCACGTTGGCTTGGACACTTACGTCCTGGTGGTCGCGGGTGATGGCGTGGAAGAGGGTGGGTAATTCCTGGTCATCCACCGGTACCTCGCTTAGGACGGAGTTAGCGGGACGGAACCAGAACGCCTGGCCGACTCCCTGGTGCTTGACCGCTCCCTTTTGCAGGTGCACGACGTAGCCGGTGGGGCTTCCCAGAAAGTGGTTGATCCAGGGGTAGTGCTTGATGATGGCCATGATGTTCTCCCGTCTTTGGTTATCGTCATCTTGACGATAACCAAACGGTAGAACGTTCCGATCTTTATTGTCAAGGTGACGATAATTGCTAGGATGGCTCCATGCCTGAATCCCCTCCGTCCCCCGCGCGCTTCCCGGTGACCGTCGACGTCGTCGCCCTGACCGTGCGCGACGGCGAGCTGAGCGTCCTGCTGATCACCCGCCTCATCGAGCCCTTCAAGGGCAAGCTTGCCCTTCCGGGCGGTTTCGTCCTTGAAGGTGAGGATCTGCTCGAGGCGGCGATGCGGGAGCTTGCCGAGGAGACCGGCGTCGAGCATCTTCCCGGCCATTTGGAACAATTGGGGAGCTATGGGCCCAAGGGCCGCGATCCCCGTGGCGACGTCCTGACGGTCGCGCACTTGCTGCTGGCGCCGGACTTTCCGGTCCTGGCGGCCGGGAGCGACGCCGAGCAGGCGGCCTGGTATCCGGTCCGGAAAGCGCAGGACGGCGGGCTGAGCCTGGCGTTCGACCACATGCGGATCCTGGACGACGCCGTCGAACGTGCAAGGTCGAAGCTGGAGTACTCGCCTTTGGGGGCGGCCTTCTGCGGGGACGAGTTCACCATCGCCCAACTGCGCGCAGTGTACGAGGCCGTGTGGGGGACCCGCCTTGACCCCCGGAACTTCCACCGAAAAGCCACGGGGACTCCCGGATTCCTCGAGGACACCGGCAGGATGACGACGGGCGACGCCGGCCGTCCCGCTGCGCTTTACAGGCTTGCCCGGGAGGCACGTCCGACGGCGGGCCAACCAGCGCGCGCGATCCTCAACCCGCCGCTGATGCGCCCGCGCGACTAAATTGCTTCCGTCAATTTCACTCCGACTGTGGACAGTGCCCTTGCCCACGCTGCAATCTATTCGAAGGGCTTCAGCAGCGGGGCCCTTTTCAGGAGGCCGCCATGGGCATGTTCGGAGACTTCTTTGACGGGGCGTTCCACAGGACTGCGCCGACTTCCGCAAAGCCTCCCGTGGCTGAATTCTCCGAATCCGTTATTGTCCCGAAACTCGCCGAGATCGTCGGTGGAGTGGTGGCGGTCCTACGTGATGCCGGCCGGGCGTCGGTGCCGGTTGAAGACCCGCAGCATTCGAACAACTGGCCGCACGTTTACGTTCTGGGGGAGCTGAGCCGCCAAGACAACGACGGCGGTACTGCGTTCGCGGAGGTGGCGCTGGACGGCTCTGGTCGCCTCGCCTTATTTCACCAACTGGAAATCAAGGCCAGAGGGGCGCTGGTGATCCCGGTCAGGGCGTCGAACCTGGAGCAGACGTACCGGCGGCAAGTCCGGCATATCAGGGTTTCGGGCGAGGCGCACACTTTTCCCATTACCTTGGACCGCGGCGGCGAACTCATGATTCTGCCTTTATGGCGTCCGGAATATCCGGAAGAACTTCCGTTGAGTCAATACCTCTACTCGTTGGCCTCGGACGTTGCCGGAGTCGTCCCTCCAGCCACTGCCGGGACGGGCATTCCAGCCGCCGCAACCACGCCGCTGAGCCGTTCAAGCACTTCACCGGGCGTGCCGTTGGCATCCACTTCGACGAAGCCGCTGTACTCGGGGAGCGATCGGTAAGCTGCCCGGAAGTCCTGCAGGTCCCTGAGGGATTCCTTATCCGTGCCACGAGCAAGGACGCGTTGATAGGCGTGCTGCGGGTCGACGTCGAAATAGATCACAAGATCGGGTTCGGGTAGGCGTTCCAGAAGCCAAGGAAGCAAAATTCCGCGTCGCAAACCATTGGCCTTCCTCAGTGCGAGCTGGCAGTACAGGTGCCGGTCCATTACCACGGTTCCGCCAAAGCGGTGGGCGCGCACATGCGAAACCAGGACATTGAAAATTCGAACCGTGGTCTCGATGGCATCGGCAACGCGGGGCGGCAGCTGCCAGCCGTACTTGGCGCTCAGCAGTGACAACCGCCGGCGGGCGGCGTGGTTACTCAGCAGCAGCGCCTTGGTGCCGCCGAGCTGCAGGCCAGACACCAAGGCGTTTGCCGCCGTCGTTTTTCCCGACCCGTCAATTCCTGTCAGCACTATGAGCATGTGGCCTCCCTTCGTCTTCCTTACAACGCAGGGAGCCTTCATCTTGTGCCGAAATATGGCGGGGATCACTACTACGCCGGAACGCAGCGCGAGCCTATCATGATGCTGTGCACGTACTTTGGCTGTCCGGTTTTTGTTTGAACCGGAGGCCTTTGGGGTAGGTACGGGATAAGGAGATCAATTTCTCCGTGCGGTGCCCGTTGATATGGGGTGGAACTTCATATTGGAGTCCCAGCGGACGCCTTCCTAACTGGACACATTTGTTTGAAGGGATGCGTAGCTACATGAACACACTTTTAGTGATCGCCGGTGTCATTGCGATCGTCTTGCTCCTTGTTGGCGGTTTTAACCAAGCCCTGAGTTTCCTGCTGTGGGTAGGAATTATCCTGCTCGTCCTGGCGCTTTTGGGTTGGGTCCTGGGCCGGGGCCGGTCCCGCGTATGACCACTGATCCAAACGAAGTAGCCGGCTTCAGCCAGGTTCATGACGGGATCACAACGCCCGGCCACCCGATCCCGCGGGATCTCGGCGCGACCGAGTCCAGCGGGCAGGTGCCCGTCGGCGATGCCGCCGGGGGAAGTCCCGAGGACGCCACGGATGCCGGAGAGAATGAATCGGCGAATCCGCCAGGACCGGCTGAAGAAAAGGATGAGCGGACCGCGGACAATCGCGGTTTGACCACTGAAACTAATCCGACGGATTGATCGGGGTTTCGCGGCCGCGGGCATCCAGGTTGGACACCCGCGGCTGTGCCCCTTTCGAGCGCCCCAAAGCGGGGAATCCGTAAATCGATCGGGGAAGAAATGCGCATCGGTTCAATTATCGGGCTGATCGTTGTTGTCTGGCTCGTCATTGGAGCAATAGCTGCAGGGCAGCGGGGGTATTACAACGCTCCGCCCGCGCAGTGCTCGCAATTTGCGACGATCGCCCTCAATATCGTCGCCGGGCCGTTGAATTACACAGGCCTTGACCCGCAAGCCGGCTGCCAGGTTCCGCAGCCGTCTTGAGGGCGCAGCTTAGTGGCTTCACCCGCAGATTGCTAAGTTTGCTGAGTAATTTTTTCAAGGCATGGACAGGCCGGCAACGGCGCTTATAGGTTCGAAGAGTTCCATTAACACGTTCCACCGTTTGGGAAAGGACAGGTCACATGGACAAGCAGAATGCCACACCGGAAGAGGAAGTAGGAGGCTACGGCACTCCTACTGCCGAGCAGGAAGCCGGCGGAGGACAGGCCCAGCCCCGCGTGGAAGAGGACATCAGCGAGGCAGGTTTGAGCCAGGACAGTCCCGACGGCGAAACTTACGCAACGGGGGCACCCAACCTGAGCCATCTGGATCCGGAGGACTCGGACAGTGCCGGGGAACCGGGCGCCGGCCGTTTCGGCGGAATTGACGAGCAGTACCACACAGAGCAGTCAACCCTTCCGGACGACGAGACCGCATCCGGTGTTCCCGATGGCAGTGGCAACGACCTCCCGGACGAAGAAACGCCCAAGGACGACGACGAAGAGACCTTCGACGCAGGATAGGCCTGGGCGCCGCGGCCACCCACTAATCGGCATCAAGACAACATTGAAGGAGCAACACCCTATGGCTACCGTCAATAAATCAGTCGACGTAGATGTACCCGTGTCCGTTGCCTACAACCAGTGGACACAGTTCGAAACCTTTCCCGAGTTCATGAACGGCGTTGAAGCGGTCCAGCAGATCGATGAAACCGCCCTTCACTTTTCAACCAATGTGGGCGGCGTGAAGCGCGAATACAACGCGCAGATCATCGAACAGGTACCTGACTCGCTGGTCAGCTGGGCAAGCGTTGATGGTCCGCGTAATGCGGGGACCGTCAGCTTTGAACCCCTGGACGCCGGACGAACCCGCGTCAACGTGGAGATCGAGTGGGAGCCCGAAAGCCTCACCGAAAAGGCAGGCTCGGCCGTCGGAGCCGACAGCTTGCGCGTAGGCGCCGACCTGGACAAGTTCAAGAAGTTCATTGAAGCGCAAGGTCACGAAACGGGAGCATGGCGTGGCACAGTTTCCGGTGGCGATGTTGACCAAGGCGGAGGACCATTGGTTTAAGGCGCAACTGAAGTGAAGGCCGGCCAGCGAACGGGCCGGCCTTCACGGGTGCCGGAAGGAAATTCCTCCAGCAAGGAGAAGTGACGGCCATGGCAAAGACCAGCAACGTGGAGGTAGAGCAGAAGTTCGACGCCGATGCCTCCACACCGCTTCCCGAGCTCGACAAGATCGACGGCGTAGCGAGAGTGGGCGAGCCAATTACCCACGCGCTGGAAGCCGTCTACTTCGACACGCAGCACCTTGCCCTCGCCGCCCGCGGCATCACGCTCCGACGCCGCTCCGGAGGCCCTGATGCGGGCTGGCACCTCAAGCTTCCGCACAGCCCGGGACGACGAACGGAGATTCATGCTCCACTTGGCCAACCGGAGATTGTCCCTGCAGAGCTGCTGGACCGTGTGCTTGCCTTCACCCGTGGACATGCGCTCGGTCCGGTTGCGACGCTCAACACCGAGCGAATCAGCTATTCGCTATACCAGGGAGATGGCGGGCGGATCGCGGAGTTCGTTGATGACCACGTTGAAGCACACGTGTCTGTGGGCGGGGAGCGCGAGGAAAATTGGCGCGAATGGGAAGTCGAACTCAACGGAGGGTTGACCGACGGTTCTGAAGACACCTTCCTTGCTGCGGCGGCAGCTCGGCTGGCGAGTGCAGGGGCCAACCCGAGCGAACGCACGTCAAAGCTTGCCACGGCCTTGGGCGATTCCTGGCCGCGTGCCAAAGGATCCGGCCGTGAAGTCCCCCGCAGGAAAGGACCGGCAGTAGTTCCAGTTCTCAATTACCTTGATGCGCAAGTGGCCAAGATGCTCCTGGAGGACGCGCATGTACGGATGAACCGGGAAGATGCCGTCCACCAGATGCGCTCGCTGACCCGCCGGATCCGCTCAGTGCTCCACAGCTACCGCAAGCTTTTCAAAGCCTCTCCGGTCCAGGAGCTCGAGGCGGAGTTGAAATCGCTCGCGAAGACCCTTGGGCGGTACAGGGACGTGGAGGTCCTGCACGAGAGACTGAGGAAAGGGTTGGACGAACTGCCCGTAAAACTGGTGCTGGGGCCGCTGCAGGCAGAACTTGATGAACGGATGAAAGTCCGCGCAGACACCGCCATGGCCGCCATAAGGACCAGGTTGAACAATCCGCGCTACTTCCGGCTCCTGGACGACCTCGAAGCATTTCTCGACGCCCCGGCAATCGCTCCGAGGGGAACCGGTCCTGCACGCAAGACCACCGCGAAGCTCGTCCGGAAAGCAACCAAGCGTCTGGCCAAACGGCATGAAACCGCGGCGCGTGCCGCCGTCGGGCCCCAACGCGATACGGCTTTCCACGACGTACGCAAGACCGCCAAGAAGCTGCGGTTCGCCGCGGCTGCTGTTGAAAGCGTCCACGGTAAGCGCGCTGCCAAGCTGGCCGACGCGGCACACGATGTCCAGACGGTTCTGGGTGAACACCAGGACAGTGCGGTGGCGCGCGCCGAGTTGCTGAAGCTTGGTTCGGCCTCGGGCGTGGGAAATGGGGCTTTCACCTACGGCGTGCTGCACGCGGCGGAGCGTGCGGCGGCGGATAAGTCCGAACAGGAATACTTGCGGAGCGGTAAGAAAGCCCGGAAGCTCCGCCTCAAGAAGTAGGAGTTTGTGTACAGCTTTTGCTTGGCTGGCTGTACACAAACTCCGGAGGTTACTTCTTCAGGAAGGCCAGCAGGGCGTCGTTGATCTCGGCGCCGTGCGTCCATAGGAAGCCGTGCGGCGCTCCCTCGATCTCCACATACTCGGCGCTGGGGAGGGCATCCTTGAAGCGGCGGCCTGTGACGTCGATCGGCAGGATGTTGTCCGCGGTGCCATGGACGATCAGTGCCGGCACGTCGATCTTGGGGATGTCAGCGCGGAAGTCCGTGAGCCAAGTGGGCTGTGCGGCGACCGAAGCGAAGGCGCCGGAGTTGGCGGCCAGGTTCCAGCTTGCGTCCACGGATTCCTGGCTGAGGCGGGCAGTGCCGAGGAACGTGTCCGTGTTGTAGAAGTTCTTGAAGAACTCAGTGAAGAAGGCATAGCGGTCTGCCTTGACGGACTCCGCCAGGCCGTCGAAGACATCCTGTGGAACGCCGTCCGGGTTGTCGTCGGTCTTCAGCAAGAACGGTTCCAACGAGCCAAGGAACACGGCCTTTGCCACGCGGGCCGAGCCGTAGGTGCTGATGTAGCGGGCTACCTCACCGGTGCCCATGGAGAAGCCCACGAGGACGGCGTCGTTCAGGTCCAGGGTTTCGAGGAGCACCTTGAGGTCGGCGGCAAAGGTGTCGTAGTCGTAGCCGACGGTGGGCTTGCTGGACTTGCCGAAGCCGCGGCGGTCGTAAGTGATGACGCGGTAGCCGGCGTCGAGCAACGCAGCCGTTTGCTTCTCCCATGACGAACCGTCCAGCGGGTAGCCGTGGATGAGGACCACGGCCTGTCCCGTCCCATGATCCTCGTAGTAAAGCTCAATCTCAGTGCTGTTTTCGTTTCCTACAGTGATGTAAGCCAAAACTTCGGTCCCTTCATAGCGGTTCTGGGGTGGAACGGTTCCAGCCTACTGGCCGGTCCGGGTTGCGGCATCCGCATGGTGGTGTTCCCACCACCACCATCCGCGGACACTGGTTGCCGGAGGTGCACCGGTGGATTCTTGGATCACCGCCGATGACGATCCTAGGAACATCCATGCCAACTGCCCTATTCCCCAGCACCGAGAGCTACGCGTCCATCGACGACCTCCTGGGCGACGGACGCCGACGCTTCTTCAGCCACGGTTACAAATCCACCAACCCGCGGCTCCGCGAACTCCGCGTGGCGCATACCGTCTCCGAGTCCACGCTCACGGCCCGCGCAGGGTTGGGTGTTGAGGGCATCTGGTCCATCAAGGGGAACTCCGAGCAGGTCCCGCATCTGGGCACCACGGACGTCCTCGTCTTGGCATGCCGTATGGCGGAGGCGTTGCTGGCGAGCCGCTATTCGCCCGGGCTCCTGCCCACAGCCCACCTGACGTCCGTCACCATTTCAGGTGGCAGCGAGCCCGTGGAAGGACAGTTGGGTGACCTGGAATGCCGGGCCACGCTGCAGGACCTTGGGCACGGTTCGACGCTCCGCTGCTCGGTCGCGTCCATGACAGCCGTCCTTGAGGTGGCCCACGAAACCGCGGAACTTGGGCTCGCGTCCGTCCAGTCGCCGTCCGAGGAAGCCCTGGTTGGCGATGCCCGCACCCGCCTTTACGGAGACCTGTGGGCAGAACGGCACGTAGCCCTGCAGGACGTGGAACTGGATCCCGGGCAAGGAACAGCAAGCGCCGCACTGTCCTTCCGGGAGCAGCCAACCCTCGGCCTGCGCCTTGAGGACCGCCGCGGGCTGGAAGCTGCCTACGCTCAGGCGGTGTCCGCCGTCGAATATTTCGTGGCGTCCCTGCAGCTGGGGCAGGTGCTCCTCTACCGTTTGGACGCCCTGAACCGCGCAGACAGCAACACCTTGTGGATGCGGAAAACGCGGATCACGTTGAGCGGTCCCCGTCCGAGGATCGGGGGCGGACGGGAAACCGCTCTGACTGTACGGCTGCAGAAGAGCCGCCTGATCGAGAAGGACGGCGGACGGTGGCGCTGTGCTGACGTAGTGGGAACGTTCGACGGCGGCGAGGTGGTTTGCAGCGTCGCTCACCAGCTACCCGCTACCGTCGCCCTCGCGGCTCCTGCGGAGGCTGGACAATGAGTGGCGCGAGACCCGTCGTCGTCCGCGGCGTGGGCGGCGCGCTGCCCAAGAAGGTGGTCACCAACGAGCACCTCTCTGCTGTCATGGATACCTCCGACGAATGGATCAGGCGCAGGACCGGCATCGCAGAACGCCGGCACTCGGACGAAACCGAGAGCACCAGCGTCCTCGCCACCCTGGCGGGCCAACGTGCCTTGGCAAGTGCGGGCGTCGCGACCGCAGGACTGCTGATCGTAGCGACGTCGACGCCGGATAAAGTCTGCCCCGCAACGGCTCCGAAAGTTGCCGCGAACCTCGGGTTGAACGGCATTGGCGCGTTCGACGTGTCCGCTGTGTGCTCCGGCTTCGTCTACGCGTTGGCAACAGCCACGTGGGCCATTGGATCGGGGGCCGTGGAGTCTGCCCTGGTGGTTGGCGCGGACACGTTCACAACGCTGCTGGACCCTACCGACCGGACCACGTCAGTGATCTTCGGCGATGGTGCAGGTGCCGCCTACCTGTCCGCCGGGAGCGCCGACGAGCCCGGTGCCATCAAGGCATCCACACTCCATTCCGATGGCGACGGCGAGAACCTCATCCAGGTGCCGCGCGGCGAGGGCTCTTTCTTCGAGATGCAGGGCAAAGAGGTGTTCACGCAGGCAGTCGCCGCCATGTCCGGATCCGTGGAGACCGTCCTGGCAAGCGCGGGCTGGACGGCTCCCGAAGTGGACTCCCTGATCGCACACCAAGCCAACCTCCGGATCCTGAACACTGTTGCTTCCGTGACCGGGATTCCGGCGTCAAAGGCGGAGGTCCACTTGGACAGGGTGGGCAACACGTCGGCCGCTTCCATTCCGCTGGCCATGACGGATGCGGGAACCAAGGGCCACCGGAAACCGGGCGACAAGGTGGTCCTGACCGCTTTCGGCGGGGGAACCACGTGGGGCGCCATCGCCATGACATGGCCAAAGATCTCGGTGGTCGACCCGCACTAGGGCCGGACACCGATTCCTGCAGGCTGGGGTGCCGTGCAGGACCATTGTGGCCTCGGTCATCCCGAGCCACCTGAAAAAAGGGGGAACGAATGGAAATTACAGCACAGGACGTCGTGGAAGCGATCGGCTCCACCATGGACGAGCTCAACCACATGGGACCGGACGACTCGTTCGCAGACTTGGACATCGACTCACTCTCTCTCGTCGAAGCAGCCGTCATTCTCAGCAACAAGTTCGGTGTGCGGGTGGACGAATTCGAACTGGCGGAAGCCGGCACCGCCAGTGCCGCCGCCACCGTAGTCACCCGGAAGCTCGCGCTGCAGCCTGCAGGCTAGCGCCAACCAGACGGCTCAACAGCCGTGCAAGCAGACCAAACACAACCAGTGAGGACATCCATGGCCACTCCGGCAATCGCAGTTATCTACTATTCAGGCTCCGGCCACACCAAGGTCCTGGCGGACGCAGTTGTTGAAGCTGCATCCGCGGCGGGAGCCACTACCGCACTCTTGCATGTGGACGAGCTGACCCAGGAAGCCTGGGACTACATCGACGAAGCCGACGCCATCATCTTCGGCGCACCCACCTACATGGGCACCGCACCCTCGGCGTTCCACGCCTTCGCCGAGAAGACCGCCGGCCGATGGGCCGTGCAAAAGTGGCACAACAAACTCGGCGCGGGATTCACCAACGCGGCTTGCAAAGCCGGAGACAAGAACTCCACCCTGGATTACTTCTCCACCTTCGGCGCGCAGCACGGCATGAACTGGATCAACCTTGGCCTGCTTCCTGGCTGGAAGAGCACCAAGGGCAGCGAAAACGACCTCAACCGCTTCGGCTACTTCAACGGGGCTGCAGCCCAGACGTTCTCGGACGTCGGAGTTGAAGGCGTTCACCCGGCAGACATCGCCACGGCAGCGCACCTGGGCCGGCGTGTGGCTGAAATCACCGCAATCTTCACCGCGGGCAAGATCGCTCTGGACCGCGAACTGGTGAGCGCGGGCGCCTGAAAAGCGGATCCACGCCACGGAAAAGGCCTGGCGACACCCACATTTAGGTGTCGTCAGGCATTTTTCGTGGCAATGGCCGGGCTGGTTGTCACACACTGGCGTTGACGGACAGCGTCCTTTCCACGATGTCCATGATGCCCGGGCCGCCCAAGTGGAACAGGTGGCCGCCCTCGCCGACATCGACGACTCGTGGCTCCCGTGCACACCAGTCCGCCCAAAGGCGGGGTTCGGACGCCGGAACGACGGGATCGTCCGGGCTGAAGAGAACCGTGGCGGGCACCCTGAGCTGCCGGGCGGGTGGCCGGCCAGGGTAGCGCGCCAACAAAGCCAAGTCCTCAAGCAACACCTCCCTGGCACGCACGGACAGGGCTTGCCCGCTAGCAGCGGCTGCTGCGGCAGCACCGGCGTCGTACGTTCCCGACGGTGGACGCGCGGCGGCGAGGAAAACATGCTCAAGCCGGCCGGTGCCTTGCAGACGAAGCCCGATCTCGAAGGCAAGAGCCGCCCCCATGCTGTGCCCGTAAAGGGCGAGACGTGGGGATGGTGCCAGCTCAATCCGTTCGGCAAGGGCGTCCGCCGCAGCACCCAACGAGGGGAAATCAATGCCGCGGTACCCGAGTTTGGTGACCTGCACTCCAACGAAACGCCAGCCGGCAAAGCTCGCAGTGGTTCCGCCCGCGTGATGCAGGCAAAACAAGTGCATTACGCCGTACCGGCCGCTAGTTGAATGCCAGGCGGTGGCGGTCGTGTTCCATCCGGGAAGCGGCGACGTCGTCCATGTGTTCCTCGGCCCACTCCTTCATTTCAAAGATGATCCGCAGGAGGGAGCGGCCGCGTGCGGTCAATTCGTAGTCGGTCCGCACGGGCACGGAAACGGTCACGTGCCGGAGGACCAGGCCGTCACGTTCAAGGGAGCGCAGGGTGGAGGTCAGCATTTTCTGGCTGGCCCCGGGTATGCGCTTACGGAGGTCGCTGTGGCGTTGCTGCCCGTCTTCCAAAGCCAGCATCACCAGCGTGACCCACTTGCTGCTGATGGCTTCCAGCAGTTGCCGCGCAGGGCAAAGGTCCAGCGAAGCGTTGTAGTGCTTCCGTGCGGTCTGGCGTTTCTGTTCAGCCGTGAGAGTCATATCCCCAATACTTTCCCCATCAAATGGACTGTAGGGCCCAGCATACTTGGGGGCTATGACAGTGAGGTAAACGCAGTAGCAAACCTTAACCGGCCACAGCGGGAACTACGGGACCTAGCGTCGGGGTGACCAACAGCGACTGGCCGGCCAATGCCATGAACTGCAGGTCCGAGCTGTGGTCTCCGTAAGCGAAGCTGGCCGCCAGGTCAACGGAGTGTTCTGCGGCGTGGGCCAGGACCGCCTTGGCTTTCGCCTCGGCCACCAATGCTTCGCCTATCTCCCCGGTGTAGCTGCCACCGGCAGTGAGTGGAAGCGTGCACAATAGCTCAAGGTGCGGCCACCGCCGTCGAACATGAACCAATGCCGGCTCGAACGATGCCGTCACTGCCACCAGGCGCCTGCCCGCCGCCGCGTGCCCGTCCAGAAGCCCGGCAACCGGTTCCAGGAAGGCCCAGTCGGCGGGTGACGCGGCCTGAACGTCAGCCCAGCGCTCACCCAGTTCCTGGACCTCGGCGACGCTGCGGCCCTGCCACCAGCTGAAGTAGCGGGCATTGGTCACGGCGCGCGGCACCCCGTTCCGGGCAGAGGCACGCAGACCCGCCAGGAACTCCTCGGCTTCTGCGCTGCGTGACTTCCCCGCATCGAACCGGAGGAACTCGAAGATGGTGTTGTACGCGGTGACTGTGCCGTCGATGTCGGTGTACACGGCCTCGGCAAGGCTGCGGGGTTGGCCTGCCGCGGGGCTTCCGGATTCTTCCACAGGAAGAATCCTAGGGACGGATTCAACATTTGGAAGCTTTTGGAGGGAAGGCACTTCGAAGTGCCCTAGGCACAAAAAAGTGCGTTCTTACGCGCCGGGCAGGCCTCGGGTGAGGATCGATAGCGGGGCACACGACGTCCCCGCAGCAAAGCCTCGAAAGGAAGCCAATGCCTACCATCCTCCACGTCAACGCCTCCCCGCGCTACGCCAACAGCGACTCCCTGCGGTTGGCCCGGCACTTCATCGATTCCGTCCAGGCTGCCGGTCCGGAGAGCTTTGAACTGGAGACGCTGAACTTGTTCGACGACGGCGCGCTGCCCGTTTTCGGTCGCATCGCGGCCGCCGCGAAGATGGCCGTCTTCACCGGCCAGGACCAGACGCCGGAGCAGGTTGCTGCGTGGGATTCGGCCCGCGCCGTCTTCGACCAGTTCGCTGCCGCCGATGCCTACGTCTTCAACATCCCCATGTGGAACTCGGGCGTCCCTTACGTCCTGAAGCAGTGGATCGACATCATCACGCAGCCCGGCTGGAGCTTCGGTTTCGACCCGCAAGAGGGCTACCGCGGCCTCATGGAGAACAAGCAGGCCTTGGCCATCCACACCAGCGGCGTCTACGCTCCCGGGGTTCCGGCAGCTTTCGGCTCCGACTTCAGCAGCACGTTCTTCGCTGACTGGCTGAACTTCGTAGGCATCGAGGACGCAACGCACGTCCGTTTCGCACCCACGGTCCTCAACGGAGACGTTGATGGCACCCGCCAGGTTGCCGAAGCCGACCTGAGCGACGCTGCCATCGAATTCGCCGGCAAGCTCAGCGCAGCGGGCACCCTCCAGCTCGTCAACGACTAAGGGCGGACCAGTGCGCATCGGCATTTCGGGTACCTACTCGTCGGGCAAGACGTTCACCTCCATGGCTTTGTCCCACTACACCGGGCTGCCCCGAACGCGGGCCAGGACCATGCGGGAAATCCTCCCTGAGGCCGCTCCCGGCAAGACCCTTGAGGAATGCACCGCCGCGGAGCTGATCCAGATGATCGTCACGCGCCACGTGGAGCGTGCCGTGTATGAGGACAAGCTCGCGGACGGCTTCATTTCGGACGGGTCATCCCTGCAGGAATGGATCTACGGATCCGTGCGGGTGTCCCTCGGCCTGAACCCAAGTGCCTCGGCCCACTTGAAGGCGGGGGAAACGGTGGAGAAGACGCCGGAGCTCGCGTTCTTCGAGGAGGTCATGACGAGCCTTGGGAACAGCTTCAAGAGGCACGTCAAGAACTCCTTCGACGTGTTCGTGCACCTGAAGAATGAACTCCCGCTTTCAGCCGATGGTCACCGCCCGGTGAACGATCAGTTCCGGAACATGTCGGATCAGATCCTGCAGCAGACCATGGACGAGCTGGGCATTCCGTTCCACGTAGTGTCGGGTTCAGTGGAGGAGCGCCTGGAGAAGATCGCGTCGCTCTTCAACCTTCAGCCGCGCATGAGCCCCGAGGACGCCACGCGTTTGGCAGCCGAAGAGTACGCGCAGCTGGATGTCCGCTCCGAGCGGGAACGGGTCCTGCAGTAATTCCCTTCCGGGCCCCGCGTCCGATTTCTGCTCACCGGTTCGTCCGGCCGACCCCGCAGCGCCGCCCCGGAAGCGCCGTGCAGCGGTCGGCCGGACGCTCGTCATTAGTGGAGACCCATGCATTTCGACCAGCATCAGGCCGGCCAGGTCCGGTCCAACCATGCACGCCTCGGTGAGTTCTTCCGCACCAGGCGCGAACAGACCCGTCCGGAGGACGTCGGGTTGCCGGTCAGCCCACGACGACGGACTCCCGGACTGAGGCGCGAAGAGGTGGCCGTCCTGGCGAACGTGGGGGTCTCCTGGTACACGTGGCTGGAACAGGGCCGGGCCATCGGGGCCTCAGAGGACATCCTCGACGCCATTTCCAATGCACTGCAGCTGAGTCCCGAGGACCGGACGTATGTTCGCCGGCTCGCGTCGGGGCGGCGAAACGCGTCGGCCAACGGGCAGCCCGGCCGGTCGGATGCCGCCGCTCATCGGCCCGGACCAACGTCAAGCATGGACGATGCCGAGCTTGCGCTGCTACAGCAACTGGTGGATGCCATGGCGAACCCGAGCTACATTGCCGACCCCTTCTGGTCCGTCGTGGCCATGAACACGGCCGCCGCGGAGACCTTCGATACCCGCGTTGGTGAAAGCTGCCTGATGCGGTTCTTCACGGATCCGGAGCTTGCGCGGCCGCACGTGCACAAGGAGATGATGGCCCGGTCCATGGTGGCCCAGTTCCGGGCCCAGTCCGCTAAGTTTCCGGACGATCCCCGCTTCGATGCCATGGCAAAGCGGCTCTGTACCGTATCGGAAGCCTTCAAGGGATTGTGGCAACGCCAAGTGGTGGGCGATTCGTACCATGTGGATGTCGTATACGACCATCCCTCGCTCGGCAGGCTCAGTTTTGCTCCGATGGTGCTGGGCGTCCCGCAGTTCCCCGCCCTTCGCCTCTTCACGTACTTGCCCAAGGGTGGAACCGGGACCCAGGCAGCCTTGCTGGGGTTGACCAGGAAAGCAGTTGTCTGACCCCTAGTTGCCCGCAGCAACCAGACGTAAACTGGCCTCCGGTCCACAATGCGCTTGGTCGGAGACTCGATGCTTTGGAAGGTTCTCACCCGTTTCCTGCGGCCGCAACGGCGGCTGCTGGTCGCCGTCGTCGTTTTCCAACTGGCCCAATCCATCGCGTCCCTGTACCTTCCGACGCTCAACGCCGACATCATTGACAACGGCGTTGCCGTGGGCGACACCGGCTACATCCTCCGGCTGGGCGCCCTCATGCTGCTGATCACGCTCCTGCAGATCGCGTGTGCGGTGGTCGCGGTGTACTTCGGTGCGAAGGCCGCAATGGGCGTGGGGCGGGACCTTCGCGAAGCGATCTTCGGACGGGTGGGGGAGTTCTCTGAGCAGGAGGTCACCAGGTTCGGGGCGCCGTCGCTGATCACGCGGTCCACCAACGATGTCCAGCAGGTCCAGCAGTTGGTCCTGACGGCATGCACGCTGATGGTCGCCGCTCCCATGCTGAGCATCGGTGGTGTGATCATGGCCGTGCAACTGGACGCACAGCTGTCCTGGCTGATCGCCGTGAGCGTGCCTGTCCTGCTCCTTGGCGTGGGGCTGATCGTGACGCGCATGGTGCCGTTGTTCCGGAAGATGCAGGTCCGGATCGATGCCGTGAACAGGGTCCTGCGCGAGCAACTCACCGGCATCCGCGTGGTGCGCGCCTTTGTCCGCGAGGACATGGAGTCGGCCCGCTTTGGCCGGGCGAACGACGACGTCACCGATGTTGCGCTGCGGGCAGGCCGTTTGATGGCGCTCATGTTCCCCGTGGTCATGTTGGTGATGAACGTTTCCAGTGTGGCGGTGATCTGGTTCGGCTCGTTCCGGATCGAGGACGGCTCCATGCAAGTGGGCACGCTCATCGCATTCCTGAGTTACCTGGTACAGATCCTCATGTCCGTCATGATGGCTACCTTCATGGCCGTCATGATTCCGCGCGCGTCCGTCTCAGCCGACCGGATCGGCGAGGTGCTGGAGACCGACCCGAGTGTCCGGCCGCCGTCGAACCCTGTCCACGTGGCGCAGCGCCGCGGCGAACTGGAGATGCGCGACGTCGGCTTCGCGTACCCGGGTGCGGAGCAGCCGGTGCTGAGCGGCGTGACCTTCACCGCCCGGGCAGGCCAGACCACGGCGATCATCGGGAGCACCGGTGCCGGCAAGACCACGCTCGTGAACCTGATGCCGCGGCTGTTCGATGCAACCAGCGGATCGGTCCGGATGGACGGCGTGGACATCCGCGAGTTGCATCCGGACTTGCTGTGGGGGCACATCGGCTTGGTCCCGCAGCGTCCGTACCTGTTCTCCGGTACGGTTCGCAGCAACCTCCTGTACGGCAAGCCCGACGCTACGGATGAAGAGCTGTGGCAGGCACTCTCCGTTGCGCAGGCCCGTGACTTCGTGGAGGAGATGGAAGGCGGCTTGGACGCAGCCATCTCGCAGGGCGGCACCAACGTCTCAGGTGGGCAACGCCAACGGCTCGCGATAGCCAGGGCCTTGGTGAAGCGGCCGGAACTCTACATCTTCGACGACTCCTTTTCCTCCCTCGACACCGCCACCGACGCCCGGCTCCGGCACGCCCTCAAGCACCACACCAACGGTGCCACCCTGGTGATCATCGCCCAGCGCGTGTCCAGCATCGCAGACGCGGACCAGATATTAGTGCTCGACGACGGCAGGATCGTCGGGCGCGGAACGCACCTTGAGTTGTTGGAAACTTCCGTAACGTACCGGGAAATCGTGTCCTCACAGCTGACCGCGGAGGAGGCGGCATGAGTACCGTGACCGCCTCCTCAGGTGCTGCCGGGGGAAGAGGTCCCCAAAGGCCGCCGATGGGTCCAGGGCGTGGCGGACCGTTCGCCGGAATGAATATTCCCGCCGAGAAAGCCTCCAACTTCAGCGGCTCCGCCAAGAGGCTGCTCGGCACACTCCGCCCGGAGCGGCTGTGGCTGGTGCTCGTTGTGGTCTTTGCCGTGGTCAGTGTTGCCTTGGCCGTCATAGGTCCCCGGTTGCTGGGCGAAGGCACCAACCTGATCTTCGCCGGCGTCGTCTCCAAACAGCTGCCCGCGGGCGCGAGCAAAGCCGATGTCATCGCGGGACTGCGCGCCCAGGGCGAGGACAGCAAAGCGGACATGCTGAGCGCCATGACCCTGACACCCGGCGTCGGGATCGACTTCGGCGCCCTGTCCTCGGTGCTGCTGTGGGCGCTGGCTCTGTATGTCCTGGCCGCAGCGTTCGGTTGGATGCAGGCGTACGTGCTCAACGGCGTCGTCCAACGGACCGTGTACCGGCTCCGGCAGCGGGTCGAAGCGAAAATCCACCGGTTGCCGCTGCGTTATTTCGACTCCATTCAACGCGGTGAGCTGCTTAGCCGGGTCACCAACGACGTCGACAACATCTCCCAAAGCCTCCAACAGTCCATCAGCCAGGTGGTGTCCTCACTGCTGACCGTGTTGGGCGTGCTGGTGATGATGTTCGTACTCTCACCCCTGCTGGCGCTCATTGTCCTGGTGACTATCCCGCTGACGCTGGGGACCACGGTGCTGATCGCCAAGCGCTCCCAAAAGCTCTTTGTTGCCCAATGGAAGAACACCGGCGAACTCAACGGCCAGATCGAGGAGACCTACACCGGGCATGCCTTGGTGAAGGTGTTCGGCCGGCAGGAAGAGGTGCAGGAGAAATTCAGGGCCAAGAACGCCGAGCTGTACCGGGCGAGCTTCGGAGCACAGTTTGTCAGCGGCCTCATCATGCCGGCCATGACGTTCATCGGGAACCTCGTCTACGTGGGGATCGCCGTGGTTGGTGGCCTGCAGGTGGCGTCCGGCGCGATGCAACTGGGCGATGTGCAGGCCTTCATCCAGTACTCACGGCAGTTCACCATGCCCCTGGCTCAGCTGGGATCCATGGCGAACATGCTGCAGTCCGGTGTGGCCTCTGCAGAGCGGGTCTTTGACCTGCTGGATGAGGAGGAAGAATCTCCAGAGCCTGCTGGTTCCGGCCAGGTGCGTGGTCGCGGCAGGCTGGTCTTCGAGAACGTGTCCTTCCGGTACTCTCCTGACAAGCCCCTCATCACGGACCTCAGCCTGGTGGCCGAACCCGGGCAAAGCATCGCAATAGTGGGCCCGACAGGTGCCGGCAAAACAACCCTCGTGAACCTCATGATGCGGTTCTACGAACTCGACGGCGGTCGGATCACCTTGGATGGTGTTGACGTCGCCTCCATGTCACGGCAGGAACTGCGCTCGCGGATGGGCATGGTCCTGCAGGACACCTGGCTCTTCGGCGGGACGATCCGGGACAACATTGCGTATGGACGGCCGGATGCCTCCGAAGCCGAGATCATGGAGGCCGCGCAAGCCACTTATGTTGACCGCTTTGTCCGTTCCCTTCCGGAAGGCTACGACACCGTACTGGACGATGAGGGCGGCAACGTCTCGGCGGGGGAGAAGCAGTTGCTCACCATCGCCAGGGCATTCCTGTCCCGGCCGTCGGTGCTGATCCTCGATGAGGCGACGAGCTCCGTGGACACCCGCACCGAGGTCCTGGTGCAAAAGGCCATGAATGCCCTGCGCTCGGACCGGACCAGCTTCGTCATCGCGCACCGGCTCTCCACCATCCGCGACGCTGATCTCATCCTGGTGATGGAGTCCGGGCAGATCGTGGAACAGGGTACCCACGGCGAACTGTTGGCCTCGGGTGGGGCGTACTCGCGGCTGTACGAGGCCCAGTTCGCGGCGCCGGCTGCCGAGGTGTGAAGCTGTGCTGTGCTGTACGGGCCGTTGGGGGGTGCTGTGGGGGCCGTGCCTTCGCCACCCACTTTGAGCACCCCCACTCCTTGGTTCAACCTCATCAGGCCTACTTTGAGCCGTGAAGGCTTCAAAGAGGGTCGCGAAGGTACATGCCTGCCGAAGGCGGGCTTTACTTCGGGCGCCGTGCTGCCGTGTAAGAGGGTTCCCGCAGGCGGCGGGTCCAGCCATAGGTGCCCGCGCCGGGTAGGGGATTGAGGAGAGGGTCGAAGCGCAAACCGGTGTCGTGGGGCTGGCCGTCCACTGTGAGTGTCAGTGTTCCGAAGCGGTTCCACGGTCCCAACGGAGTGGCGTAGTGCATTTCAAGGACCCAGGTTCCGTCCTGAAGCGAGGCCGGGAATGCTTCGGGCGTGGCAGGCAGCATTTCGGGCCCACCGATGGTCCGGGCGGCGAGTAGCACGGGACCGGATGTTGTTTTGTACGGCATCATGCTGGAAAAGACAGCCTTTGCTGCGTTTCGGTGCGGGTACAGCATGAACCTGCCCAGGCCTGTGGGACCAGTGGACGCCAGGAGGATATCCGAAGGCGTACCGTGCTCCGTAGTCCTGATTGCGAGGCCGAGGATGTCGGGGAGGAACCCGGGCAGTCCGATGGAGCGGGAAAGCCGTGCGATCACGGGGGAGTTGCCGCTGTCATCAATCCAGCGGATGCCTGATTCAGCCCCCGCTTCCCTCACCAGTCTTCCGGTGAACCGTATCCCCTTGGGGTGGGTAGGGCGGACAGGACGTATGGCTTTGATAATTCGGAATCCGCCAGCAAAAGTCCGGCCCGCGAGGCTTTGGATTTGCTTGCTCAACGTATGCACCAGTCCACGGTATGCCGATCAACCTCGAAAAGACAGGAGCCTGACTATTGTGGTGCGTGCCTTCCCGACGCACTTTGAGCTTGAGGCAGCCACAATCCAACCTCTTTGGGTTGATTTGTAGCACAACGCAGCCCAATGTAGGTCGTGGCGGCACCGGCGTTGGCTAGGGCAACCTCGAAGGCCGCAGCACAGTGGCCTCCCCGGCACTCGCTGGTTCCAGAGGAACCGTGCTCACCAGCACCGCCGGCCCACGATGCAGCATTCCGCCCGAGATCACCTGGCACCGTATACCTCCGCGACCACGCATGGCCTTATGCGCTCCCGGCGCCAGTACCTGGTCCATCCAGGCGCACGGGTGTGCAGCCCGGCCGGCCTTCAAGCGCACTGAATCCTTGCCGGACTCAATGACAAACTCGTGCCCGAGCAACGGCGCCAACTCCGCCCCGCGAATCACAACATTCCGCCGGGTCAACAGGGGATCAAGCGGACCAACTCCCAGTTCATCGGCCATCGATTCCAAGGCCTCAACGGCGAAAAGGGTTACGGCGGCGTCCATGTGGGCGGCCTTCCCAAAGAACCTGTCGCCCACGATCCCCTTGCCCGTCACCAACTCGGCCTGCTCCGCATCTGTGGTGGGGACGTCGGCCGCCCCTTCCCGTGCACGGCCAAAGTAGGCATGCGCCGGAGACACCAAAAGGTGCAGCACCTCCACGGGGTACCTGTACTCAGCGGTCATCCTTCAACGCTAGCCTCCCCGGCCTCCGATCGCACGGCCCGGCCAAGAGCCAAAAGCAAGTCGACGACGGCGCTATCGGAGCACGTGCTAGCCGGCGTTCAGTCTGTCGGATCTCGTCGTCAGACGGTATGACTCAGCCCTTCCTTAGTTAGCCACGGCGGCCACTGCCAACTCACAGCGGCCGCCTTGGGCCTTTCGGTGCTGGGGACGTAGCCCCGATACAGTGGCACGGTGAACTTTGCCGTAGCCCCTGATGGCGCCGAACTCGCGTGGACCGAGTCCGGAAGCGGCGAACCCATGCTGTTGATCGCGGGCCAGGCGACGTCCATGGAGGGTTGGGGCCCGACGGCGGAACTACTGTCCCGCTTCTTCCGAATCATCCGCTTCGATCACCGGGGGATCGGACGGAGTGGGCGCGGGGAGGCGGAGCGATACACGACGAGGTTGATGGCGGATGACGCGGCGGCGGTCCTCAACGCGGCAGGCGTGGATGCAGCCCACGTGTATGGCCATTCGATGGGCGGCCGAATAGGCCAGTGGCTCGCCATCGACTACCCACTGAAGGTTCGGACCTTGATCCTGGCCGCGACCAGCGGAGGAAAGTGGGCGGATCGAACAGCAGGAACGTCTCCGGACAAGGTCGCCATGGAGGCGCTCGTCAGCGGGGACATTGCCCGTCTGGCACCGCTGTTCTTTGGCAATGACTGGGTCAGGGAAAATCCTGAAGCAACACGCACGTTCTTCACCTCCCGCGCCTCAGCCTGGGCCAAAGCCCGCCACTTCAAGGCGAGCCGGGAACACGATGCGTGGACCCACCTCGCCGCCATTCAGGCCCCGACCTTGATTCTGCACGGCACGGAGGATGCGCTCACGCCGCTGCCCAATGCCACCCTGCTTCGGGAGCACATCCGGCGTTCGGTCCTGGCGAGGGTGCCTGGTGCGGGCCACGGACTGCATTTGGATCATCCGGAGACGGTCGCCTGGATCAGGGAGTTCGTTGCGAGGAAGAGCGGCTAGCTACCAACATGCCGTACCAACGCGTCCACAATGGGAACCTGACCTTTGACGAGCTTGGTCCGTGCGACGGCTTCCTCGAACCAACGGGCGTTGTCGATCTCGGGAAATTCCTTGATGGATCCCGACCCCTTGGGCCATTCCATGGGGAAGGTGTTGCTGACGATTTCGTCGGGTTGGAAGGTGTCTGCTCGCGCGGCGAAAGCGGTGATGAGCTTGCCGGACGGCTGCCGGAAAACGCCCAGCAACGCGTAGTCCACCGGTGGTGGCGGAGTTCCGATTTCTTCGGTGAATTCCCGTTTGGCTGCCACCAGGGGGTCCTCGTCTTCGGGGAATTCACCCTTGGGAATGGACCAGGCGCGTTCGTCCTTGTGGGCCCAAAAAGGGCCGCCCATGTGGGCTATCCATAACTCCAGGCCGGCCGTGGACGTGCGCCTGTAGAGAAGGATGCCTGCGCTGCGAATGCTGATGTGATCTCCCAGGTCAAGGTGCCGGACAGATAGGCCCTAGGGTACCCCAGCCGTTACCACCGTTATCCAATTGATGGCGTAACGGTGATATTGGTCGGCCATTTCGCTTCCGACAGGACCCTGTTTATTTCATAATCGAGGAGTTGCACGTTCCTCGTGGGGGTGGAACGTCAATGTCGGTCTCCGGCAGTTGTCGGTGACGATTCTGGGCGCATCAACGGAGGCTACAGCTATGGCATTGTCAGAGAGGCTCCTTCCAATCGGGGGAAAAAAAGTAACGGGTTTGGCCGTCATTGCGGCGGTCTGCCTGTCGATGTTTGCAGGAATTGGACCGTCCCATGCGGCAAAAAAGGCAACCGTGACCGCAGAGGATCCTGGACCGGTGGGCAGCTTCTCGTGGGAAGGCTTCAACTGGCAGAAGCGCTTCTGGGGCGGTGCGCCGATGTACAACGGAAGCTGGGATCCCAACAACGTCAGCAATCCCGATGCCAACGGGCATGTGAAACTTTCCCTCAGTAATCCAACCGGGTCCGCGCCCGTCGGCGCGGAATTCCAGTCCACCCGTGAAGGCTTCGGCTACGGCACCTACAGCACCACCGTGGAGAAGGACATCAGTTCCCTCCAAAAGGAAGTGGTCTGGGGGTGCCTTTTCACTTACGATCCCAACGCAGCTCCGGGATACACCGAGATCGATCTTTGCGAAGCGTCCGCCTGGGGTGGCGGGGCTGCTTACGGCGAGGACTGGCCGGTGACCCAAGGGCACGGCTATTGGTTTGATGCCACCAAACCTCCGGGCCAAGGCAACAACACGGTCACGTTCGGTGTGACAAACGCGCCCATCCTGACCCACCGCATGGTGTGGGAGCCGGGCAAGATCACCTTTGAGACGTTTGCGGGCGAAGGCTACTCCGGAACGCTGCTGAAGCAAACGGTCCTGCAGGGCTCAACGGTTCCCGTACCGGCCAACGAGCAGATACACTTCAACCTCTGGGTGACCGGAGGCGGCGGCGGGGATCCAGCCCACGTAGCCCCCGAATCCGTGACCGTCCGCGATTTCTCCTTCGTCCCGGGCATCCCCCTCACCGCACCCACACCGACCATCACCGGAACGGCTGCTGTAGGCAAGACTCTGACGGCCAATCCGGGCACTTGGACAGCGGGAACCAGCCTGGCCTATCAGTGGTATCGCAACGGTGCGTCCATTTCAGGGGCCACGGCTTCAAGCTACGTCCTGGCCGCGGCTGACCAGGGCGCCACGCTGACGGTGCGGGTCACGGGAACCAAGAACGGGTACGCAACCGCCACCAAAGAGTCGGCGGCAACGGCGACGGTTGCTGCGGGAACCTTGGTAGCTCCCACGCCCACGATTTCAGGGACGCTTACAGTGGGTTCCACACTGACCGCAAATCCCGGAGCGTGGACCGCAGGAACCACGCTGACCTACCAGTGGTACCGGTCCGGCGTCGCAATTTCCGGCGCGACTGCCAAGACCTACACCCTGGTGGCAACCGACCAAGGCGACACCATGAAGGTCCGGGTCACCGGCACCAAAGCCGGCTACACAACAGTGAACAAGTACTCGGCGGCCACAGCCGTTGTGAGCTAGGCAAGCAGCAAGCCCGCCGTTGTGTGGGGCTGGGGAAAGTAACCGACACAATTGCGGGCTTGCTGGGTTTTGGAGGCTAGGAGTTCTTCTGTGCCCGGACCGGTACGATCCGCTTGACAGCGAGGCCCAGGGCCAGCATCGCGAAGGCAGCCAACGCGAACCAGAAGAGATCTCCTGCTCCGGTCATAGCGAGCGTTCCTGAGCCGGTGGCTCCTGCGAAAGCTCCGGCTGCTTGTCCTGCTGGGTTGTTGTACACGAGTGCTTTACCAAACTTTCTTGCGATTGAATGCGGCATCCAGATAGGCCTTTGCGTGAACAGCCTGGAGGAAGACGTCGATGACGGTTTCGTACATGGTGGCGGCCAGAAGCATGTACTTCCAGCCTCTGAAGCGCACCGTGATGATGCGTTCCAAAACAAAGATGCCGGTGACGACAATCCAGAACGGCTGCAGGTGCAGGCCAGTTCCGGAGGTAAGCGCGAAGATGATGGAGCCGATGTAGGCCAGAGTCACCAGGACACCGATCATGGAAAGGAATTGGCGTCCCCAGTAGGCGCGGGTGACTTTGGTCCAGCCGTACTGCACGCAGTTTTCCACGGCACCGCGCTTCCACCGGAGGCGCTGAGCCCATAGCTCGCGCCACGTCGGCATGACTTCCGTGACCAGCGTGCAGTTCGACGGCGACGCGATCCGGTATCCGAGGGTCAGCAGCGCAAAGGACAGTTCGTTGTCCTCGGTCAGCACCGAGGTGTCGTAGACGCCGCCCTTGCCGTTCCCGGGAGGCAGGGATCCTTGCAAGCGGGCTGAAACAACGTCGCGGAGCGTCTTCACCTTGAACAGGGCAGCCGTTCCGGTAACCACCAGGCATTTGCCGTGCAGGCGTTTCACGTCCCGGGCGTAACGTGCATATTCATTGCGCTGCAGGTGCCCTACAAACCCTCCGCCGGGTCCACCGCTGAAGACGCCGCCAACAGCGCCGAGCATGTGGTCCTTGAGGAGGTTGGCGGTCGCGTTCTCGATGAAGTCGAGCGCGAGTTGCGAGTCGGCGTCCTGGACCAGAATCAGGTCCTCGGGGTCGGCGTCCGGCAGAAGCTCGCTGAGTGCGAAGTTCAGCGCGCCCGCCTTCTTGTCCTTGTTGCCAACGGTCCGGATCACCTCGGCGCCCTGGGCAAGCGCAAGGATTTCCGTATCGTCGGTGCAGTTGTCAGCAACCACGATCACGCGGTCCGGTCGGCGGGTCTGGCTGTGGAGGGAAACCAGGGTGTCGGTGATGCCGGCGGATTCGTTGTGCGCCGGAACCAGGACGGTGACGACTCCACCGGCAGCGCGGTGGGCCGCCCGACGCCTTTCGGAAATGGTAACCGCTGGGGCTGACTGCAGGGTTTGCGCGTTCATGGCGGTCCTTTCCGTTTGTCCCGGCGTGCTGACACCCATAGATTTCCAAGGCGAACGCAAGATCAGGGCACGGAAAGAGTCAAGGAATTCTCAAGGTTTGCTCAGGACTTCCAAAATGGCGTCACCAAACCGAGGGACCGGCGGCAGCGGGCAGCCGGAAGGACCGCTAAACGCAAGAGGACGACGGCGGGAAGGTCCCGGCGTCGTCCTCTTGCTTTGTGCTTGGGCTGCTTAGCGGCTCAAGCTGACCGTGAAGGTCTTGGGTCCGCTGAGCGTAACTGCGATGCCGCAGTTCTCGGCAGTTGCCCGTGGGGTCAGGTCCCGGATGGCGGCATCGATGGTGTGTTCGATTGCCGTCTTGTCCCAGATTTTCAGCGTGATGGAGTCAGTATGTGTCGTCATTGTCAGTACTTTCACTCAGGCTGTTTGACAGCCCCAAGCTTCTTCGCCGGGGGCCGCATCCTCGTCGGTGAGGTTGCTGATTCAGCTTGTATGGGAAAGGCATTCCCTCTTTCATGGTTCATGCTGCCCAGTGGGATGACAAGCCAAACCGCCCAAGTGTGACCGATTACACGCTGCGCATTACTCCGTATAACCAGTGCCGAGGCTACGTGCGCTGGGCTTTCTCCACAGCGTCGAACGCTTGGACGGCATCCGCCCCGAGCAGGAGGGACCTCCTTTACAGGTACCGGCACTACCACCCGGCCCCCTCCTGCCGGACCCTCGCTCACCGATGACCCCCTTGTGGGGGACGGTCTCTCACCGACGACCCCCTTGTGGGGGACGGTCTCTCACCGATGACCCCCTTGTGGGGGACCCTCGCTCACCGATGACCCCCTTGTGGGGGACGGTCTCTCACCGATGAGCCCCTTGTGGGGGACGGTCTCTCACCGATGAGCCCCTTGTGGGGGACGGTCTCTCACGGTTGGGCATTTTGGTGATAGAGGGTCTGGCCGATTGGGGTCATAGGCGCGAGAGGGTTAGTCGGCGTAGCGCGCGGCGAGGGACCCGCTAAACGCCGGTGCGACCAAGATCCAGCCTGTCAGGGAACACAGCAGCAAGGGTTCCGATGCTCTCGGCGATGTGGAGGGGCCGATAATTGCCCAGCACTGTGGCCGTGGTGCCAACCCTGATGGTCTTCGTTGCCGATGCCACAAGGCCGGCCAGGACGTGTGGCGCGGAACCTGCAGCGCCGTCATTCAGGTGGTGCTCGGCTAACAATGGCGGGAGTAGCCGGCGGCTTCGGTAGCTGCGGCCAAGCCGAGAGTACTTTGCAGAGCGTCGCCGGCCGTCTGGTTGGCTGACACCGGGCTGAGGTCAAGGACTGATAGACGGGTCACGGAAGGCTTCGGCATGGCATGACACTACGGAGGCGTTCCGTGGTTCCAAAGTCCTTGCGTCCCCCTCCTAAACCGACTACATACGGCTCAACTCAGTGCAACGGACCGTCACACGAACCTGGGAAACCACCCTCCGACCGGACGCTCGCTCACCCGGTGGGAGGGGGCCGCCGAAATGGGGGTCATCGGTGAGAGAGAGCCGCCGGATTGGGGGTCATCGGTGAGAGAGGGTCGCCGGATTGGGGGTCATCGGTGAGCGAGCGTCCGGTCCAAGGCACGACGATGCCGCTCGGGTCGCGGTGACCCGGGCGGCATTGTCGGTTGGCGGGTAGCTAGCGCTGGCCCGGAAGTCCGCCCATCGGCGGGATGTAGCCGGGGCCGCCTTCGCCGCGTTCTTTCCGTTCAGCGGCACTGTAGGTATCGCTGTCGGCGGTTTCGTCGGAGTCTCCTTCCACGTCCACCAGGCCGTTGGTCTGGTCGAAGGGGTGGGTGACGGGATCGACGATCGGGGTGGAAGCCGCGGCCGTTCCTGCCCCCATGGTGGTTGGCGTGTCCGTTTCGGGGGCCTTCTTCTCGATGTATTCCTTGAACTTCTTCAGGTCGGACTCGGCCTGACGCTCCACCACGTGGAGCTTGTCACCAAGGAATTCCAGAACGCCGTGGGGCTCGTACTCAAGGGAGAGGTGCAGGGACGTCTGGCCCGGTCCCGCTTCCTTGAAGTCCACCCAGCCGGCGTTCTTGGCGCCTTCCACGGCGGCCCAAGCCACTGCCCGGTCCAGGTCCTGTTGCACGATTTTCGCTTCCCAGCGCCGATGGACGCCTGCGATCTCGGCAACCCATTCCAGCCGGTCATCGCTGAGCCGTGTCACGCGTTCAACTCCACCCATGAAGTGCGGAAATTCCTCGAACTGCGTCCACTGCCTGTAGGCCGTGCTTACCGGAACGTTGACCAGGATGGTTTTGTTCACTTTCGTGGTCACAATGTCCTCCTCTGACTCGCTACGGAACTTGTCAGCATACTTACAGTATCGAGCTTTCCGTGCGGGAACCAGAGGGCTACGAAACCACCCGGCCGTCCTGGATGAGGTATTCAAGGTGCTCGGAGATATCGGCCAAAACGGCGATGTCCGCCACCGGGTCGGCTCCCAGGACCAGCATGTCCGCGTCCGCTCCAGGTGCGATAACACCAAGTTCACCCTCCCGCTCGAGCAGCAGGGCCGCCGTCGTGGTTGCCGAGCGGATGGCGTCAATCGCAGGCTGGACTTTGCCCAGCAGCCGGAACTGCTCGTTCTGGTGGCGGTGCATGCCGCCCAGCAGATCCGAGCCGAAAGCCATTTTGACACCGGCTTCGTGAGCCCGGGCGATGGCTTCCAAGCCGCTGGCCAGGACCGAGTCCACCTTGGCCCACATCTCCTCTGACAGCCCGAACTCCTTGCCCTCCTCCTTCAGCGCCCAGTACGTAACGAGGGTCGGCACCAGGAAGGCGTCCTTTTCGAGGAAGAGACGGAGGCTTTCGTCGTCAAGCAGGTTTCCGTGTTCGATCGAGCGGACACCGGCCTCCAGCGCCCGGTTGATGGCCCGCGCAGTGTAGGCATGCGCGGCAACGTAGCGGTTGGCAGCCTGCGCTTCCTCCACCGCGGCCCGCATTTCCTCCATTGAGTACTGGGTGGAATCGATGCGGTCCGTGGGGGAGGAAACTCCGCCCGACGCCATGATCTTAATGTGGTGGGCGCCCTTGCGGATCTCGTCGCGCGCTGCCGCCCGAACCGCGTCCACGCCGTCGGCCACGCGGCCGATCCCGCAGCAGCCGCGGCCGTTGGGATCGTGGTCCTCGCCGGGCAAGCGCATGTCGCCGTGCCCGCCCGTTTGGCTGAGCGCGTGGCCGCAGAAGTGGATCTTCGGCCCCTCGAGCAGCCCCTCCTGCTGCGCCATTGCCAGCCCGAAGTCGGCCCCCGACAGGTCGCGCACGGTGGTGAAACCGCGGCGGAGCATCTGACCCATGATCCGGGCCGTCTGCGCGTATACGTAGGACGGGGGAGTGTAGGTCAGCGAGCGGAAATCCGCGCTGGACGCCACCACATGGACGTGTGCGTCGATGAGTCCGGGAATGACAAACTTTCCCGTGCCGTCAATAATTCGGGCACCGTTGGGTGCCTCGGCGTCCGGCCCGACGCTGGTGATCTTCCCGGCAACGCTTACGACGTCGGCACTGGAGTAAGTGCCCGCCTGGACGTCCAGGACGCTTGCGTTGCGGATGACCAGCGGGGTGCTGCCATGGTGGGTTTCCGGGGTAGTGCTCATTTAGGTGAGGTCCTTTGCTGGGACGTTGTGGACTTCTTCTGTGGGGTGGGCGGCAAACGCCCGGACGAGTTCTGCTAGGTGCCGGTTGACAACCTCGACGGCGGTTTCCACGCTGTGGTGGGTGTAGTTGCCTTCGGCATCCAGCAGGGCAAGGACGCCCACCACATTCCGGTGTTCGTCGAGGACGGGGACGTTTATGACCGCGCCGCAACCGAGTTGCTGGATCAGTTCGGAATCGGTGAACACTTCCTGCAGGGCAGCCAGGTCGGCGGCCAGGAACGGCTTTTTGTCCTCAATGACCGTTCCCAGCCAGCCCGGGGAGATCTCGACCGTTTTCTCGGCACCCACGGGGTACTCATTCGGATGGTTGGTGAAGAGACGGCGCAGAGATGACCGCTGCGGTATCCATTGCAGCGCGGTGAAAAGGATAACTCCCGGGGCGTGCTGCATGTCATCGAGAATCCGGTGGAACACTGCGTCCGTCTGGATGTCATTCGTGCTCATTTCCGGCCCGTCCCAACATGTCCCACGGGCGCCGGATCGTGTTCGGCGCGGGCGTTGATGTCCTCCAACGACTTGCCGGCAGTGGAGGCTCCGAAGATCACGACGCCCAGGACGCCGATGGTCAGGACCACGGTTGTCATGGTGAACACTCCCCCAAAGCCCAGTGCTGCAGAGAAGATGCCGATGATGGACGGTGCCAGGATGCTGCCGATACGACCCACGGCACTCGCCAGCCCGACGCCGGTGGCGCGCATCCACGTGGGGAACAGTTCCGGAGTGTACGCGTAGACACCCGCGTAGGTGCCGTTGAGGAAGAAGGACAGGGTGGCTGCAGCCGCGAGGATCATGCCGGAGTCATTCGATTGGCTGAGCCAGAAAGCGCTGATGGCCGATCCTGCGAGGTAGAGGGCGATGGTGTTCTTCCGGTCGATCCGATCGCAGAGCCAGGCGGCCGAGAAATAGCCGGGAATCTGGGCCAGGTAGATGATGATCGAGTACTCGAAGCTCTTGGTCACCGTGATGCCGCGGCCAACCAGCAGCGTGGGAATCCAGGAGAAGAAGCCGTAGTAGGAGAAGGTGATCACAAACCAGATCAGCCAGATGACCGCTGTGCGGCGGCGCATGGCCCTGGACCACATGAACTTCAGGGCATTCCAGATGCTGATCTTCTGCTCGTGGGTGGTGATTTCCTCTTGGGCAGGAGGGAGCGGAGTGAGTTCCTTGCCTGTGGCTTTCACGACGCTCTGTTCAAAGCGTTCCACCACCTGGGTTGCCTCGGCCACCCGGCCGCGGCTGATCAGGTAGCGCGGTGATTCGGGGAGGCTGCGTCGCCACCAGAGCAGGAGGAGGATCGGAACGGCGGTGATGACCTGTGCCCAGCGCCACCCATCGTCTCCCAGCGGAACAACGAAGCGCCCGATCAAGGCGGCGCCCACAAAGCCGAAGGAGAAGAAACCGGCGAGGGTGCCGATGAACCAGCCACGACGCTTGGGCGGAATGAACTCGGACAGGAACGGCGCGATGATCACGCTCTCGGCGCCTGCGCCCAAGCCTGCAAAGATCCGTGCAATCAGGAAGATTTCAAAGGTTGGGGCCATGGCAGCCACTACCGACATGACGCAGTAGAACGCGAGGGCCCAGAGCATGACCTTCTTGCGGCCGAAGCGGTCGCCCATCCAGCCGGCGAGGATGGCGCCAAAGAAGAACCCAAGCGGGGCAGCCGAGCCAACAAGGCCCAGGCTGGCGTTGCTGAGGCCCCACAATTCCTGGATTCGAGGGAGCAGGAACGCAACCACTGCGCCGTCCATGCCGTCGAATGAGTAGCCTAGGCCTCCAATGAGGAGAAGCTTGTAGTGTGGTCGACTGAGAGCCAGACGATCCAAGCGTGCGGTGAGAGACATGGTGATTCCTGCCAAAGTGGGCCAAGTTGTACATTTTGAGGAATATGCACAAGTCTGTGCAGATGCGATGTATCGAAGGTACGACCAAAGTGTGAGGTAGGTCAATAGGTGGAAGAAGATTTCGACTCGTCAACATTGACCGAGTGGCTCGACAGCCGCGTCCAGGGTCGAAAGCTCGCCGCGAGGCAAATGCAAGTGGTGGGCATCCTGCGCTCGCAGCCGCGCCTCGCGTCCTACGGCTCAGTTAGCGACATCGCAGCGGCCGCCGCGTCCAACGCCTCCACTGTCACCAGGACGGCGCAAACACTGGGGTTCAAAGGCTGGGCCGATTTCCAGTTCGAGCTTCGTTCCCGGTTCCTCGCATCACTCAGTGCCGTGGAAGTGGCCGCGGAACATAACGGGCACATCAGCAGTCCGGCGCAGGCGGCGGTATCCACGGACCGCGCCAACCTGGCGCACTTTGAGCGGACGCTTGATGGCAACACGATCCACCAAATCGCCAAAGCCATCGCGGGTGCACGGCAGACCTTCATAGTCGCCGCAGGCAGTTACGCCATTCCGGGAAAGGCGCTGGAGCACAACGCGATTATCGCCGGCTACAACGTCAGGCTCCTCGATGCCGACGTCGCCGCGCTCACCAATGCCATCGCCCGGCTGGAGGCTGACGACCTTGTTATCGCGATCAGCCTCTGGAGGGTCTACGACAGCACTATCCGCGCCGTCGACATCGCCCACAACATCGGGGCGCCGATCGTCTCCATCACTGACAGTGCCGGCTCGCCCGTTGCCGTCCACGCCCGGCACCGGATCGTCGTGCCAACGGAAGGCGCGGGGTTCTTCCCGTCCCTGACAGGTGCGGTAGCAGCGGTGCAGGCCATCGCCGTGGAACTCGCGTCACTGGACCGGGAGCGCTCCAACCAAAACATTGCCGCCTCGGAGCGGACCTGGGACCAGATGCGGATCATGCATCCCCGGTCCGGCTCCTGATCGCCGGAGCTTACGCAAAATCCATTGACACTACCAGCCTCCGGCAGTATCGTACAACCAAATGGTTGTAGATCAGCTCAACGCAGACACCACCCCCGATGCGGACCTTGACCGCCTGTTCCAAGCCCTGGCAGACGCCACGCGAAGGGACATCATAGCCAGGGTGACGGCGGGGGAGTACTCGGTATCCGGCTTGGCTGCGCTCTATGCCATGAGTTTCGCGGCCGTGCAGAAACATGTTGCGGTCCTGGAACGGGCCTCCCTGGTGACCAAGGAGAAGCGCGGGAGGGAGCAGATCGTGCGGGGAAACCATGATGGACTGCAGAAAGCCCGGCATCTGCTGGATCGATTCGAAATGATCTGGCGGCAGCGTGCCGACCGGATCGCCGACATACTCGCTGAAGATGATGAAAGGGATCTGCCATGACTGTTGTCAGCGTAGACAAGGACGTTGAAGCCCTGAGCCTCACCGTTGTTGCTGAGTTCGATGCGGACGTCAAACGCGTTTGGAGGATCTGGGAGGATCCGCGCCAGCTGGAGCGCTGGTGGGGCCCGCCCAATTATCCCGCTACCTTCGAGACCTACGAGTTCACGGCCGGAGGCAAGGCTGCCTATTACATGACCACACCCGAGGGCGAGAAGCCCCGCGGATGGTGGAAGTTCACCGCCATCAATGCGCCGGACCGCCTCGAGTTCGACGACGGTTTCGCGGACGAGCAAGGAGCTCCCATGGACGAATATGGCGTCTCGCACGCCGTTGTGAAGCTTGAGCCGATAGGCGAGCGGACCCGGATGACCATCGTGTCCAACTTCGAATCGGAGCAACAACTGCAGCAGATGTCGGAGATGGGAATGGAGGAAGGCTTGCGCGAAGCCATCGGCCAGATCGATGCCCTCCTCGCGGAGCCCGCCAACGCCTGACGACTGGACCGGACGCAAAGAAAAGCCGACGACGGCGGGAGCCTCCCGCCGTCGTCGGCGTATCGTTTAAAGTCCCGGCCGCCTCTCGAAACGGACATGTGTCATGGCGCGACTGATCATTTTGGGACCTCCTGGATCAGGAAAGGGCACCCAGGCCGAATACATCGCACGCCACTTCTCGATTCCCGCCATATCCACGGGCGATCTCTTTCGGGCGCACGTCAAGGGCAGGACGGAGCTCGGGGCGGAAGCCGGCAAGTACATGGACAAGGGCGAGTTCGTGCCGGATCACGTGACCACAGGGATGCTGCGCCTGCGCCTGCAGGACGGGGATGCGGCAGCGGGGTTCTTGCTGGACGGCTACCCCCGGAATGCTGCACAAGTGCTGGCGCTGGATGAGCTCCTGAGTTCGGGCCGGCACGCTGTGGACGTGGTGATCGCCCTGACCGTTGGCGATGACGAGCTGGCGGCACGAATGCTTCGGCGGGCCAAGGAACAGGGCCGCAGCGACGACACCGAGAGCGTGATCAAGCGTCGTTTGGAGCTGTATCGGGACGAGACACACGCCGTGGTCACCTCGTACACCGAGCGGGGCCTGCTGGTGAGCGTGGATGGAACCGGAGAGCGGGAAGCCATCACCGCCGCGGCGATCGCCGCAGTGCAGGCTGCCCTCGAGCGTGGATCAGTCGCAGGTCCGGGCAGGGACTAGGTACAAAGTTCAGGGCCGCCGAGGTGCCCCAACGCCCTTCCCCCCACTAAAAGTTCCCCTTTGTCGCTGTATGAAGCATCGTATTCACAGGTTTTGTCACACCTGTCACAAACTCTTGTCACTTGGCATGACAACTTTTCTACGCTGGGAAGGTCCACCCTTCCCGAGCCAAAGGAAATCCCATGCCAAACATCCAGAAGACCGCCGCAGCCAAAGACGCCCACAGCCCACCGGGACCCAACGCCAAAAGCAAACCCAGCTTCCTCTCCAACCTTGGAGCCGACCTCCCGGCCTCCCTGGTTGTCTTCCTTGTAGCCCTCCCGTTGTCCCTCGGAATCGCCGCCGCTTCCGGGGCCCCTGTCATGGCAGGCCTCATCGCCGCAGCCGTCGGAGGCATTGTGGCCGGGGCCCTCGGTGGGTCGGTACTGCAGGTGAGCGGCCCCGCCGCCGGGCTGACCGTCGTCGTGGCCGGCCTGGTAGACGAGTTCGGCTGGCAGGTGACATGCGCGATTACTGCCGCTGCCGGCGTCGTGCAGTTGTTGCTGGGCCTTAGCCGGGTTGGGCGCGCGGCGCTGGCGGTGTCGCCTGTGGTGGTCAAGGCCATGCTCGCCGGAATCGGCATCACCATCATCCTTCAGCAGCTTCACGTGCTCCTCGGTGGCCAGGCCGCCGGATCCGCCGTCGAGAACCTGGCCGCACTCCCGGCCGCCATCACCAACGTCGAGCTCCACTCCGCCCTGCTTGGCCTTTCGGTGGTAGGCATCCTCGTCGCGTGGAAGTACCTGCCCGCAGCGGCGCGAAAAATACCCGGCCCGCTGGCCGCCGTCGTCCTTGTCACCGCGGTGTCCGTCACCGTGGCGCCGGCCGTCCCGCGCATCAGTTTCAGCGGCTCGATTTTTGACGCCATCGCCCTGCCGAGCCTTCCGGATGGTAAGTGGAGGGCGGCCGCGATGGCTGTCATCACGGTTGCCCTGATCGCAAGCATTGAATCCCTGCTGAGCGCGGTTGCCGTTGACAAAATGCACACGGGTTCGCGGACCAACCTCAACCGGGAGCTCATCGGCCAAGGATCGGCCAACATGGTTTCCGGCATGATCGGAGGGCTACCCGTCACGGGCGTGATCGTCCGCAGCGCCACTAACGTCGAAGCCGGCGCGGCCAGCCGGGCGTCCGCCATCCTCCACGGTTTTTGGGTCCTGGTGTTCTCTGCGCTGATCGCCGGCCTCATCCAGCTGATCCCGCTGTCCGTGCTTGCGGGCCTCCTGCTGGTGATCGGGGCCAAGCTCATCAAGGTCGCCGACATCAAGACCAGCCTCCGCACGGGCGACCTCTTGGTGTACGCAGTCACACTGGTGTGCGTTGTGTTCCTGAACTTGCTCGAAGGCGTCATCATCGGCCTCGCCCTCGCCGCCCTGAGCGTGCTGTGGCGGGTGCTGCGGGCCCGTATCCAAGCCCACACTCCCGTCAGCGAAGGCCTGCCATGGCGCATCACCGTCGAAGGTTCCTGCAGCTTCTTTGCCCTGCCGCGCCTCAACCGGGTGCTTCATTCCGTACCCGAAGGCAAGGACGTGGTGGTTGAACTCAACGCCGACTACCTGGACCACGCCTTCCGGGAGGCGTTGGTTGCGTGGCAGAGCCAGCACCACACCACCGGCGGTACGGTCACCATCGAGGAACATGGCACCACGGTCTTCCGGGACGCCGCGGATAACACACCCCAACGCCAGGAACCACGGGAATTCCCGTTGCCACCCCGGACTTCGTGGCAGCCGTCGCCTTCCGTGGTGCACACCCCGGAAGAGGACGACGCCGGCGGGCAGCCGCCGCCGCGGTCAATCCTCCTGGGCATCGACAAGTACCACCGGCGCCACGCAGAGAAGGTCCGCCCCTTGGTCCAGGACCTCACGGATGGGCAGAACCCGGACACCCTGTTCGTAGCCTGCGTGGACTCGCGCGTGAACCCCAACCTCATCACCAGCAGCGGTCCGGGGGATCTGCTGACACTGCGGAACATCGGGAATGTGGTCTGCAGCGACGATCACGACGCATCGATTGATTCCACACTTTCTTTCGCAGTCAAGGCTTTGTCCGTGGACTCGGTTGTGGTGTGCGGGCACTCCAACTGCGGCGCCATGAAAGCTGTTTTGGCGGACGCGGAGGGCGCTGCTCCTTCTTTGGGAACCGGGTTCCACACCTGGCTTGATCATGCCCGTCCCAGCCATCTTGCACTGACGGAAGGACATCCCGTAGCCCTTGCCGCCGCTGCCGAAGGGTACAGCCGCCTGGACCAGTTGAGCATGGTGAATGTGGCCGTTCAACTGGAGAAGCTGGCAGAACACCCCGTTACAGGTCCGGCCCTCGCGTCCGGCGACGTGCAGGCCACCGGATTGTTCTACGACATCTGCACAGCCCGGGTGGTCCTGGTGACACCCGAGGGCATTGAGCAGCTGGATCCGAGCATGGCTGTTCGCTGATTCGTCCCCGCTCGGGGCACGTGTTCCGCCACGACCTACTTTGCTGTGAAGCCCGCCCCGACACGCCGTTCCGGACGGCGCGTCGGGGCGTCTGCTGCTTCAAAGAAGGTCGTGGCCGCACGCTCTTAAGTCTGTTTGGAGCGCCATTTCGTGGGGAATACTGAAAGAAGGACCTCAAGCTCGTGAAAGGCGGTGCGGTCCGTGGAGAACGAAGGCAACGCAAGGCACCGGCTGGAACGGGCAGCTGAACTCAGGGCAGGCCGGGGTTCAGTGGGTGACGCCCGTGAACGAGCGGAACTCGATGCCGACGACGCCCTCCGGGAAAAGCGCCGCAAAGTCAATGAGGCCGCCCGGGCGGACTATCTGGTGCGGGAGGCCATGGCCCAGGGCAAGTTCGATAACCTCAAGTACGCCGGCAAGCCAATCCCCGGGCTGGGAAAGGGCTACGACCCCGATTGGTGGGTCAAAGGACTCATCCAGCGTGAACAGATCAGCGGCCTCGGCCCACCGGCCATCCTCCTGAGAACCGAGGACGCAGAACTCGATTCCAAGTTGGACCAGCTCTACTCCGAGAAACAGGTCCGGGACACGGTCGAGGATTTCAACAAACGCGTCATCGAGGCCCGCCGGCAGTTGCAGGGCGGCCCTCCGGTGATAACCAAGCTCCGCGACGTGGACCTTGAAGTGCAACGGTGGCGTGACAGCCGTGCCTCCACCGCCCCGCCCGAAACGCAACCGGAACCGCCGTCGAAACGCAGCTGGTGGCAACGGCTCTGGGAGGGTAGCGGCTAACCCAAGTAGGTCGCAGTTAAGCTCGTTTTGAGCGGTGAAAACGCGCACAAATGCGACCTACTTGGGCAAGCACGCGCACAACAGAGGACGACGACGGCACGCAAGTACCGTCGTCGGGCTCTGTTCCTGTGCCGGTGCCGTTAGGCGAAGCTGTCTTCCTTGGCTTCCTGAACAGGAGGCGCCTCCGGCTTCCGCTTGAGCAACGACGACAGGTGCGACTGCTGCTGACGGAAGTGTCCGTGGGGAGTGAGGCCGAATTCGTAGGCCGACTCGGCGTGCTGGGTCAGGTCGACACCCGTGACTTCGTGTTCGTGGGTCACCCGGAAGCCGATGGTCTTGTGGATGGCCCGGCCGATCACCCACGTGCCCAAGCCCGACAAAGCGATGGTGAGCAGGACCGCAACGGTCTGCGCCACGAGCTGCTGGGGGCCGCCGCCGTAGAAGAGGCCACCGCCAACGCCGTCGTGTGGAAGGGCGAGGAAGCCGAGGGAGAGGGTCCCGATAACGCCGGCGCCGAAGTGCACACCTACGACGTCAAGCGAATCGTCGAACCCAAACTTGTACTTGAGGTCCACGAAGATCGCGCAGGCTGCACCGGCTACCAGGCCGAGCCCGAGTGCCGCGAGCGGACTGATGTCGGCGCAGGACGGGGTGATTGCAACAAGTCCGGCGACTACACCGGAAGCTGCGCCCAGCGATGTCGGGTGGCCGTGGCGGATTTTTTCGGTGACGAGCCAGCTCAGCATTGCCGCTGCAGGGGTGACCAAGGTGTTGACCCAGATGAGCCCTGCCTGCTCGGCCGTGGCGGCAGCTCCGCCGTTGAACCCGAACCAGCCGAACCAGAGGATGGCTGCGCCGATCATGATGAACGGGACGTTATGCGGACGGTGGTTCGGGTCTTTGGCGAATCCGTGACGCTTTCCCACGATCAGGGCGAGGACGAAAGCGGCGGTACCGGAACTGACCTCGACAACCGCGCCGCCAGCGAAGTCAATCACTTGTCCGAAGATCTCGGTGAGGGCGCCGCCGGCGCTCATCAGGCCGCCGCCCCAAATTATGTACGCCAGCGGGCAGTAGACCACAGTGACCCAGATCGGAACGAAGATCGCCCAGGCGCCGAATTTGGCCCGGTCGGCAATGGCACCGCTGATGAGGGCAACGGTGATGATCGCGAAGGTTGCGGCGAAGCCCACCTTGATGAGGTCGGGCGAACCCATGAGGTCCTGCAGGCCAAAGTGCGCAAAAGGATTGCCGAACAGGCCCAGGAAACCGTCGCCGGTGGTCATGGAATAGCCCCAAAGCACCCACACCACGCCCACGATTCCCGCGGAGATGAAGCTCATCATGATCATGTTCAATGCTGCCTTGGCGCGGGTCATACCGCCGTAAAACAAGCCGAGGCCCGGAGTCATGAAAAGCACCATTGCCGATGACAACATCATCCAGACGTGTTGCGCAGAGATCTCCACCTGCGTTCCCTTCTGATCAGACATGGCCGGTGTGGTCCGGCCTTCACTAACCCCCGATCAATATTCGGTGAGCTATGTTTCCGACTCAGAAGGGACAAGTTGCAGTCAAGTTACAGAAAACGCACCTTCGTGAAGATCACGTGACCGGGATGTTTCGCAGATGTTAACGGCGCTTCTCACGACGCCCGGATTCGCGTCGCCCGGCCGGATATCCGCCGCGCCTGCTGGCGATGATAATGGCCAATGCGATGGCGGTGGGCAGCGCGGCCGCCAACGGTACCAATTGCGCGCCAACCGCGGTCAACGCCAAGGCCCCGTAAGCTGCGCCCACGGCGATGCCCAACTGGATGGTGACAACCGTGAGTCCGTTGGCGGCGTCCTTGTGCTCACCCCCCGCGAGCAGGATCGCGGCTTGGTTGTAGATGCCGATTGCGCCGAATGCCACGCCCCACATGACCAGCAGGGCGGTCACGCCCACCCACGTGCCGCCCAAGAGCGGCAGTAGCGCGAACGCGAGCAAAAGAAGTCCGACGGCGGCAATCACCGACCGCCGTGGATGGGAATCCGCTGTCAGACCGGCAATCCAGATCCCCACCAAACCCGAGACCCCGACGATCGACAGGGAAGGGCCGGTGAAGGCCTCCGGCAGGCCCGAGGAGAGCAGGAACGGGGCAACGTAGGTGAACAGCGTGAAGTGTGCCAGGAGGATGAGCGGCCAGGCTGTGGCGATGGCAATGACGCCGGGAAGTTTCAGTGCTTCGCGGATCGAAGGTGTCTTGTGGGTTCCGGGGTCGTGTGCGGCGGGGAGGAGCCACAGCGCCAGCAACGCCAACAGGACCCCAACCCCGGCGAGCACCACAAAGGAGGCCCGCCAGGTCATGATGGTGCCCATCAACGTGCCGATAGGAGCACCGACGGCCAATGCGATGCTGGTTCCGCTGAACACCACGGCCATGGATTTGCCCACTGAGTGCGGCGGAACGATGCGCGCCACGTACGGGGCCATGCTGGACCACAACATGCCGTGGGCAATACCACCCAACAACCGGGCAGCGATAGCCACTTCCAAGTTCGGGCTTAGCGCCAGCAATACGTTGCTCAGTGCGAAGGCAAGCACTGTGCCCACCAGCAGCGTCTTCCTGGGGATCCTCCCACCCAGTAGCCGGGACAGGGGAAGAGCCGTAAAGACGATGATGGCTGCGTACGCTGCCGTCAGCGACCCTACCGCGGATTCCTCCACGCCAAGGTCCCTGCTGATCTGGGGAAGCAAGCCCGACGGCAGGAGTTCGGTGGTGACGGCTGTGAAACCCGCTGCTGCGAGGACCAGCAAACCGGGCCAGGGAATTTTGGCGGGTCGAAGGCTGGTGGCTCCGGATTGCCTGGCGTGTTCGGATTTCCGGGTTTCAACCACGGAAGGGTCCTGCTTCAAGAATGGCTCCTTTGGGATGGATCACGGTACGGGACGTTAGCGTGAACAATCCCTACGCTACGCAATAAGGCAGGGGCTCTGGGAGTGTCTGTCAGACACCCCCAGCAACATACATGGACACCCGTACATTCCTCCCGCAGACTGGGCCTGTGAAGCCCTTCCTGTTGCTGGCCACCCGAGCAGAAGACGCCGCCGCCGATGACGAGTACCAGGCATACCTGCGCTACTGCGGTCTCAGGCCGGACGAACTGCTCCGCGTGCGGCTGGAGTCTGCGCCCTTGCCCGCATTGGAACTCGATCACTATTCCGGAGTCATCGTTGGCGGCAGTCCCTTCACCTCCAGCGACCCTGTAGAGGAGAAGACCACGACCCAGCTCCGTGTGGAGACAGAACTCTCCACGCTCCTGGACCGCATCGTGGCCGAGGACTTCCCCTTCCTGGGAGCCTGCTATGGCGTCGGCACCTTGGGGGTGCACCAGGGCGCCACGATCGATCGGCGCTTCGGCGAACCAGTTGGGCCCACGAAGATCATGCTGACGGTGGAAGGAAGCAAAGACCCACTACTACATGGGCTTCCCACCACGTTCGAGGCGTTCGTCGGGCACAAAGAAGCATGCGCTAAGTTGCCGGGCCACGCTGTGTTGCTGGCGAGCTCGGCAGCATGTCCTGTTCACATGTTTCGGATCAAGAACAACCTGTACGCCACACAGTTCCACCCCGAACTCGATGCGGACGGGCTGATCACCAGGATCAACATCTACAAAAACGCCGGCTACTTCCCGCCGGACGCCGCGGACGAACTCATCGGGACCGCCAGGCAGTCTTCTGTGACCGAACCGATGAGGGTGCTGCGGAATTTCACCGAACGCTACGCGCGGTGAGGGCGGTTTCCACAATGTTCCCGGTGGCCGCCCAGGACGCGAGCATCTTCAGCGCATCCTCCGATGGGCTGCCCGGAACAGCGGGGTACACGGTCAACGTGTAGCCGGGGTCCTCTTCGAGGTCCAACACTTGGTAGTTCAGTTCCAGCAGGCCTACTACCGGGTGCTTGAAGGTCTTGGCCCCGGTGTAGTGGCGGCGAACGTTGTGGGCGGCCCACCGGGTCCGGAATTCGTCGCTGCGCATGGACAATTCGCCAACGAGCTCGGCGATGCCTTTGTCGTGGGGAGACCTGCCGGCGTCGCGCCGGAGGATCGCGACGTTGACGTTAGCCGCGCGTTCCCAGTCCGTATAGAAGTCGTGGGAGCGCGAGTCGAGGAAAATGAAGCGGGAGTGGTTGGCCGGACGCGCAGTTGTTCCCTTGTACATGTCTGAATAGAGCGCGTAGCCCAGGGCGTTCGCTGCGACGATGTCCATTCGGTTATTTCCGATGAACGCCGGCGCACCTGTGATGGCGTCCAGCATGTGCTGAAGCACCGGGCGCGCTGTGGCGGCTGCCGACGTTGACCGTTTGCGCGCGGACTTGTTGGCAGCCCGGGCAAGATCGTACAAGTGATCGTGTTCGGCCCGGTCAAGGTTCAGGGCACGGGCGATCGAGTCGAGCACACTGTCGGAGACGCCGTTCAAGTTCCCGCGTTCAAGCCGTGTGTAGTAGTCCACGCTGACGCCCGCCAGTCGCGCCACCTCTTCACGGCGGAGACCACTCACGCGACGCCGGCTCCCGAACGTCTCCAGGCCAGCCTGCTCGGGGGTGATGCGTCCGCGGCGGGACGACAGGAACTCTCGTACCTCGGCTCGGTTATCCATACCAACACCGTACGACGGAACAGGGACCACCTGAGAGGGTCTGTCAGAACCAGCCTGAACAAGGCACCCCTCGCGTTGTGTGGCCCGCTTTGCGTGTCTCGTCGTCGCGAAAGGTCGTCACGAAAGGAGGAAGAGCGGGTCCCGCAACGAGGAACGCCCGACGGCGGAAGCCGCCGTCGTGCTTTAAAGTCACCGTGGCGTAGCAGTTGCCGAAGGGGGCGCGGACGGCGGAGGTGCCGGTGCCGCAAAGGCGCCGCTCGGGTAGAGGGCTGTGGCTTCCATCATGAAGTTGGCCCATTGCGGACCGGCGATCATGTAACCGTCCAATGAACGGTAGAACTTGCCGTTGATGGTGACGTTTTGCCCTGCCCGCTGCTGGCCCGCGGTGGTATCCCCAAAGAACGAAGCCGTGGATATCCGGGTGGTGTAACCGGCAATCCACGTGGCACCGTTGTTGTTCGACGTACCGGTCTTGGCCGCCACGGGAACTCGGCTTTGGACCTTGGGTTCGATGTACACACCGGACCCAACCTTGAGTACGTCCTGCAGGACGGCGTTCACTCCGCGGGCAACTTCAGGTTTCACAGCGCTGCGGCACTCGGGGGTTTGGGCGTCGTATCTCCGGCCTTGGGCATCGGTGATTTCGGTAATCGCCATGGGTTTGCAATAGGTGCCGTCGTGGGCGAAGGTCGCATATGCGCTCGCGAGGACCAAGGGGGCGACGCCGATGGAACCGAGCAGGTTGCCGATCTGGTGCATGTTGATCGGAGCATTGTCCAAGCCGCTGTGGAGACCAACGGCGTCCACCATCCGCTGGATACCGCAGAAGTCCAGTTGTGCTGCCGTGGCAAACGTTGCGGTGTTGATCGAGTTGTACAGGCCATAGTTGATGGGCATGCTGCGGTAGTAGCCCTCGTCGTTGTTCTGCAGGTCATCGTCAGCACCGAGGTTCTGGGCTTTCTGTGCAGTGCTGTATCCGCCGAGCACCTTGCCGCAACTGGAACGCCACGGGAAGCCAACCGGGTAGACCCTGCGGGAAGCATCCACCATGGCGGTGGGGGATTTACCCTGATTGAGCCATTCCGCGAAGATGAACGGCTTCATGGTTGAGCCCGGTTGGAATCCGCCCGCTCCGTTAAGGTCTAAACCGTTCTCATCCTTGGCGTCCACGTTGAAGTTCAGTTGCGTATCGAACTTGCCAGGCGTCGGCACAAACACGGTGTTTTGCGCCATGGCCAGGATCTTTCCCGTACCCGGCTCCACCGACGTCAGTGCTGCGCCCCACTTGTCCGGATTTTCACCTGCCGACGCGTCCACCTGGGTTTGGGCAACAGCCTGCAGCCTGCTGTCCAGGGTGGTGGTGATGGTGAGGCCGCCCCGGTACAGGAGCCGTTCACGGTCTTCAACGGTGGGCCCGTAGGCCTCGTTGTTCAAAATCAGGTGGGATACGTAATCGCAGAAGTAGGTGGCGATCGTGGCACCGGCGCAGCCCTGCAGGGAAGGGGTGATCTTGAGTTCCACGGGTGACGCCACAGCAGCGTCATGCTCGGCTTGGGTGATCATGACTTGTTCCAGCATCCTGTCCAGCACAAGGTTTCGCCGGTTGAAGGCGGATTCCGGATTGGCTGTGGGATCGTAAATGCTGGGTCCGTTGACGAGCCCGGCCAGGAGGGCGGCTTGCGGCAAGGTCAGGTCCTTCGCCGTGGTGCTGAAGAAGTAACGCGACGCCGCCTCAATACCGTAGGCATTCCGATTGAAGAACACGATGTTCAGGTAGCCCTCAAGGATCTGTTCTTTGGTGAAGCGCTTTTCCAGTTCAAGGGCGAGTTTTATTTCGCGGAGCTTGTCGCCAATGGTCTTCTGGCCGCTGAGGACTACCTCCTCCTTACGGCCCTCCGACAAACGGGACTCGTTCAGCACATTGGTGACGTACTGCTGCGTCAGGGTGGATGCGCCTTGCCGGGTTCCCTGCGTCAGGTTGGACGTCAATGCCCTCATGATGCCTTGGGCGTCAACGCCCGTGTGCTGATAGAAGCGGCTGTCCTCGATGGCGACGATCGCCTTGCGGATGAAGGGTGACATCTGGTCCAGCGGGACCTTCACGCGGTTCTCTGCATAGAACGTTGCAATGTGCTGCCCGTCCGCACTGACAACGGTGCTGGAAAGGGACGGGGATTCCACCTCGAGCTGGCTTGGCAGACTGTTGTAAAAGCCGACGGAACTGCCCACCGTGGAACTGGTAAAAGCGACCATCGGCGCCAGGAAGCCCGTGATCAGCACCCCGCAAAGGATGCTCACGAAGAAAAACCCGAAGATCCTCAAAAGGACCTTGCCCAAACTGAACCGTGGACCCTTGCTCCGTGCCATTTTCGTGCCATTCCCTCGGGATGCCAGGCTGAAAAGTAGCTACAGAATACGTCCGCGAACGCCGCCGTTCCATGGTTTGGGCCCCCAAAAATGGTCCCAACTTGGACTCAATCGAGGGGCAATGTAACGCTCACGCTGGTGCCCTGCCCGGGTTCGGAATCGATCTCCACCGTTCCTCCGGCGTCGTGCACGGCGATGGACATCAGCAGCAGTCCAAAGCCATGCCGGCGACCACTGGGCGCGGCGTGGATCTCGAAGCCTTTGCCATCGTCTTTGATGGTCAGCTGGATACCGTGGTACACCGCGTTGAGCTTGATGGTGAGTTCGCTGGCTTCGGCGTAGTTCAGGGTGTTGCTGAAGGTCTCCTGCGCTACGTGGTAGAGGAGGGCTGCGGATGCGGAGGAAATTTCAATTCCGTGGTGGGGTATGTGCCATTGAACGGATACTCCTGAGCGTCGAAGCGGCGCAGCGAGCCTGTCGATGCAACCTGCAACACCCAGCGCGTGGAAGTCCACGGGGTGCTGGTCCTGGATGATGCCTTTGACGGCGATCACCTCTGTGAGTGCTGGTCCTTGATCCATGTTGTCCCCCACATCATTGTGTTCTTGCCGGATATTCGACGCCGAAACCCCTCTGTATTGGTGCTCCGTGTGCTTCCAGCGTGGCCCTGCAATATCAAGGAACTTTGCTCGTTTGGATCAATTTCCCATCAAGTTTGCGGGGTGGGCTTGCGGGGGTTGCGCACCTCGTGCGTGGGCACCCAACTGGGTCGCAGTTAAGCGCGTTTAGCCCCGTCAAAACGCGCTTAAATGCGACCTAGTTGGGCCCGACGGCGGCACTTGGGTTCCGCCGTCGGGCCCTGCTTTTTTGGGGGGCGGGCGGTTAACCCAGTTGTGCGAACTCAGTGAGGAGCAGCCGGCACGCGCTCGGAACAGGTTGGATGATCTCGACGGCGGTGGTCCCGGCCAGGCGGCGGGCAGTGGCGCTGAGTGGTCCGCCGGCAATGATGACGGCCTCGGCGCCGTCCTGATCCATCGCCGCATGGACAGCATGGGCCAACTCCTGGAACTGCCGCTCGGGGTCTCCGGCGAGGACCAGCGGCTCGGACTCCGTAAGCCGGACCCCCGTGAAGTGCTCCGACACTCCGTGCGCGGCAACCAGTTTGCCGAGTGCGTCCACTAGCAGGGGTGTGCTGGTGGCCATCCCGAAACGGCGGAGTGAACCGTCCGGAGCGTGGGCTGCTGCACGGACGGATCCCTGCCCGATGCCGATTACGGGGATGTCCAATTCGCGGGCCAACCCTGCCCGTCCGGGATCCCCGATGGCCGCCACCAGAACCCCGGTGACCTTGCCGCCGTCGGGCCCTGACAAGTAGCCGAGCACGGCGTCCCGCACATGCGTTCCGGACTCTGCCAGGGACTGCGGGTCAACGATCATTGCCGGCCCCGCCGCCGCAGTGAGCCCAATGACTTCAAAGCCGTGGGGCACCAAGTTCTCTTTGGCAAGGTGGACCATTGTGTCCGTGGTGTTGCGGTTGGTGTTCGGGTTGACCAGCAGGACGGTTTTCGTTTCAGTGCCCATAGATGGCTGCCTCCTCGTCATGTCCTGGTTCGCCGTCTTCTTCGAGGGGTTTGCCAAAGGTTTCCGGTGGGAATTGGACGACGATTGCCAGGATGCAGAAGAGTACGGCCAACGTGGTGAACATGCCCGGCAGGCCGGCGGCGTCGAACACAGCGCCGGAGATGAGGGGGAACAAACCGCCGGACAAGGAACCCGCGGCGAGAATGATGGATGTTCCGAAGCCACGTGTACGGGTGGGGTAGAGCTCGGGTGCGAAGAGCCAGATGGTGGTGTTCAGGATGATGACGGAGAAGTTGAAGAGGACGCCGAAGATCACCACGAACACGATGTCGCTTGCGAGGAATGCCATGGACAGACCGGACAGGCAGCCTAGAATCGCGGCCGCTGTCAGGACTTTCTTCCGGGGCAGGCGGCTGGCAAGGTAAGCGGCCGTGCACGCGCCCAGCAGTGAACCCGATTGCATGATGAGGGTGAACCACAGGCTCGTATTCACCGCGTACCCTCGTGAAACCAGGATGGTCGGCATCAAGGTCAACATGGAAATCTGGGCGGCGTAGGACATGCAGACCGCGATGCACAGAAGGACCGTTCTCTTGAGGAGTTTGCCGCGGAGCGCATCCTTCCAATGCCCTGTGGACTTGGTAGTGGCGGGGCTGGATACTGCGGTGATGTAGGTGTCCGGATCAGTGATGGGGCCGGAGAGTCTGTTGCGTGCGAGCCGTGTGATGACCAGGTTTGCTTGGTCGATCTTGCCTTGCGACGCCAGGAAGCGAGGGGTCTCGGGGACGAAGCGCCGGAAGAACATCACTAGCAGGGCAGGGATGAAGAGCAGGCCGAAGACCCAGCGCCACTTGTCCGGGCCGTCAAAGATCGTAAAGACCAGGATGCCAAAAGCAGGTGCCAGCATGTTTCCGAGTCCGGCTGCTGTGACGTTGATGAGTCCCACGGCTGTGCCGCGGTGTTTGGCGGCGAAGAACTCCGCCATCATGATCACGGCTACCGCGATTTCGCCGCCCAGTCCGAAGCCTACGATGAAGCGACCGGCAGCCAGGATGGGGTAGTTAGGGGCAACGGCACAGAGAAGGGAACCCCCTGCGAAGATGATGAGGTTGATGACCAACATGTGCCGTCGGCCGAATTTGTCCACGATTAAGCCGGTCGCCAGGCGTCCCAGTGCGGTTGCCGTAAACGTCATTGTGTTCAGCAAGCCGATCTCGGTAGCGCCCAGGCCCCACGATTCCCGGAGGATGGGGCCGGTGATGCCCACAGCGTTCTGCTCGAGCGCGTCAAAGAAGACGCCCAACAGGATCATGAAGACGATCTGCCGGTGCGCCCCAGTCACCCCGATCCGCTGGTAGGCGCCTTCGATTTGTTGTGCCAGGGATCCGGTCCGCGGTGTTGCAGCCTCCTGGGCAAGGTCTTTTTCCACAGTGCGCTCCTATCTGAGCTCTGAAGGTTCATTCATTGCCACGCGAATGTTCCGTCATGCGAAATCGAAATATCACATCAAGGAATGTGATGTAGATTACACTTTGGAATACCAAAGGACCATAGTGGAGGCTGTAAACGGATTGTGACCGGGCTTTGGGATACCAATCTCCATGGGAAGGGGTGCCGGCCCCGTGGCCCGGATCAGGAACAGCGGCATTTCACTCCCACGTTGTGGCCTTCCGCGATCGCAGAGGTGGTCCCCGTGATGTTCCCGCCCTACGTGTCCTAGGCAAACGCCGGCTTCAGCGTGGTTGCGTCGTCAAGCACGACGTCGGCAACGTAGTCCGTGACGGTGCTGTCACCGCTGCCGGTGGTCACCGTGGAAATGGACACGCCCGTGTCACCTTGCCTGTATGTCGCGTCAGTGACCACGGCGCTTGCCGAGGTGTCCGCGGAGGTGCTGTCCGCCGTCGTGGTTGTACCGGAGGTGCCCGCTGGCTGGCTTCGTACTCCGAGACGTTGGTGATTTGCGCGTGCGGAATGACGAAGCGGTCGAGTGCCCAGGCGGCGGCACCACCGGCAGAAAGAGTGACCGCCAAAACGACCGGGACGACGGCGCGCCGTGCTACGGAGCGAGGCTACGCCGGAGGTTTGCCCGACTTAAGCGTGGGCTGTGAAATTTTACCGGTGTCGGTCTGCCTCCCGAGCGGCTGCCTCGATTCTGTAACGGTGCGCTGCCCACTCCTCCGAGTTGCGTTGAGGGATGTTCGGATCGCCCGGGCGTTGGCCTGCCGAGCTGTCGATAAGCTCCCGGATGATGTCCGCGTGCCCGGCATGACGTGCGGTTTCGACGCACATGTGGACGAGGATCTGGTGCAGGGTCACGTTCTTCTTCTCGTCTGACCACCACGGCACCACCCCTGGCGCATCCAGGGCAAGGGACTCGATGGTCTCATCGCTGTGCTTGGCGGAGAAGTGGTGGAGTTCGAGGATTTCTTCACGGGTCTCGGTTGCCGGTACCCACATGTCAGAATCGGGTTCGGCGTCATCGGCAAGCCACGGCAGGTCACGCCCGCTTGGCCGACCGAACGTCACCCCGAAGTAGTCCAACTGCACGCTGGCAACATGTTTCACCAAGCCCAGCAGGTTTGTGCCCGTGGGGGTCATCGGGCGGCGGGAATCGTACTCGCTGAGGTTCTCCACTTTGCCGAGGAGGTCCTCCCGGCGCGTTCGGAGGTAGTTGAGCAACGTTGCTTTGTCATCCATGGTGAGCACTCTACCGAGGCGTACTGACAGGAAGGGGTTTGACGGGCACTCTGCGCGCTGCCACAGTGAACCATGGCCACCGAAGAGGACGTCAGGAGAATCTGCCTGGATTTGCCGGGTGTCAGCGAACGGCCCAGTTGGGGTCAGCCCGCGTGGTTCGCCAGGACCCTCATGGCTCGGATCTGGGAGGACGGCGTGGTCACCGTGAAGACTGATGAGCGCGAAGCCCTCGCCGCCATGGAACCGGACAAGTATTACTGGACCCCGCATCACGAGCGCTCCCCGAACCTGGTCCTGGTCCACCTGGACAAGATCGACGTCGGCGAACTCACCGAGCTGCTCCAGGACTCCTACCGGATCGCCGGCGCACCCAAGTAGGTCGCATTTGTGCGCGTTTTGACGGCTCAAAACGCGCACAACTGCGACCTACTTGGGTGGGTCAGGGGCTGGGCAGGGTAGGGGGTGGGCTTGCATGCATGGGGGATAACAACACGCCCGGGGAACACAGCACACCGCAGCCTGCACGGAAAGTTACTGCCGCCGTCGTGCCGTGGCTGGGGATGGTGGCGGTGCTTGTCGGTCTGATCGTGGCGTGGATCAACAGAGACTCAGGAAGCTGGTTCGCCTACGCGCCACTGAGTAATGAGGTCTTCACGGGAAACGGCGCGGCATTCATTAGCCTCGGTACGCAGATCGGGCTGGCAGTGACGGTCGCGGGGCTCCTGGTCCTCGCGTTTTGGGCCGGGCTCGCCATCGGCCGCCGCCGCTAAGCCCGGCGCTAGGCTCGCCGCCGCTGAGCGAACTCGCCGGAAAACGAAAATCGCCGGAATACCCCAGCAAAAGCTGGCAGCATTTCCGGCGATTTCCTGCACCCACGCAAGCAGAACAGAACTATGTGAGCTTCACTTGGCGGTTCATGTCCTTGTACAGCAGGTACCGGAACTCGCCCGGACCACCGGCGTAGCAGGCCTGCGGGCAGAACGCGCGCAGCCACATGAAGTCGCCAGCCTCAACCTCGACCCAGTCGTTGTTGAGCAGGTACATGGCCTTGCCCTCGAGGACGTACAGGCCATGCTCCATGACGTGTGTTTCCGGGAAGGGGATCACGCCGCCGGGCTGGAAGGTGACAATGTTGACCTGCATGTCGTGGGCGAGGTCGCTGGAGTCCGTAAAGCGTGTGGTCTTCCAGACGTCGTTGGTGTCCGGCATAGAGGTCGGCTCAATGTCCTTCTCGTTGGTCACGAAGGACTTGGCCTCGTAACCCTCGAGCCGCTCGTAGGCCTTGCGGATCCAGTGGTAGGACACGATGTCGTCCGAGACGTTCTCCACGCCCCACTCGGAACCGGCTGCGAGGTAGGCGTAGCCACCCTCCTCGAGATGGTGTAGTTCGCCGTCGAGGGTCAGGTTGAGCTTGCCCTTGGTCACGAAGACCACGCCTTCAACGCCGGCTTCGAACTCGGCCTTGGGGGCACCGCCGCCGGGGCCGATCTCGACGATCAGCTGCGAGAACGTAGTGGCGAAACCGGAGATCGGCCGCGCAATGATCCAGGAGCGGGTGTTGGTGAAGCCCGGCAGGTTGCTGGTCACAATGTCGGTAAGGACGCCCTTGGGGATCACGGTGTACGCCTCGGTGACGATGGCCCGCTCGGTGGTCAGGTGCGTCTGCGGCGGCAGCCCGCCCTGCGGGTAGTAATAGTTGCCCATGAGTTTGCTCCTAGTCAGTGGGACGTTGGTTGTGCAAGCCGCGGGTGCGCCAGTGCGGTCAGCTGTGAAAGTTCGACGCCGGCAAGCGCCTTGACCTCGTCGGTCCCCACTGCGCCGCACTGGACGCCACGAAGGACGAAGCCGGCCAGGGCACGGGCGGTGGCGGGCTCGTCCATGACGCCGCCTTCGGTACGTTCGACGTAGTTGCGCAGGCGCAGCGCTGCTGCCGGCAAGCCTTCGCGGTAGAAGGCGTACGACGCCGAGAAGCGGCTGGGTAGCTGGGCGGCGTGGAGATCCCAGCCCTGGTAGTAGCCGTTCTCCAGGGAACGACGTACCAAGCGGCCATGCAACTTCCACGCGTCTTCCACTGCATCACCGACCGGGATGATGTTGGTGGAACCGTCGGACAAGCGGATTCCCGTGCCGGCAACGGCGAGCTGCATGACTTCCTTGGCGAAGTCAGCCACGGGGTGCTCCATGGATTGGTATTCCGCGGAGATGCCCAGCGAAGCGCTGTAGTCGTAAGTGCCGTAGTGCAGTGCGCTGATGCGGCCCGGAACGACGTGGGGGAGCTGTGCCACCGGCGAGGTGCCATCGGCGCCAAGGATGAGCTGCGGCGTTTCCACCTGCACCTCGAAGCGGAGCCGGCCTGAGGGGAGTCCGTGGACTTTCTCGAGGCGTGAGACGGCGTAGTCCATGGCCTGGACCTGTGCCACGGTGGTGACCTTGGGCAGGGTAAGGATCAGCCCGGCAGGAAGCTCCCCGGCTGCAGCCAAAGTGGACACGAAAAGGTCCAGCGTCTTCAGGCCGCGGGCACGCGTTGCGGCCTCGAAGCACTTGAAGCGGATGCCGATAAACGGCGGAGCTGTTCCGGCCGCAACCGCAGCTGAAACAGCCTTGGCGGCAGCAACGACGTCGGCATCTTCGGCCTCGTCGCCCCGGTCACCGTAACCATCCTCGAAGTCCAGGCGGAGGTCCTCGATCGGTTCAGCAGAAAGCTTCGCTGCAACCCGCGCGGCCACAGCGGCAGCGAGGTCCGGTTCCTGGCCCAGAAGCTGACCGAGCTTTTCGAGGCCACCGTGAGCCTCCGCCGTCGAAAGTGCCTGCGCGCCCCACTCGGCTGACAAGGTGGGCGTGAAGCGGTCGGCCGGGACGTAAACCGTGTGGATGGGCTGGCGTGAGCCGTCGTCGCCGGGGTAGTTGCCGTCAAGCAACTGGTCCGTGGCGGCGAGCTGCGACTCGATATGAGCCAAATCAGAAGAAGAGAATGAACCCATCTCAGCCCACCAGCTCATACGCGGGCGTGGTGAGGAAGTCCGTGTACTCATCGGAGAGGCAGATGTCCTCGATGAGCTTGGACGCCGGCTCGTAGTACTTCTTGAAGTTGTCGTCGCCGAATTCGATGCGCAGGCGCTCGGTCTCTTCGCCGAGAATGCGGCTCACGAGTTCGCGGGTCACGGTGTTGCCCGTGTCTGCGAGGATCGACTTGTTGCGAAGTTGCTGCCACACCTGCGAACGCGAGATTTCCGCCGTCGCGGCGTCCTCCATGAGGTTGTGGATGGCAACAGCGCCGCTGCCGGAGATCCAGACCCCGGTGTAGGCGACGGCGACGTACAGGTTGAGGCGAAGCCCGGCTTCCGTGACGGTACCGCCGGCGGAAGCGACGTCGATAAGCTGCTCGGCCGTGACGTTCACCTCGGGGCGCTGCTTGTCCAGCTGGTTGGGCTTGCCGCCATTCGCAGGGTCGCCGAGCACGGAGTCGAACACTTCGCGGCATGTGGAAACCAGGTCCGGGTGGGCAACCCAGGAGCCGTCGAAGCCGTCGTTTGCTTCGCGGGTCTTGTCGGCGCGAACCTTGTCGAAGGCTGCGGCAGTGACGTCCGGCTGCTTGCGGTTGGGGATGACCGCGGCCATGCCACCCATGGCGAAGGCGCCGCGCTTGTGGCACGTCTTGACCAGGAGCTCGGTGTAGGCGCGCATGAACGGAGCGGTCATGGCTACCGTTGCGCGGTCCGGGAGGACGAACTCCTCGCCGGCGTCACGGAAGTACTTGATGATGCTGAAGAGGTAGTCCCAGCGGCCGGCGTTCAAACCAGAGGCATGGTCGCGGAGTTCGTAAAGGATCTCGTCCATTTCAAATGCGGCCGGGATGGTTTCGATCAGCACGGTGGCGCGGATGCTGCCCTGCGGGATGCCGAGGAAGTCCTGGGCGAATACGAAGATGTCGTTCCAGAGGCGGGCCTCGAGGTGGCTCTCCATCTTGGGCAGGTAGTAGTACGGGCCGTGGCCGTTGAGGAGCAGCTGCTTGGCGATGTGGAAGAAATGGAGGCCGAAGTCCACCAGCCCCCCGACCGTGGGTTGTCCGTCGATCAGCAGGTGACTTTCTTCCATGTGCCAGCCGCGGGGGCGGGCCACAACCACGGCCAAGGGAGCATCCGTGCGAAGGCGGTATTCCTTGCCTTCGGGGGAGGTGTAGCTCAGGGTGCCTTGGGCGGCGTCGCGGAGGTTGAGGACCGCGTCGATGACGTTGGGCCACGTGGGCGTTGAGGCGTCTTCGAGGTCTGCGAGCCAGACCTTGGCGCCCGAGTTGAGGGCGTTGATGGCCATCTTGGCAGGGGTTGCCGGGCCGGTCATTTCAACGCGGCGGTCTTGCAAAGCCGCCGGTGCCTCCGCGACTTTCCAGTCGCCGTCGCGGATTTCCCGGGTCTCCGGGAGGAAGTCCAGGCGGCTGGTGTCAGCAACCTGCTGGCGCTTTGCCTTGCGGGCTTCCAAAAGGTCGTTGCGGGTGCCGGCAAAGCGCTTGTGCAGTTCCTCGATGAAGGCCAGTGCTTTGGGAGTGAGGATTTCCTCGGCGCGTTCGATCGGCCGGGGATCGGTGACTGTAATAGCCATGGGAGCGGATTCCTTTTTCTAGTGAGCGCTGGTGCTAGCGGGCGCTGGCGGCATTGGCGTGCGCAGCTGCGGCAACGGCTGCAGCCACGTCCGCGGCAACGTGGGGATCGAAGACGCTGGGGATAATGTAGCTCGCGTTCAGCTCGTCGTCAGCCACCCGGTTGGCGATTGCCTCGGCAGCGGCTACCAGCATGTTCGGTGTGATATCTGATGCCCCTGCATCCAGCAGGCCGCGGAAGAAGCCCGGGAATGCCAGCACGTTGTTGATCTGGTTAGGGAAGTCGCTGCGTCCTGTGGCTACGACGGCTGCGTGCTTGGAGGCGATGGCCGGGTCGATTTCCGGCGTGGGGTTGGCCATGGCGAACACGATGGCGTTCTCGGCCATGGAAGCCACTTGCTCTTCGCCGATGACGTGCGGGGCGCTGACGCCGATGAACACGTCGGCTCCCTTGAGGGCGTCGTGGAGGGATCCGGAGAAGCCTTCCTCGTTGGTGTTCGCGGCAATCCAGGTGCGGTGCTCGTCGTCGTACTTTTCACCCGAGTGGATGGCGCCCGAGCGGCCGGCAGCGACGATGTGCTGTGCGCCCTGTGCCTTGAGGAGCTGGATGATGGCCGAGCCTGCGGCGCCGACGCCCGAGACAACGATCTTGACCTCGGACAGCTTCTTGTCCACCACGCGCAGGGCGTTGACCAGGGCTGCGAGCGTGACGATCGCGGTGCCGTGCTGGTCATCGTGGAAGACAGGGATGTCCAGCTCCTCGCGGAGGCGGTTCTCGATCTCGAAACAGCGCGGTGCGGCGATGTCTTCGAGGTTGATGCCGCCGTAGACCGGGGCCATGGCCTTGGCGATCTTGATGATTTCCTCGGTGTCCTGGGTGTCCAGGCAGACCGGCCAGGCGTCGACGTTGGCGAATTGCTTGAACAGCGCGGCCTTGCCCTCCATGACCGGAAGTGCTGCGGCCGGGCCGATGTTGCCCAGGCCCAGCACTGCGGAGCCGTCGGTGAGGACGGCGATGGTGTTGCGCTTGACCGTCAGGTTGCGGGCGGCGGCCGGGTCTTCGGCGATGGCCAGGCAGACACGCGCGACGCCGGGAGTGTAGGCGCGGGAAAGATCGTCGCGGTTGCGGAGGGCTACTTTCGGGACAACTTCGAGCTTGCCGCCGAGGTGCATGAGGAAGGTGCGGTCGGAGACGTGCTGGACGGTAACGCCGTCGAGGGCATTGAGGGCGTCCTTGACGCGGCCTGCATGGGCGTCGTCCGTGGTGTTGCAGGTCACGTCCACGACAATCGTCTCGTGGTGGGATTCCGTGACGTCCAAGGCGGTGATTGCGGCGCCGGCCGCACCCACCGCAGCTGCCAGTTCACTCGTAGCCGTGAAGCTCGACGGCGCGGCGACGCGCAGGGTGATCGAGTTTCCGGGGCTGGGATTCGCCATTGAAATTCCTCCTGTTAGGCCCGTTCCCGGGCCGCCGTTCCAAACTAAATGTTTTCGTATTATGGATATTATTATCTACAAGGTGGAAACACAACCCCTTGCGCGGTCATGTTCGGTGTCGTCGCGTTGCTGCCGTACGTGCTGTATCTTGGGTGTTCTAAGCAATTCTTTTCACGATGCGGATAAGAGTTGTCGGAATCTGAGTCATTGGAGACAAGGGAATGGCTGAAAAAGCCTCCGGAGGCGTGCAGTCGGTTGAGCGCGTCTTTGAACTGTTGGAACTGATCACCGATGCAGGCGGCGATGTCACTCTCAGCGAGCTGTCCTCGTCTACAGACCTGCCCTTGCCCACCATCCATCGCCTCCTGCGGACGCTGGTGGCGCTCGGCTATATCCGCCAGCTTCCCAACCGGCGCTACGCCCTGGGCCCGCGGCTCATCCGCCTCGGTGAAGGGGCCAGCAAGCAGCTTGGCGCCGTTGCCCGCCCCCAGCTGAAGACTCTTGTGGAACGGCTCGGGGAAACCTCCAACATGGCCGTTCTCGATTCCGACATGGTCATCTATGTGGCACAGGTTCCGTCCATGCACTCGATGCGCATGTTCACGGAGGTTGGCCGGCGCGCCCACACGCACGACACCGGCGTAGGCAAGGCCATCCTCGCCCAACTGGACGACGAGCAGGTCCGGGGCATTGTTGCCCGTACCGGCATGCCCACTCCCACGGCCAAGAGCATCGGCGACATCGACTCCCTCCTGGCAGACCTCAAAGTGATCCGTGAGCGCGGCTACTCCATTGACGAGGAAGAGCAGGAACTCGGCGTTCGCTGCTTCGCCATGGCAGTGCCCAATGCGCCCACTCCCACGGCGATCTCCGTCTCCGGGCCGATCACCCGCGTTGACAACCACTTCGGTGACCGCGCCGTTCCCCTCCTCCGGGAGGCAGCCTTGGCGATCTCCAAGGAGCTCAACCAGAACTAACCCCCGCCGAGATGGCATTTGATGGCAATGTTTCCTGGAAACATTGTCATCTTTTGTCATCTCGGTGAAAAGACAAATAGCGGCAGTGTCCCCCAAGGAAAACACTGCCGCCTTTTTGTCATCAGGTGGTGCTAATGCTCGGACGCGCTGGACGTCTTGAGCGGGACTTCCTTGCCGTCGGCGTCGATGAGCTTGCCGTTCTCGAAGCGGTCGCCTTCGCTCAGGCACTTGATGTCGTCCTCGCTGACAACGCGCTCCGTGCCTGCTACAAACACGGACTGGTTATCAGAGTTGCCGGCCTTGAAGTGGTTGAAAATAATGTTCAGCAGGATCGCCATCACCGCAGCCGAGCTGATGCCGGAGTGGAAGATCGTGGAGAACCAAGACGGGAACTCGTCGTAGAACGCCGGGGCTGCGATGGGGATCATGCCGAAGCCGATGGATGCCGCGACGATGATCAGGTTCATGTTGTTCTTGTACTCGACCTTGGCCAGGGTACGGATACCGCTGGCAGCCACCGTTCCGAAAAGCACGACGCCGGCACCGCCCAGGACGGGCGTCGGCACCGCTGCGACCACTCGCCCGAGGATCGGGAGCAAGCCGAGGACAACCAGGATGACGCCGCCGGCGCTGACCACGAAGCGGCTCTTGATGCCCGTGATCGCCACCAAGCCAACGTTCTGGGCGAAGGCGCTTTGGGTGAAGGAGTTGAAGAGCGGCGAGATCGCGCTGGAAAGCATGTCGGCGCGGAGACCATCGCCGATGCGCCGCGAATCAACCTTGGTGTCGACGATCTCGCCTACGGCGATGATGTCCGCGGAGGTCTCGGTGAGGGTCACCAGGATGACGATGAGCATGGAAATGATCGCGGCGATTTCGAAGGTCGGGGCACCGAAGGCGAAGGGCGTGGGGAACGCGACGATGTCGCCCTGGCCCACCTTGGAGAAGTCGGTCATTCCTGCGACGAACGCAATGATGGTGCCGATGACCATGGCCAACAGGATCGACAGCCTGGAGATCGCTGCGTTGCCAACCTTGCTGAGGAGCAGGACCACGCCCATGGTGGCTGCGGCCAGGCCGATGTTGGCCATGCTGCCGTAGTTTTCAGCCTTGGCGTTGCCGCCCATCGCCCAGTTGGCTGCAACAGGCATGAGTGTCAGGCCGATGGTGGTGATCACGGTGCCTGTCACAACCGGCGGGAAGAATTTGATGATCTTGGAGAACAGGGGAGTAATGGCCAGGCCTATCAGCGAGGCCACTATGACCGAGCCGAACACCGCCTGGATTCCGCCGCCGCCCTGGACAATCGCGACCATGGTGGACACGCCGGCGAACGATACGCCCTGGACGAGCGGCAACTGCGAGCCGAAGAACGGGATACCGACCGTCTGGAGGATAGTGGCCAGACCGCCAACGAACAGGCACGCTGCGATCAGGAGGCCGATGTCCTGGGATGACATGCCGGCGGCCGCGCCGATGATCAGAGGCGGAGCGATGATGCCGCCGTACATGGTGAGGACGTGCTGGAAGCCGTAAGCGAAAGTGCTTCCGATGGAGAGGCGCTGGTCCTCGGGGCGTGCGGCGGTGGTATTCGCTTTCGCGGGGCGGGATTTCTTCTTGATGTTCATGGCAGACTCTCTGGGTTCATGGCAGACGCCTTCGTCTGGCTAACTGTGTCTGGCTAACAAATCTTTGGTGTGCTTGGGGTTTTGGGGTCGGGTTTGTGTACAGGTGATGCCCTCGCGGGGCGCTTACGGGCAAGACCTGTACACAAACTCCGTGGTCAAGTCGGTCCGGTGAGGCCGGTGTGCGGGCCGCCGGGTCCGGCTTGGCTGACCGCTGCTTAGCAGAAGCCGGCGATCCCGCTCCACGCGACGGGTGCTGCTTCGGTGTTGTCGCGCTGGACGGTTGCTTCGATGAGGCCGTACGGACGGTCCGCGGCGTAGAAGACCTCGTTGGGGTTGTCCAGGCCGAACGGACTCAGGTCAACCAGGAAGTGGTGCTTGTTGGGCATGGAGAACTTGATCTCGTCCACTTCGCTGTGTGCTTCCAGGACCTTCTTGCCCATGTCGAAAAGGGTCTGCTGCAGCGCGTGAGAGTAGTTCTCGGTGAAGCCTTCAAGGAGGAGGGCCTTGATGTCCTCGTAGCTCTTGTTGAAGTCCGTGGCTGCGGCGTCCAGGTTGGTGTTGTAGCGCCAGCGGGCGGAGACATCCGTGGCCAGGATACGGTCCGTGGTTTCCGGCAGGGTGGTGTACTTGTCGCGCGGGTAGCCGACAAAGCCCGACTGCGTGGTCTTCAGGACGGTCAGGTCCTTGAGGCCGGCAATGATGTGGGTGGTTGCGCCATCACGGACGACGACGGCGGTACGCACCTCTTGCCCGTTGCGGACGAAGCTGTGGTCGTGTCCCTCACCGTGTGCCTGGATGCGGTCCCAGCTGTAGGCCTCGGCTTCCCAGCGGCCGCCGGTGACCCAGTCGAATTCACCGGTGAAGTGATCGGCAAGGCGGAGCAGGAAGGATTCGGGGGAGCCGACGCCGGCACGGGCGAACGCGTAGATCGTGTTCTTCTGGGTGTCGGTTGCGACGACGTGGCCGTTGTCGCCCTCAAGGTGGGCGGCCTGGAAATCACCGCGGAGCTGCGAGGTGACGTTGAGGTCTTCGATGTGGTGGCGGTCGGTATCCCGGGTGACCTTGACGACGCGGACTTCTGCTTTGCCGTACTGGTTTTCGCCGAGGACGATGTTGTTGCTCATGGTCATATCCCAACTTCTGTGAGGTGGAACCTACGTTCCATCAATGAAATTAAGCGCGTGTTTCCACTGCGTTTCTGGTGGAGCCGACCCCACAAAAAAGAGCCGGCATCCATGGATGCCAGCTCATTACGACCCTGCCTGCTGCTCTCAGGTTACGTGACCTACGCCACGAACTCATTCGAGAGTAGCGCATGATTTCGAGTTGTGTACATGGGTTTCCCGGGATCGTTATGAACCAGCCAAATGTGACCGGGGCAACGGTTTGGGGTCTGGGCGGCCCTTGACGGGACTTTGAGCCGATGCATACACTTTCCACATCTCAATAAAAAGTTTCCAAATTACGGAAACATAAGCACTGGAAACTTATGCACTGGAAAGAGGAGGCACAGATGGACTCGAAGGATACGAACAACGTCGTCGAATTCCCGGCACCGGGTCAGGAGCTGTACCTGCCTTTCGGTGCCACGGATCCGGATTTCTACATCCCGGCGGACTGCGACCGCAAAGCCGGCGGATTCTCCCGCTGGCTCCGCGCACTCCCTGTCTTCGGCCGGCAGCGCCCCTAGGTGCGTCCCATTTCGTGGCCTTGCTGCGTACTGTGCCGTGCGCAGCAACGAATGCGCAGCAAGGCCACGAAACGGATGTCTTACTTCAGTCCCTTAGGGCGCGTAGAACCCGTAGTTTGAACTCCTGCTCGCGAAACAGGTCCCGCCACCGTATGCGAAGGAACCTCCAGCCCACCTCCGTCAAGGCTTTCTCCCGCTGCCGTTCCTGGTAGAGAACCTCATCCGTAGGCGCGTAGTCGAAGTACTTCACTTTGCCATCGAACTCCAAAGCCAGCATCTTCTTCCGCCACGCAAAGTCCAGTCGATGGCGTCCTTCTGGCGTGGTCACCTCCACCTGCAATTCGGGGAGGGCAATTCGTAGTCGCTGAAGCAGCTCGCGTGTGAGCGTTTCGCCGGGGGATTCCGATCTGGGATTGGCATTCTCCAGAGCCCTGCGCAACGTGAGAACCCCGTTGCGTCCTGCCAGATGATTGCTCATACGCTGGATACTTCCAACGTCAGCGCCCATTCGCAGGGCGTGGTCCATCAGCACCAATGATTGTTTGTAATTCAGCATGAGGCAGCAATCCACTACGGTTCGTTCCAAGGATGTGCAGGGCATGCCGCTGACCATACGGACATCAACGGGGTCCAGGCTGCGCGTATGGGGAACCACACCCAAGCCGTGCGAGGATCGGGATGCGGTGGTTGGAGCAGTGACATGAACTGCGTCATCAACGCCCCAAAGAAACAACCCGTGTAGGCGGGCGGCTGAGGTATGGCTATAGATCAACCCCCCGGTAGATGTCGTCAACGTTCCGTGAGCGTGGGCGGCTATCAACTGGCGGCTTCGAACCCAAGGTTTCTGGGCTTCCCACGTGCTACCACGGATATAGCAGCCGCGACGAAGCCTCACCAACTCCCCGCTTCGTGTCAGTGAGGCAATTTTTCTATCGTTGAATCCGGCTTCGAGGAGTTCGCTGGTCCTCCACAGATCCATGCCTTCGGGTAGTTGGTTATGAGGTTTCTTCGCCATAGAACCAGCCTCGAGTGAACGGCCCACAACCCAAAGAGGCCGGCTGCTCTATGTGGAGAATCCCATTTCGTTGGTTTGCTGCGTAGTGTGCCGTGCGCCCGGCACACTACGCAGCGAAGCCACGAAACGGAGAACCTGGCGGCAAGGAACCCTACCCCGCCACCAACTTCCGCGCCGCTGCCGAGTGCTCTGCGATCAGCTGGGCAACGTCCAAGTCAGGAATCGAGCCGTCCACCACGCGCCACCTGCCGCCAACCATCACGCGGTCAGCCCGGTCGGCCCCGCAAAGCAGCAGTGCTGCCACAGGATCATGGCTTCCGGAGAAACGCAGCGAGTCCAGCTTGAAAAGGGCCACATCAGCCTGCATCCCTGGCGCCAGTTGCCCTATGTCCGAGCGACCCAACACACCGGCGGATCCACGCGTCGCCCATGCAAGGGCACGCTCGACGGGCACGGATGCTCCGTAGCGCAACCGTTGCAGGTACAGGGCCTGGCGTGCTTCCAGGATCATGTTGGATGCGTCGTTGGAAGCAGATCCATCCACGCCAAGCCCGACAGGGACACCCGCGTCCTCAAGCTCCAGCACCCGCGCGGTCCCGGAGGCGAGGCGCATATTGGAGGTCGGGCAATGTGCGACGGCGGTGCCCGCGGCTCCCAGCCGGGCGATCTCCTCGTCGTTGAAATGGATGCCATGGCCCAGCCAGGTCCTGGATCCGAGCCAACCAACGGACTCCAAATAATCCACGGTGCGCAGGCCGAACATGGAACGGCAGAAGTCTTCCTCATCGATGGTCTCGGCAAGGTGGGTGTGCAGTCGGACGTCGTAGCGCTCGGCCATCACCGCAGACTCGGCCATGATTTCCTTGGTCACGGAGAACGGCGAGCAAGGTGCCAAAGCGATCTGCACGGAGGCCCCGTCACCGGCCTCGTGATACGCACGAATCAGCCGTTCGCTGTCCGCAAGGATCACCTCCGGCGACTGCACCGTAGTCCTCGGCGGCAGCCCGCCGTCGTCCTCTCCCAAGGTCATGGACCCGCGAGTCAGCGTTGCCCGCATCCCCATGGCCCGGACGGCAGCCACTTCAACGTCAATGGCGTCTTCCATGCCGTCGGGAAACAGGTAGTGGTGGTCCGCGGCCGTGGTGCAACCGGACAGTAGGAGCTCTGCGAGGGCAACCTGGACCGCAAGCTCCAGGCTCCGGGGAGTAAGCCGCGCCCACACAGGGTAGAGGTTCTGCAACCACGGGAACAGGGGAGCGTTGGCAACCGGCCCCCACGCGCGTGTGAGCGTTTGGTAGAAGTGGTGGTGCGTGTTGATCAGGCCGGGCAGCACCACGTGGGAGGACGCATCGAACTCCGCGCAGAGCATAGAGGGCCGGCTACCCGATGGCACCAGTTCAACGATCTTGCCGCCGTCCACCACCAATCCGTTGCCGGCGTCGAGGTTGTTCGCGGTGAAGATACCCAGTGGGTTCTTGATCCAAAGCACTATAGGGCTCCTTGTCTGGTCGGCGTGAATGCGTTCCAGCTCAGTTAGGCCCTGTCTGCTGATCCAGGTGCCGGGCGGCCCTGAGCCGCCCGTGCCTAGAAGCCTAAAATGCCCGACGACGGCAGTCAACGCCCGCGAGGCCCACCCGGTCACATTGGGCTGACAACAGTGGAGAACCCCCGAAATAACGGCGGTTCCGTATGGCGAAATAAAGTTTTCAAAAAACTATGGCGCGGCTCACAAACGTGGTGCTACGCTCTTACTGCCAAAGGCGGGCACCCGGACTCCGGGAAGCTATCTACCAGGCGCAACTTAACCTTCATCGCACATGCTGAAGCCTGGTAACCAAGCAACTGGAGCTCCTCTTTGTGGTGCCTCCCCAACAGGTCGCCCGGCTTCCACAGCACTAAGGAAGTCGCAACATGAGTACAACCGTCACGGCCGAGCAATTCCTGGCCACATCCATTGAGCTGGCAACAGCCAATGTCCTCAACAGTGGTGGCCCTTTCGGCGCCGTCATTGTCACCGCGGACGGACAAGCCTTCCAAGGCGTCAACCGCGTCACCGCCACGAACGATCCCACCGCACACGCAGAAGTTACGGCCATCCGGAACGCCTGCCGCGAACTCGGAACGTTCGACCTCAGCGGAGCCACCCTCTACACCAGCTGCGAACCATGCCCCATGTGCCTGGCCTCCGCACTCTGGGCCCGTATCGACCGCGTGTTCTTCGCCGCGGACCGCCACGACGCCGCATCCGTCGGCTTCGATGACGCAGTGTTCTACGAGTACTTCGAGAACGACAACCGGGACGCGCTGATGCCGGTAGCCAAGCTGGAACTGGGCGATCCCCAGGCTCCCGCGGTCCTCCAGCCGTTCACCACATGGAACACCCTCGATTCCAGGATCGACTACTAGGGCCCGGTGGCTGACATGGAAATCCTGGATACCGCAGAAATGCAGAACGCAGCTGAAAAGCAGGCTGCGCCCCTTCCCAACGGGAACACCGGCGCAGAGCCCGCAGCGGCACATTCAAAGAACGCAAAGAACACTGCCGGATCGGCCGGCGGTGGCAATAAGAACTTCCTGGACAAGTTCTTCCAGATCACCCAGCGCGGCTCCACGCTTGCCCGCGAATTCCGGGGCGGCCTGGTCACGTTCTTCACCATGGCGTACATCGTCATCCTGAACCCGCTCATCCTGGGTGGTTTCTCGGCAGATAACGCGCCGACTGACGTGGCGGGAGGCTGGCTCTCCGCTGCCCAGGTAGGCGCGGTCACCGGCCTGACCGCCGGCGTCATGACAATCGTTTTCGGCCTCATCGCCAACCTGCCCTTCGGTCTCGCCGCCGGCCTGGGCATCAACTCCTTCCTCGCCGTTGCGGTGATCCAGGAAGTCACGTGGCCTGAAGCCATGGGCCTGGTGGTCATCAACGGCATCCTGATCGTGCTTTTCGGCGCCACAGGTGCACGGACCGCGATCTTCAAGGCAGTCCCCAAGGAACTCAAGGCCGCCATCACCGTTGGCATTGGCCTGTTCATCGCCTTCATTGGCTTTGTCGACTCCGGATTCGTCCGTCCCACCAAGGGCGGCCCACCGGTCCAGCTCGGCAATGATGGGTCCATCACGTCCATCCCCACGCTCGTTTTCATCATCGGACTGCTGGTCATGGGTATCCTCGTGGCTCGCAGGATCCAGGGCGGCCTGCTCATCGGCATCGTCGCCACCACGGTCCTCGCCGCCGTTGCCGAGGCTGTGTTCAAGATCGGTCCCGGCAGCGCAGACAACCCCGGCGGCTGGCACCTCAACACACCCGTCCTGTCAGGCCAGCTGGTGTCTGTTCCGGACCTGAGCCTGGTGGGCCAGTTCGATGTCTTTGGTTCGTTCGCCAGGATTGGCGGCCTCGCGGCCACCATGTTGGTCTTCACCTTGGTGTTCACCAACTTCTTCGACGCAATGGGCACCATGACGGGCCTGGCCAAGAGTGCGGGCGTGGCACATAAGGACGGCACGTTCCCCAAGCTGAAGTCGGCCTTCATCGTCGAAGGCATGGGTGCCGTGGTTGGCGGTGCGACATCGGGCTCCTCCAACACGGTGTACATCGACTCCGCGGCAGGCATCGGTGAAGGCGCCCGCACAGGACTGGCATCGGTAGTTACCGGCGCGCTGTTCCTGGGATCGATGTTCTTCACGCCGCTCACCTCGGTGGTGCCGCTGGAAGTAGCCGCAGCAGCGCTGGTTGTGGTGGGCGCAATGATGATGGCGCAGATCCGCGAGATCAAGTTCACCAAGTTCTCCATCGCGTTGCCGGCCTTCCTGACCATCGTGACCATGCCGCTGACGTACTCCATCGCCAACGGTATCGGCGTGGGCTTCATCTCCTTCGCAGTCATCAGTGCAGCGTCAGGTAAAGCCAAAAAGGTCCACCCCTTGATGTGGGTGGTCACGGCGGGCTTCATCATCTACTTCGCCCGGGGCCCGATCAATGCCCTGATGGGCGTCTAGCCGGAGCCCACCCGTGCCGGCGGACCCTTCCGGCACCCCGATCGGCGGTCCGTTCGCCGCGCCGCACGAATAGGCGTCCGCCGTCGTGGTCCCTTGGGATAGGGCACGACGGCGGGCGGCGGCGGAAGCGAACGGCACCGCTATGGAGCTCTTGGCTCCATGGAGCAGGGCGGGGAGATGAAGCCCCGCCCTGCTCCGCCACCCCTTGAATTTATGCACCGCGACTAACCCTCAACTTCCTCGGAGAATGAGAATATGAGGCAAGATCGCGCACTGCTCCGGCCGGTCCACCCGGCCGGGACACCTGGACAAAAGGACGTGTTGCCATGCTGGATCTGATGCCCTCGCTGGGCAGCTGGCGGCCTGCGGTCACTGGCCAACGGTGCGCTGTGGCCACGATCGTCGGTACGGGCGGTTCCGTGCCGCGGCCGATGGGGACCTCCATGATGGTCTCCGAGCACGGTGAAATCCTGGGCAGTTTGTCCGGAGGCTGCGTGGAAGGCGCCGTGGTGGAGGCGGCCTTGGAAGCAATGCGCGACGGCGGCCCCCGCCTTGAGTCTTTCGGTTACAGTTCCGAGGACGCGTTCGCAGTCGGGCTCACTTGTGGAGGGGAACTGGAAGTCCACATCCAACCGCTTGGTGTGGAGTCCCGGGAACTGGCCGTCCTTACACGCCAGGATGATCAGGGACCTGCCGCCCTGGCGCTCATCCGCAGGCTGGACGCCGGAGGAGGTGCCGTCGTCGTGCATGATCCCGTGCGGTTCCGGGCGATGGAGTCACCGGAACTGGCACGGCTCGTGGGCGACCATCCGGCCACGCTGATGGCCGCAGCCGCCCAAGTGGAACCGCTGCTCCAAGGTGGGCGTGCCGGTCTGGCCCGGTTGGCCCCAGCCGAGGGCTGCATCGATGGGTGGATGACAACCGAGAGATTGGCAGCCCCCATCCCGCCCCGGGAAGAACCGCAGCCCATCACTCTTTTCGTTGAAAGCCGCTTGCCGGCTGCGCGCATGCTGATCTTCGGTGCAAACGACTTCGGGGCCGCGCTGCTTCCCGCAGGGCAATTGCTCGGCTACAACGTGACCCTTTGCGATGCCCGGCCGGCTTTTGCGCAACAGAACCGGTTTGCCGGCGCCGACCAGGTGGTCACCGACTGGCCTCACCGCTACCTGGAAAGCGAAGCCGCGGCCGGACGCATCGATCGCCGCACTGTGGTCTGCGTCCTCACCCACGACCCCAAATTTGATATTCCCTTATTGGAGACGGCGCTGGGTTTGAACCTGGCCTACGTAGGCGCCATGGGTTCCCGGCGCAGCCATCGGCAACGGATCGACGCGCTCCTCGATGCCGGCACACCTGCGGAAGACTTGGAACGCCTGCATTCACCCATCGGCCTGGACCTTGGCGCGGTGACTCCCGCCGAAGTGGCTGTCGCAATCACCGCGGAGATCGTAGCGGAACGGGGGAGCGGCACTGCCGGGCATGTACGCGTCTCCTCGCTCAAGGACACTTCCGGGCCCATACACGTTGCCCCTCAACACCTTATTCAGGAGGACCCATGGACATGAACACCATCGACGCTGTGGTGCCCACCACGGACCCGTCGCAGTGGCGCGAGGGAGACGCCTGGCTGGCCGGCGGGACGGTCCTCTTCTCCTACGGAAGCACCGTCCTCAAACGGCTCCTTGATTTGGGGACCGCCGGGTGGCCTTCCATTACCGTGACCGATGAGGGCATCGAACTCGCCGCGACCTGCACGGTGGCCGAGCTCTATGACCTCCCCGCTTCCGACGGGGCCGCACACCGGGAATGGCCGGCTCTGGCCCTGATCCGCCCCAGCTGCGATTCGTTCGTAGCGTCATTCAAGGTGTGGAACATGTCCACGGTAGGCGGCAACATCTGCACCTCCCTTCCCGCCGGGCCGATGATTTCGCTGTGCGCAGCCCTGGATGGCGTGGCAACGATTCTCAGCCCTGACGGCACCCGCACAGTCACCGTTGCGGACTTCGTGACCGGAGAGCAGGAGAACGTCCTTGCCCCCGGCGAGTTGCTCCGCAGCATCCACCTTCCCGCCGAAGCCCTGTCAGCCCGCGTGGCTTTCCGGCGCTTGTCCTTGAGTAACCTCGGCCGTTCCGGGGTGCTCTTGATCGGCCGCCTGGACCCTGTCTTTGGCTTGGTCATCACGGTGACCGCATCCACCAAGCGGCCCGTACAGCTCCGGTTCCCCGCCGATCAGGTTCCCGACGCAGCAGCACTGGCCACCGCCGTCGAGCGTTCCATTCCCTGGCCGCTGATCCACGACGACATCCATGGACTTCCGGCGTGGCGGCGGGACATGACGTTCAAGCTCGCTGAGGAAATCCGTGCGGAGCTGCTGGACGAATCGATGACGGTGTCCGGCGACTTCTGGCCACCGCACGCCACCTCGCCCCAGCCGTCCACGCAACCCGAAATTTCAGGCACCTAAAAGGAGGCCTCCCATGGCAATTGAGATCAACGGCGCTGCCTCGCAGGCCACCCCCCGCCCAGGCCAGTGCCTCAGGACTTTCCTCCGTGAACAAGGCAACCTCGGCGTCAAGAAGGGTTGCGACGGCGGTGACTGCGGCGCCTGCACCGTCCACGTTGACGGCACCCCCGTGCACAGCTGCATCTATCCGGCCGTCCGCGCCGAGGGCAAGTCCGTCACCACCATCGAGGGCCTTTCCACCGGGGAAGGCCTGCACCCTGTGCAGGAGCAGTTCCTTGAGGCGCAAGGTTTCCAGTGCGGCTTCTGCACCGCGGGCATGATGATGACGGCGGCAACGTTCGACGACGAACAACGCGCCAACTTGCCACGCAACCTCAAGGGCAATCTCTGCCGTTGCACGGGCTACCGCTCCATCGCCGACGCTGTCTGTGGACACGGCGGGGAACACCGGCACGACGCCGGAACGGACGTTTCCGGGGCACAGTCACCTGACACCGTGCCGGCTTCGCCCGGGCAGCTGGGTGACAACGTTCCCGCTCCCGCCGGCCATGCCGTGGTGACCGGAACTGCCCGCTACACCCTGGATGTCCCGGCGGAGCAGTTGCCCGGATTGGTGCATTTGAAGCTGGTTCGTTCGCCGCATCCGCACGCCCGGATCGTCTCGATCGACAAAGCCCCCGCGCTTGCCGTGCCCGGCGTCGTGGCGGTATTCACCCACGAGGACGCCCCGCAGCAGTTGTTCTCCACCGCGCAGCACGAGCACTACACCGACGATCCTGATGACACCCGCGTGCTGGACAACGTGGTGCGGTTTATCGGGCAGCGCGTTGCAGCTGTTGTTGCCGAGTCGGTGGGCGCTGCGGAGGCAGGGGCCCGGGCACTGGCTGTCGAGTACGAACTCCTGGAGCCGGTGTTCACGCCGCAGGAGGCCATCCTTCCGGGAGCGCCGGCCATCCATGGAGACAAGGACGCAGCCTACTCCCGTATTTCCCGGCCGCTGCAGAACGTGGTGGCCGAGGTCCACGCGGAGCTGGGAAGCGTTGAAGACGGTTTCGCAGCGGCGGACTTCATTCACGAGCACACCTACACAACGCAACGGGTTCAGCACGTCGCCATGGAAACCCATGCGTCCATTGCCTGGCTGGATGAACAGGGCCGCTTGATTATCCGTTCTTCCACCCAGGTTCCTTTCCTCGTGAAGCGAACCTTGACCCGGCTGTTCGGGCTGGCGGATGAGTCGGTTCGGGTGGTCGCCGGTCGGGTCGGGGGAGGCTTTGGCGGCAAGCAGGAAGTCCTCACCGAGGACCTGGTTGCCCTGGCCGCTCTGGTGCTCAAGCGGCCCGTGCAGGTGGAGTTCACCCGGACCGAGCAGTTCACGGCTGCCACCACGCGCCACCCATTCACCATTCATCTCAAAGCAGGCGCCAGCCGTGACGGTTATCTGACCGCGCTGCAGTTGGACGTCCTCACTAACACCGGCGCGTACGGTAACCACGCACCCGGGGTCATGTTCCATGGCTGCGGTGAATCGTTGGCGGTCTACAAGTGCGTGAACAAGAAAGTGGACGCCCACGCCGTCTACACGAACACGGTCCCGGCGGGTGCGTTTCGTGGGTATGGCTTGAGCCAGATGATCTTCGCGATCGAGTCCGCCATTGATGAGCTGGCCATTGGAATCGGCATGGATCCCATGGAGTTCCGGCTCAAGAACATGGTCCGCCCCGGAGACCACATGCTGTCCACCACCCCGGAGCCCGAAGAGGATGTGCACTACGGAAGCTATGGGCTGGACCAGTGCGTGGCCTTGGTGCGCGACGCCCTGGATCGCGGCAAGGAACGCTATCGTGCTGCAGGCCTGGACGACCTTGGGCCTGATTGGGTCGTGGGGGAAGGCTCAGCCCTTTCGATGATCGACACCGTCCCGCCGCGCGGCCACTTCGCCCACACCCGGGTGAGCCTGGAAGCGGATGGAGGGTTCGCCGTCGACGTCGGTACTGCGGAATTCGGGAACGGCACCACAACCGTCCATGCGCAGCTGGCTGCCACGGCCTTGGCGACCTCGGCCTGCAAGATCAAGGTCCGGCAGTCCGATACCGACCTCGTGGAGCACGATACCGGTGCTTTCGGCTCAGCGGGGACCGTGGTTGCGGGCAAGGCGACGCTTGGCGCCGCGCTGGAGTTGGCCACCCGGATCCAAACTGTGGCTGCCTCTCTGACCGGGGTTCCCCTCGCGGAGTGTCGGCTGGTTGACGGCGCTGTTGAATGTGCCGGGCGCCGGGTGACGCTCAAGGAGATTTACGACGCCGGGACTCTCCAAGGCGTCCGTCTCGCCACCGACGGCAACTGGGGAGGCACACCGCGTTCCGTAGCCTTCAACGTCCATGGCTTCCGCGTTGCCGTTAATACGGGAACCGGCGAGCTGCGGATCCTGCAGAGCGTGCAGGCTGCCGATGCGGGAGTGGTGGTGAATCCGCGCCAGTGCCGAGGGCAGATCGAGGGCGGGATCGCGCAGGCGCTTGGAGCTGTGCTGTACGAGGAAGTGAAAGTGGACCAGGAAGGGCGGGTCACCACGGATATCCTGCGGCAGTATCACATTCCATCGTTCGCGGATGTGCCGCGCAGTGAAGTCTATTTCGCCACGACCAACGACTCCACAGGCCCGCTCGGTGCCAAGTCCATGAGCGAGAGCCCCTTCAACCCCGTGGCGCCTGCCTTGGCCAACGCGATCCGCAACGCGACCGGGATCCGTTTCGGTGAGCTCCCCATCGCACGGGACAAGATCTACCTTGCCCTCCGCGACCGCACTCTGATACCCAACTGAGTCGCATTAGTGCGCGTTATGAGCCGTCAAAACGCGCACTATTGCGACCTACTTGGGTGAGAGGGGGAGCTCCATGAAAACGCTGTTCGGGTCCAGCGCGTAATCACCAAAGGGAGGGCATTCCGTAAACCCGTGGCGTGCGTACAACCGGCGGGCGGGAGCGAAGTACTCCTCGGTTCCCGTTTCCAGGCTGAGCCGTTCGTAGCCACGGTTCCGCGCTTCGGCCACTATGTGCTTCAGCATGGACGTCGCAACGCCACGACCACGCGCGGCTGTTGTGGTCCGCATCGACTTGATTTCAGCATGGCCGGGGGACAAAGCCTTTAGCGCGCCGCACCCCAGCAGTACGCCGTCTTCGCGGGCAGTCCAGAAGGTGATCGACTCCTGCGACAATGCTGAATGATCCAACGCATGCACGCTCTCTGCCGGCGACGTAGCGAACATGTCGGCCAAGTGTTCGCTGAGGAGCCGGGAGACATCAGGGCGTGCGGGATCGTCAGTTTCGATGCGGATCATGCATCCCAATCTACCGGCCAAGCTAGCCATCCAAGAGATGCAACTGGTCCTTGGTGTCCAGATCCTCGCCGGAGCAGAGATCGCTGCAGTCCACCAGGTCCACGAGCCCCGGATGGGCCTTCAGGAACGATCGCGCACCCGTGTCACCATTCGCCGCTTCCGCGGCTTGCTCTCGGAGTCCGACGTCGAAAATCACCGGGTGCCGGCGCTTCAGTCGGCCTGACTCGTCAGGATAGGCGGCTGCGGTGACCCGGCCGGGACGGTGGCTGCCGAGCAACCTGCTGACCGCCGTCGGGGTTAATCCGGGCTGGTCCACCAGCGCAACCATGATGCTGTTGCCCGCCGTAGCGGCATCGATTCCAGCGCGGAACGAGCCGGACATTCCCTTGGCCCAGGCCTCATTTACAACCACCCGGTAATCACGAAGGTCCGTGGACGCCCGGACGTTGCCTGCTTCGGCGCCGAGCACCACCACGACCTCGCGGCAGCCGCCGTCAAAGAGAGTGTCGGCGAGCACCTCCACCAGGGTGCGGCCGCGGAACGGCAGCAACGCCTTGGGGCCGCGGCCCAAGCGGGTGCCGGCTCCTGCGGCGAGCAGGACACCCGTGGTGGGTGCCACGCCGGATTGAGTCATATCCTCACCATACGCGCGGGGTTGTGTGAGGTCTCTAGCTCGGCCCCGGCTTTCAGGAACGTCTACCAAAATCGGTTGCAAACTACTCGTCGGTAGGGCTGTTGGTGGCGTCGGGCGGCGATTACTGTCTGTAGGGAATTGTTCAAATCAGCTCTAATGCAATGACGCGTGGAGGAATAGGGGAAGATGGCGGGCAGTTTCGAAATTCTCAAGGCCGGCACCAACACGTTCCGGTTTCGACTCACAGCCGATGACGGCACAGTTGTGGCAGTGTCGCCACAGTTTCCCAATTTGAAGGCCGTAGTGGCAGGCATTAACGCCGTCCGGGAAAACGCAGCCACAGGATTTGTGGTGGACCGGAGGAACCTGGGGACGTAAGTCCCGGTTCCGCACAGGACAAAAGGTGGCGGCGGTGTTCTTTTATGAACACCGCCGCCACCTTTTTGCATGGGGTCAGGCGTCGCCGCCTGCCCCACCCGTGGTGCCGGCGTTGACGTCGTGCAGCTTGTAGCGGTCAATGGCGTACGACGGCGCGCCCTCCTCGACCTCGCCCCTCGCCGCCAGCATCTGGAGGGTTTTGGCGACGATGGAGTGGGTGTCGTTTTTGAAGTAGCGGCGGGCGGCTTGGCGGGTGTCGGAGAAGCCGAAGCCGTCTGCTCCGAG
>NZ_JBFBGW010000017.1:0-102293 GCF_040684895.1 Paenarthrobacter sp. NPDC089322
GTTTCCCAAGGCGGTGTAGAACAGGGCATCCGGACCCCAGCCTTCGCGTGGGGCAACAGATAATTCAGGTTCAGAAGTCGAAGGCACCGGAAAGGTCGACGCGGGAAGCGGTCGCTCCCCATCAGGCTCCTCATACGTGCAGCCACAAACCCAAAACGCCAAGCCCAGGCTGACAATGAGCGCTGCTACCAGCTCAAGCCCTGATTTACGACACACCGCGATGCCCACTTCCACACCTTCTGCTCACCATCGAGGGGTTCCATGGAGTTCATCGGATCCACTAAACCGCTAAAGGGTACAGTGAGGCCCCACAACCGCATGGCCCCGCGGGCGGCTCCGAGGTGGGAAGCCGTCGCCTCAAGTCTCCTCCGGCACAGAACCCGTGACAATGAAGAGTTGTACGGCGCCAAACTTGGGATAAATTCTCACCGTCCACGTCTGGTCCCGGACTCGACGGGGCCGCCCTCAGTTAATAATCTCCCCGCGCTCATCCGCCAGAAGTACAGCCAGCCGTTCCCGCCACTGTTGTAAAGCCTCGGGAGTCAGCCGCGTCCAGTCGGACACCTCAGCAATCACCTTGAGCGGAGAACCACTGCGATAAGAGCGTGTCGGGTTGCCTGGGAACTTCTTGTCCGTGACGTTCGGATCGTTCTCGAAAGGCCCGGTCGGCTCCACGATATAGACGTGAGGTGTGCCGTCACCTCCTGCAAGTTCGACGGCGAGCTCCGCCGCCAGCCCGGCACCGTCACGCAGGGCAGTGAAGTAGATGTGATTCATCACGACGTCGGGCCGGTAGTTTGAGCGGAAGCCCGCCGAGAGCGTGTCACCCACGCGAACTTCGGCTTTCGTGCCGTGAAAGAACGGACCTTCGTCCAAGGGTTGGCTCATAAACACAAGCCTAGGTAATTAACCCCGGAGCGCCGCGAACCCCGCAATCAGTGCTTCCAATCCCAGGCTGAACGCCACATCGGTGGGCCGCTCGTGCCCTTCAGAAGCCAGCCGGTCCACTGCCGCGGTGAAGTTGGGGACCTCGTCGGCGAGGGTGCCGGCGTCGAAAATGTTCGCAGGCGCGGTGACATCGTAAGCCGCGCCAAAAACAAAGGCTTCCAAGGCCACGATCGCCGAGATGATCCGTTCCTCAGGGAACCCGGCATCGCGGAAGCCGGCGGTTACGGCCTCGTACATGGCCAGGGTCTTTGGTGCATTGGCTACGGGAAGCACGGCAATGACGGGTATCAAAGGTGTGTGCTCGGAGAACACGTCCCGGTAGGACCATGCCCAGCGCCGCACTGCTTCTTCCCACGGCTCAACCCCAAACGCGGACACATCCACCATCGCTGCCAAGTGGTCCTCCACCAGCAGAAGCACGTCGTCCTTGGAGGCCACGTGGTTGTACAGCGCGGACGGTGCCACACCCAGCGAGCGGGCCAAGGCCGCCATGGTGAGTCCGTCGTAACCCTTGCTGCTGATTAACTCAAGTGCCGCCGTCGTGATGCCGTCCTGGTCCAGGATCGCCGCGGTAGGTCGGCCGGCACGGCGGCGCGCCTTGCCGGGGGCCGAGCCAACGGCCGCGGGTGCGGCATCGGGTGTGGGTGCGGGCATCGGGGGCCTTTCTGCTGCCTGTGTCACCTGCATTATTCCACCGGCCCTTCACACACGCGGCCAGGAAGGTTACTATGGAGATAAATGAATGACATTCATTTATTTGGTCAGCCACCAACGGACGGCCACGGAGAGGACATCATGCAGAATCTTGATCGCGACGTTGTGATCGTCGGCGCCGGACCGTCAGGGCTGACGGCGGCACGCGAATTGAAGAAGGCCGGACTCAGCGTCGCAGTGCTCGAAGCACGCGACCGCGTGGGTGGCCGCACCTGGACCGACACCATCGACGGCGCCATGCTGGAGATCGGCGGCCAGTGGGTTTCCCCGGACCAGACAGCCCTCATGGAGCTGCTGGATGAGCTCGGACTGAAAATGTACTCGCGCTACCGTGAAGGTGAGTCCGTCTACATCGGCGCGGACGGCAAACGGGTCCAGTACACCGGCGATACGTTCCCGGTGAACGAAAACACCAAGGCCGAGATGGACAAGCTCGTTGCCATCCTGGACGAACTCGCCGCGGAGATCGGCCCCACCGAACCTTGGGCGCACCCCAAGGCCCGCGAACTGGACACCATCTCCTTCCACCACTGGCTCCGCCAGAACTCCAGTGACGAAGAAGCCTGCAACAACATCGGCCTGTTCATCGCCGGCGGCATGCTCACCAAACCGGCCCACGCCTTCTCGGCACTGCAGGCCATCCTCATGGCGGCTTCGGCCGGTTCGTTCACGCACCTGACGGATGAGGACTTCATCCTGGACAAGCGAGTCATCGGCGGCATGCAGCAGGTTTCGCTGCTCCAGGCAGCAGAGCTGGGTACCGACGTCGTACTGAACAGCCCGGTGCGCACCATCAACTGGGACGACAACAACGTCACCGTTGTCTCCGACGGTGCAACCGTCAACGCCCGCTACGTCATCATGGCAGTACCACCCAACCTGTACTCCCGTGTTTCCTTCAACCCGCCGCTGCCACGCCGCCAGCACCAGATGCACCAGCACCAGTCGCTGGGCCTGGTCATCAAGGTGCATGCGGTGTACGAGACGCCGTTCTGGCGCGAAGACGGACTTTCCGGCACCGGCTTCAGCGCCGGCGCGCTGGTCCAGGAGGTCTACGACAACACCAACCATGGCGACACCCGCGGCACCCTGGTGGGCTTCGTTTCCGATGAGAAGGCTGACGCCGTGTTCGAGCTCAGCGCCGAGGACCGCAAGAAGGCCATCCTCGAGTCGATCGCCGGCTTCCTGGGTGACAAGGCCCTGACTCCCGAGGTCTACTACGAGTCCGACTGGGGCTCCGAGGAATGGACCCGCGGCGCCTACGCTTCCAGCTACGACCTCGGCGGCCTGCACCGCTACGGCAAGGACCAGCACGCCAACGTTGGCCCGATCTACTGGTCCTCCTCCGACCTCGCGGCCGAGGGTTACCAGCACGTCGACGGCGCGGTCCGGATGGGCCAGGCCACGGCCGCGCGCATCGTCGAGGCAGACAAGCTGGCTTCGGTCACCGTCTAACGCCTGCGCAGCGGCCCAGCCGTAACAGCGCAAACCAGCAACCGGCAGTCCGGGGGAAGTGCCGTCCCCGGACTGCCGGCAGCACTGTTTAAGACACGAAAGGCAACCATGCGATACGTCGTGGGTTACACGGCCAATGCGACGGGGCGCGACGCCGTCCACCTGGCCGTCGCTCTTGCCCGGGGCCAGGACGCCAGCCTGGACCTGGTCCTGGTGGTCCCCGAGGACTCGCCGTTCAACGCCGTCTACCCGCCCGAACCCGGCTACAACGACATCCTCACCGAGCAGGCACGGCGCTGGTTGGACGAAGGCCTCGCCCTTGTGCCCGCCGACGTCACAGCCCGCGCCCACATCCGGCGCGGCGACTCCGAGGCCCAAGCGCTCATCGACGCCGCTGTGGAGTTCGACGCCGCGGCACTGGTCATCGGCGCCACTAACAATGGCCTGCTCAAACGCTTCACCATCGGTTCCGTGGCCAGCTCGCTGCTCCACTCGGCGCCGCTCCCGGTCGCGTTGGCGCCGTCGGGATACCACCGCATGGAGGCGATCACCCGGCTCAGTTGCGGCTTCGGCGCCCGTCCCGGCGCTGATGAACTGCTCGACGTCGCCGTGGAGTCCGCCCGCGACCGTCGCCTGCCGCTTCGGCTCGTCTCCCTGTTGGCGCTCGACGGCGGTGACTCGCCTGAGCTGCTCGACGCCGCCTGGCTTCATGCCGCGGACCGGCTCGCCGCCGTCGGGGGTTCTGCCTCCGGTGACACCTCCGGAACCGAACCTGAGATCGTCGTGGCGAAAGGCCGCACCATCGAAGAAGCCGTTGACCGACTCGACTGGGAAGACGGCGAAATCCTGCTGATCGGCTCCAGCCGCCTGGCACAGCACCGCGCCACCTTCCTGGGCAGCACCGCCAACCGGATCCTGCGCGCCCTCCCTGTTCCCATGATCGTGGTTCCCCGCGACTACACGCGACAAAGCTCCTAGCAATCGCCTGAGAGGCAAAACCCCATGTCAACTGCACCAAAGACGGTCCAGTCGAAAGAACCGGCCCTGAGTGAAAAGGGGCTGAAAGCCGGATCGGTGGGCCTGATCGGCGCCGTCGTGATCGGTGTTTCCTGCATCGCTCCCGCCTACACGCTCACCGCGGCGCTCGGTCCCACGGTGTCCGAAGTCGGCGTGCAGCTTCCCGCCATTTTTCTGGTCGGCTTCATTCCGATGCTGCTGGTGGCGCTCGGCTACCGCGAACTCAACAACGCAATGCCCGACGCCGGTACCTCCTTCACGTGGGCGACGCGCGCCTTTGGTCCGTGGATCGGTTGGATGGGTGGCTGGGGGCTCATCGCGGCCACGATCATTGTGCTGTCCAACCTCGCGGCGGTGGCCGTGGACTTCTTCTACCTGATGCTGGCCCAGGTCTTCAGCAACCCGTCGCTCGCTGACCTGAGTAAGATCCTGCCGCTGAACATCGCCACGACGCTGGTCTTTATCGCCGCGGCCTGCTGGATTTCCTACCGCGGCATGGAAACCACCAAGGGCGTGCAGTACGTCTTGGTGGCGTTCCAATTACTGGTGCTTGGCTGGTTCGCGGTCTCTGCTTTTGCCCACGTGGCCAACGGCACGGCCTTCGATGCAACCGCTATTTCGCCCGACTGGTTCAATCCGTTTGCCGTGGATTCCTTTTCGACCTTCACAGCGGGCGTCTCCCTTTCGATCTTCATTTACTGGGGCTGGGACGTCACCCTGACCATGAACGAGGAAACGCGCAACCCCGAGAAGACGCCCGGCCGTGCAGCGACGGTGACTGTGCTGGTGATCGTGGTGATCTACATGACTGTTGCGCTGGCTACGTTGTCCTTTGCCGGTGTTGGCGAGACCGGACTGGGCGCGGGTAATCCTGAGAACCAGTCGAGCATCTTTGCTGTGCTGGCTGGTCCCGTCATGGGTCCCTTCGCGATCCTCATGTCCTTGGCCATCCTGAGCAGCTCGGCCGCGTCACTGCAGTCCACGTTCGTCTCACCGGCCCGGACGCTCCTGGCGATGGGGCATTACCGCGCCATTTCGCCTCGTTTCGGACGCATCAGCCCCACGTTCAAATCGCCCAGCACAGCAACGATCGCCGCCGCCATCGCCGCCGCAGGGTTCTACGTCATCACCCGGACGGTCTCCGAGAACGCGTTGTGGGACACCATCACCGCGCTGGGCATGATGATCTGCTTCTACTACGGCATCACCGCGTTGGCCTGCGTCTGGTACTTCCGTGCGGCCGCCGTTGGCAGCGTCCGCTCGTTCTTCTTCAAGTTCCTGGCGCCCCTGCTGGGCGGAGTGATCCTGCTGGTCATGTTCGTGAAGACGGCCATCGATTCCCTGGATCCGGAGTACGGCTCGGGATCTTCCGTTGGCGGCGTGGGCCTGGTCTTCGTCCTGGGCATGGGTGTGATCCTGCTGGGCGTGGTGGTCATGCTGGTGATGTACCGGGTAAGGCCGGAGTTCTTCAGAAACTTCTCCCGCCGAGGTGGCATTTAATGACAATAATCCGCGCTGGGATTGGCATTAAGTGTCATCTCGGCGCGGTTGGGACGCCCGCTGCCCGCTCAGCTGTGATGAGTGAGTTGGCGAGACGCTCGACGGCGGCCCGGTAGTCGGTCCCCGCCGTCACCTTGCACTGCTCAGCCTCGCGCATCGCCCTGGTCAGCGCGGCCGTTTCTTCGATCCTGACATCGGTCATTGCCGGGTAGTCGATAGTCTGAGCAGTGTCCAGTTCGTAGCCGCGCCACCGTGTCAGCAGGGCCTCGTGCAATTCGAGAGTCGTTTCAAAGCCCGGGCGGCGCCGGGGGTCGGCCGCGTGGATCCGCTCAAGTTTCCGCAGACCGCCCAAGGTTCCTGCCGCCGTCGTTAGTGTCAGGGCGATCATCACTAAGCCGGCCGGGGCCCATTGCACCGCCGGCACCACTATGGCCGGCACGACTACCGTCAAACCGGCAAAGAGATCCCAGAAAACGGTGTCCGGTTCAGGCCCGCGGCCGCGCGTGAGTTTTCGGTGCACCACCAGCGTTGTTGCCGCTGTCGCGAGGATCAAGGCCAAACCCCACATGAGCATCGGAGTACCTCCGGGACGCAAAAGGCTGTGTTTTCAGTATGCGTCAGCGGCCGTACGGGCGACACCTCCCAACGGACAATTCACCCCCGCAAACGCAGGTGAATTGTCCGGCTGAGGGTGATTCTGCCCGCCACTCTGTCTGAGCCGCGGCGTAGCCTAGGCACCATGAGACTGAAATTGTGCAGCATCCACGTCAAGGACCCCGCTACAGCCCACGCGTTCTACACGGAAACGCTCGGCTTCGACACCCTGATGGCCATGCCGGAGTACAACCTCTTCATCATCAAGGACCCGGGAGCCAGCGACAGCTCAACCGGCCTGCTCCTTGAACCCAGCGACAACCCTATCGGTGCGAACTACATGAACGCGGTATACGACGCCGGGATGCCGGCTGTGGTTCTGGGCGTACCTGACGTACGGGCTGAGTATGAGCGCTTGGTTGCCGCCGGGGTGAAATTCAAGGGCGAACCGGCCGAAGATCCGTCCGGTGTCAGCGCGGTTTTTGATGACGGCTGCGGCAACTTCGTCCAGCTCCACCAGGACTGATTACCAACTGTGGCCGGGATGGATGTCCCGGCCACAGCTTGTTCACCTAAGCGTTGCGCTTGGTTCCCTTGGGAGCATCGCGCTTGGCGGCGGCGTTTTCCTTGGCTTCCTTGGTGGCGGCCTTCTTGCGGGCCTCTTCCTTGATGCGCAGTGTCTCTGCACGAACAGCTGCGTGGGTGGCACGTTCCACGACCAGCCATTGAGGGGGAGTCTGCAGCAGCTCGGTGATTTCCGCCGTCGTAAGAGCCTCCTGAATGCCACCGCGCGCTAGGCCGCTGATGGAGATGTTCAGCTTCTGCGCCACTACGGGGCGCGGGTGCGGGCCGTTGCGGCGCAGTTCGGCGAGCCACTCCGGCGGGTTGGCCTGGAGTTCTGCGTATTCCTCGCGGGTGACGGGCGAGTTCTGGAACTCCTGCGGCGTAGCGGGCAGGTAGATGCCGAGTTTCTTGGCAGCTGTTGCCGGCTTCATGGTCTGGGAGTTCTTGGGAGTCATGCTTCAAGGGTATCCGGCCCGGTACTGTGAGTGTGTGCCAGCCCCCGAAGATACCCCCGAAACACCCGAGCCCGCCGTCGAGTTGCGCTTCGCCTACGTTGCCGGCGTGACGCCCGGGAAATGGATTCGCCGGTGGGAAGAGCGCATGCCGGACGTTCCTTTGCACTCGTTTATGTCCGACGACGACGCGCAGCTTTCCGTGCTGCGCGACGGTTCCGCAGACCTCAGCTTTGTGCGGTTGCCCGTGGACAGGGAGGGCCTGAACGTCATCCCCCTCTACGAGGAACAGCCCGTGGTGGTGGCACCCAAAGGCCACGAGATTTCGGTGTTCGAGGAAGTGGCCTTGGAGGATCTGTCCGACGAGAACTTCCTGGACATTGGCGAGATGGGCGGGCCGGAGATGGCCCTCCAAGTGGTGGCTTCCGGTGCGGGCCTGGCGATCCTGCCCATGTCCGTGGCCCGGCACCTTAACAACAAGCAGACGGTCATGCGACGGCTCACGGGGGCGCCGGGAACACAGGTCGGTTTGGCCTGGCTTGTTGGTACGGACAGCCCGGTGATTGAGGAATTCATAGGGATTGTCCGTGGTCGTACTGCCCAGAGTTCCCGGCAACCGTCAGCCAAGCAGGAGAAGCCCAAGAAGGCCCCCAAGCCGGACCGGCGGGGGACTTCGGGTGCCAAGAAGCCCGCCGTTGCCCAGCGTTATGCGCCGAATCCGGACAAAGGCCGCGGGCGTGGCTCACGCAAGAAGGGGAAGCGCTGACTATTCGCCGTGGATCGCTGCCTGCTGTTGCTCGGAACGGTTGAGGTAGGCAAGGAGGAGATCTCCGGCCCGATCGAGTTCCCCGGCTTCCAGTGCTGAGCAAATCCGCTCGTTTTCCTTGAGCCAGTCGCTGTAAAAGTGGGCGTTCATGGTGGCCTTGTGGAAGTAGAGCCGCATCTCAGCAAGGACCTGCTTCATGATCGTGTTGAGCCTGTTGCTCTCCGCCAACGCTACGATGGCGCCGTGAAAGTGCTGGTTGGCGCTGCCCAGGCCCTCGCTGTCGCCAGCAGCAGCGGCGCGCTTTCCTTCGTCGACGGCGGCCCTGACGGCGGCAATGCGCTCAGGTGAACCGCCGGCCCGGATGGAACTAACCTCTATGGCCCTGCGCACGGTATAGACGTCGTGAATATCCCCTGCTTCCAACGTGGCGACGAAAACGCCGCGATTGGGAAGCCTCACCAGGAGCCGTTCGCTGGCCAACTCTGCGAACGCCTCCCTGACGGTGTTCCTGGAGACGCCAAGGTCCTCGGCGATGGTGGCTTCAGTGAGCTTGGCCCCCGGCAACAGGAAACCTTCGGCCAGCTGGTAGCGCAGTTCCTCGGCCACACGCTCGGCCACTGACGGAACCCGCATCCGGACACGCGCACGAGCACCGTCGAACCCGGCTTGCTCGCCTGTTTGCTGCTCTGCGTCGGCCATGGATCCCAAATTACACGATTGAGGAAAAGAAGTATCGCTGGATTGTTGAACAATACGGCGATCTAAGGCATGCTTGATGTAACGCGCATCACGAGGCAGGGATCACACCATGGCGAACATCGATTTGAACAGCGACGTCGGAGAGTCGTTCGGACGCTGGACACTCGGAGACGATGCCGCCATGGTTGAATCCGTTTCAAGTGCCAACGTCGCGTGCGGATTTCACGCCGGCGACCCCAGCGTCATCCGCAGCACGTGCGAAAAGGCGGCCCAGGCCGGCGTCGTCATTGGTGCCCATGTGGGCTACCGCGACCTTGCTGGTTTCGGCCGGCGGTTCCTGGATATCGACCCCAAGGAGCTTGCGGACGACGTCGTCTTCCAGATCGGTGCACTGCAGGCGCTGGCAGCTGTTTCCGGCGCTCGTGTGCAATACGTGAAGCCGCACGGCGGACTGTACAACGCGATCGTGAAGCACACGGCCCAGGCGCAGGCGGTCGTGGATGCCGTGAAATCGGTTGACCCCAAGCTGCCGATCCTCGGCCTCCCGGATTCGGAGGTCTTGCGACTGGCCGAGAAATCCGGACTGAGGGGAGTACCCGAAGCGTTTGCTGACCGGGCGTACAACCCGGACGGTACCCTCGTTCCCCGCTCTCAGCCTGGAGCGGTCCTTCACCACCCCGCCGAAGTGGCGGAGCACGTTCTCCGGATGGCCACCGAACAGTCCGTCAGGGCAATTGACGGTTCCATCTTGAAAATCCGCGCAGAGAGCATCTGCGTGCACGGTGACTCACCGGGAGCCGTAGCAATGGCAACCGCCGTGAAGTCCGCCCTGGGCGAGTCCGGTGTCAGCATCGGCTCGTTCGTCTAGCCTCCCCAACCCCAGCTCTACCCCTCATCCCCCGGAGGAAACCATGACCAGCACCAACAAGGCAGCCAAGGCAGTGACAAGGAAGCCACCGGCCGGCGCCCTCAAGGCTTATATCGCCAGCCTCACAGGCACCTCGCTTGAGTACTACGACTTTGCGATCTACTCGGTGGCTTCAGCCCTCGTGTTCCCCAAGATCTTTTTCCCTGCAGGGGACGAATTCGTTGCCCTGATCCTCTCCTTCTCCACATACGCGGTTGGATACTTCGCCCGCCCGATCGGCGGCTTCGTGTTTGGCAGGCTGGGAGACAAGATCGGGCGGAAGTATGTTCTGGTCTTCACGCTGTTGCTGATTGGCATCGCCACCGTCCTCATCGGCGCACTGCCGGACTATTCGGTCATCGGAGTTGCCGCTCCTGCGATCCTGGTTCTGCTGCGGTTGGCGCAGGGCATCGGTGTGGGTGGCGAGTGGGGCGGTGCGGTCCTGCTGTCCAGCGAGTTTGGTGATCCGAACAAGCGCGGCTTCTGGTCCTCGGCAGCCCAGATCGGTCCACCGGCCGGAAACCTGATGGCCAACGGTGTCCTGGCCATCCTGGCCGCCTCCCTGAGCGAAGAAGCCTTCCTCTCTTGGGGCTGGCGCGTCGCGTTCCTGGCATCCGCGCTCCTGGTGGTCTTTGGGTTGCTCATTCGCATGAAGCTCGAGGAAACGCCTGTCTTCAAAGCGATCCAGGCCCACGGTGAGCGCCCCAAGGCACCACTCATGGAGGTCTTCACCAAGGAACCGAAGGCCTTGGTCTCCGCGGCCCTCTCCCGCATTTGCCCGGACATTCTCTATTCCCTGTTCACGGTATTCGTAGCTGTCTACGCAACCAAGGAACTGGGCATGACCACGGGCAACGTACTGGCCGCCATTCTCATTGGTTCAGGTTTCCAGCTGTTCTTGATCCCCGCCGCCGGTGCCCTCACGGACCGCATCAACCGTCGCCTGGTCTACGGCGTAACCGCTGCCGCGACAGCTGCGTACATCCCGCTCTTCTTCCTGATGATTCAGGGCAAGTCGGTGATCATGCTGACCATCGGCGTGGTGATCGGACTGGCTCTGCACGCCTTCATGTACGGACCCCAGGCTGCGTTCATCACCGAGCAGTTCCCGGCTCGACTCCGCTATGCGGGCAGCTCGCTGGCCTACACGCTGGCCGGTGTTATTGGCGGCGGCTTTGCTCCGCTGATCTTCACCTTCCTTTACGGCGGAGGCGCCGGCGGCTGGTACCTCATCGCCGGATATCTGCTCCTGGCGTCCGTGGTAACCATCGTGGGCATGCTCATGGGCCGCGATCCCAAGCCGGAAGAGGAAGTCCGCTTGCTGGAGGGCTCGCACGCCTAATTGGCTGCGAACCGGAACATGGAAACCGTGATGGAAACCGCCACTGCCAAGAAGGTCCTCTCCGTAAGGCCCGTGGGGACCCGTGCCGTCCTCGCCGAGCTGGACGGACTGCAGGACGTCCTCGCCCTGCAGTCCATGCTGTACAAATCGCCCCTGCCGGGGCAGGTGGACGTGCTTGCCGCTGCTGAAACGGTCATGGTTGTCGGGGAGTCGGCGTCGGCCACCCGTGCAATTGGCGCCCGGCTTCTGGAGCTGGACCTCGTTGAGCCGGAGAACATTGACTCCCGCCTCGTCGTCATCGACACCGTGTACGACGGCGACGATCTCGCCGATGTCGCGGAGCTCACAGGACTGAGCGTGGACGGAGTTGTTGCTGCCCATACCGGGCAAATCTGGACGGTGGCCTTCGCTGGCTTTGCACCCGGGTTCGGTTACATGGTGGGCGAGAACCAGAGCCTCACGGTTCCCCGCCGATCCTCCCCGAGGACGGCCGTTCCCGCAGGTTCGGTGGCGCTGGGAGGCCAGTACTCGGCCGTCTACCCGCGCCGTTCACCGGGCGGTTGGCAGCTCATTGGCCGCACGGGGGCGCGGATGTGGGACCTGAATCGCCCACAACCCGCGCTCGTACGTCCCGGAGACAGGGTGCAGTACAGGGCGACCCGCGAAGTTGTGACTGCCGCCGCCCGTGACGCTGACTCCGACGCGGAGCACCACACGGCACAACAGCCTCCGAACTCGGGACTTAGGATCCTCAACCCCGGAGCGCAGAGCCTCATCGAGGATCTCGGCCGCCGGGGCTACGGCCCTCTGGGAGTCTCTGCGGCTGGTGCCCTGGACCGGGCCTCGCTACGGAGGGCCAACCGCCTCGTGGGCAATGCGGCATCCGCGGCAGTCATCGAAACCGTCGGTGGCGGGCTCAAGGTGGAAGCCGTCGGTGACCAGGTGATTGCTGTGACTGGTGCGCCGTCAGCGCTAACCATCCAGCCGCCGTCGTGGGCCGAATCCAACGGGACCGACGACAGGCAAGTGCACGCTCAGCGAACCGTTCCGATGGCGGCGCCTTTCGCACTGCTCGACGGCGAAGTCCTCACCATGGGTGCCCCGGAGGCGGGGTTCCGCAGCTACCTGGCAATCCGAGGCGGTGCTGACGTCCCCGCGGTCCTCGGAAGCCGGTCTGCAGACACCATGTCCGGGATCGGGCCAGCGCCGTTGGCTGCGAACCAGGTCCTGCCGGTCGGCAATGCCACGGCTTCCACTGCCGTCGGGGATCCAGAACTTCAGCCGGAGTTCCCGCGGGAAGGCGTTACTGTGCTTGACGTCGTCCCAGGGCCCCGCGCCGACTGGTTTGACCAGTCTGCCTTGGATTCCCTCACCGCACAGGAATGGGTTGTGACTCCCCAGTCCAACCGGGTGGGCATGCGGCTTGATGGCACGCCGCTCCAGCGCACGCGCGAAGGTGAGCTCCCCAGCGAGGGCACCATGGCAGGCGCACTCCAGATTCCACCTGCCGGATTGCCTGTTCTTTTCCTGGCCGACCACCCCATTACCGGCGGTTACCCGGTGATTGGCGTGGTACGCGATGAGCACTTGGACCTCGCCGCGCAGGTCCCCATCGGCGGCCGGATCCGCTTCCGGTTCGTCCCTGATTCGCCGGATTTCACCAAGACCCCTAAGAAGTGAGTATTTGATGCGCAAGGTCCTGATTGCGAACCGCGGCGAAATCGCCGTCCGGGTCGCCCAAGCCTGTGACGATGCAGGTATTGCATCGGTTGCCGTATATGCGGACGTCGATGCCGACGCCATGCATGTTGCTGCCGCTGATGAAGCCTTCAGCCTGGGCGGGAACAGTCCCGCAGACACCTATCTGAACATTGAAAAATTACTAGGCATTGCCGCCCGGTCCGGTGCCGACGCCGTTCACCCTGGCTACGGTTTTCTGTCCGAGAACGCGGATTTCGCCCAAGCGGTCCTCGACGCCGGACTTGAGTGGATCGGGCCCTCGCCGGAGTCGATCCGCCAGTTGGGTAACAAGATCACGGCGCGTGAGATCGCCGTACGAGCCGGCGCACCGTTGGTTGCGGGCAGTGACGGGCCGGTTTCTTCCGCTGCCGAGGCGCGGGAATTTGCCGAGCAGCACGGACTCCCGGTCGCCATCAAGGCAGCCTTCGGCGGAGGTGGCCGCGGGCTCAAAGTCGTAAGGGAACTCGCAGAAGTGGAGGAAGCCTTCGACTCCGCCGTCCGTGAGGCCGTGGTGGCTTTTGGCCGTGGCGAGTGCTTCGTGGAGCAGTACCTGGACCGCCCCCGGCACGTTGAAGCTCAAATCATTGCCGACAAGCACGGCAGCATCGTGGTGGTGGGAACGCGCGACTGCTCGCTCCAGCGCCGACACCAGAAGCTTGTGGAAGAAGCCCCGGCGCCTTTCCTCAGTGACTCACAGCGGCAACAAATCTACACAGCTGCCAAGGCGATCATTCGTGAGGCCGGCTACTACGGCGCAGGAACCGTGGAATTCCTGGTCTCCGCCACCGGTGCCGTGGCCTTTCTGGAGGTCAACACACGCCTTCAGGTGGAACACCCGATTACCGAAGAAACCGCGGGAGTGGATCTCGTGCAGGAGCAGTTCCGTATTGCTGCCGGGCTGCCCTTGAGTATTTCCGAAGACCCGGTTCCTCGTGGCCACTCCTTCGAATTCCGCATTAACGCCGAGGATGTTGGCCGCGGATTCCTGCCCTCTCCGGGCACTGTGATCTCCTTTGAAGCGCCAACCGGGCCTGGAATCCGCGTTGATACGGGCGTAAGGCAGGGCTCTGTCGTGGCGCCGCAGTTCGACTCCCTGCTGGCGAAGTTGATCGTCACCGGAGCGAACCGGCAGCAGGCCTTGCGGCGCGCACGCCGGGCCCTTGCCGAATTCAGGATCACCGGTTTTGCCACAGTCCTGCCGTTCCACCGGGCCGTGCTCGAGTCCGAGGACTTCGCGTCTGCTTCCGAGCTGCGAGTTCACACCCGCTGGATTGAAACGGAGTTCGCTGACCGGATTCCCGTGGATCCCGAGTACAACCCGGTTGCGCCCACTGGCGAACGCCGCACGATCTCCGTGGACGTCGACGGCAAGCGGCTGGCAGTGGGACTTCCGGCGGACCTCCTCGATGCCTGGGCGCGCTCAGGGCAGCGCGTCCCGGCCGTTTCAGACGTGACAGTGCCTGCTCCGGATGGAGATTCGCCCGCCGAGTCCGCGCTTGTGTCCAGCATGGCCGGGACAGTGGTGAAGTGGCTCGTGGAACCGGGTGTTGAAGTGTCCGAAGGTGACCCCTTGGTGGTGCTCGAGGCCATGAAGATGGAAACCCAGGTTCCCGCCCACCGGACCGGAACGCTTTCCCACGTTCTTTCGGGGCCAGGGGGAGTAGTTGCGGCGGGCGCCGTGCTGGCGCATATCGAGTAGCACGGTTACCCGCCGCCGTCGAGCCCTAACGTCCCCTAACTGTCCGCAGCAACCGTAACGCCCAGTATGTTGTCCAGCAGGGCGTTACGGAACTTGCCCGTGGGGTCGCGGCGCTGCACCAGCTCCCGGAAGTCCTCGAACCGCGGATACAACGCAATGAAGTCGTAGAGGCCGGGCGTGAATAGCTTCCCCCAGTGAGGACGCGCGTTGAACGGCTTCAGCGCCGCTTCAAGCTCCGGGAGCACAGCTTCCACCTCGGCCTGTAGCGGCTTCCATGTGAAGTGCAGCGCCACGCTCTGCTGCTGGTAGAACGGGCTGAGCCAATAATCGTCGGCGGCCACCGTGCGGATCTCCGAGATGAACAGCAACGGCGCGATCTTGTCCGCGAGGCGACGGACGGCCTGCAACGCGGCCGGTGCATCCAGCAGGGGGAGCAGGAATTCGCTTTGCAGTTCCTCGCCGTTGCTCGGCGTGAATTCGTGCCGGAAATGTGGCAGCCTGTCCAGCCATTTTCCGGGCTCGTCCAATTGCCCGGTGCAGTTCTCCGCGGACATGCCGGGCAGGGGGTGCATGGCGATGCTCGCAGCCGTTGTCCCGAAAAGGTCCGGCAGCGCGGCTTCGCTGTCCAGGGCCTTCAGCCAAACCTGGGGAATGGCATCGCCCGTGTAGTCGGTGAAGAAGCTGACGCTGTAAGCGCTCGACGCGATCTCCTGGAACGAGGCCAGGGCACGCTCCCACGGCAGGCCCGTCAGTACGCGTTGCCTCATCTGGTAGCTCGGCTGGACGGTCAACTCCAGGCCGGTGACGATTCCCAGCACACCCACGCCCACCACGCTGGCGAGGAATTCGTCGTCGTCCTTGGTGAGCGTGACGAGCTCACCTGAAGCGCGTACCAAGTCAATACTCACGACGGCGGCAGCCAAGGAAGGATTGTTGACTCCACTGCCGTGGGTGCCGGTCTGGATCGCACCGGCGACGGAGATGTGCGGCAGGGACGCGAGGTTGTGGATGGCGTAACCCTTCTCTTCCAAGGCTCGGCACAGAGCGCCGTAGCTGATGCCTCCGCTGACTTTGACGGTCCCTTTGGCCGTGTCAAGGACGATCTCTTGCGGCAATCCGTCGAGCAGGACGTGGGTTCCCTCAGTGTCAGCAACCGTATTGAACGAATGACGTGAGCCGAGCGCCTTGACCTGCGAGGCCCTGGAGACCAACTCCTGTAGCGCGCCGACGGTTTCAGGGCGCTGTACTTCTGCGGACGCGTACTCGAGGTTTCCTGCCCAGTTCTTCATCAGCTGATCTTTCCACAAGTCGTTGTTTGGCGGTCCCGTCATTGTTAGCGTTCACAAAGAAGGGCGTCAAGGGCATCCCGATCCTTGGAGATAGAGTTCAAGAAATTGCCGTCCAGCAGGAGCCCACGTGAGCAAAGGAAACAAGCCCACCATCCGGGACGTGGCCAACGCCGCAGACGTTTCACTGGCAACGGTGTCCTATGTGCTCTCCGGACGTCTCGGAGGAACAACCCGGATCAGCCAACCCACGCAGGACCGCGTCCTGGCTGCCGTGAAGGAGCTGGGGTACGTTCCCAACCAGGCCGCCCGGGGGATGCGCCGCGGAAAGACCGACGTGGTGGCTGTCGCCATCGGCGACCTTGAGTGGCCGTGGGACCGCGCGCTGGCAACGGCAGCGGCACGGATCCTTCCGCAGCATGGCTACCAGCCGGTGATACTGCTCGGCGAAGACTGGCGGAAGTTCATGATGTCCGGAGGGGCGGACGGCGTCATCATTGGCTACTTCCCGGAGGCCAGGTCTGAAGACCGGACGATCACGGAACTCGCACGCCGCGGCGTGGCGCAAGTGGTCATCTCGGGAACCATGAAGCCGGGAGGGTTCGACGTCCTGGCACCTGAACAGGACGCCGGGCTTCAGGAGTGCATGGCTTTCCTTACCGCATCCCATCGCAGGATCGCCTGTATCCGCCGCGCAGAACCTGCCGGTCGGCCCAAGAGCCGGTTTGCTGCCTATGCTGCCGGCCTCGAAAAGGCAGGGATCCCTTTGGAAGAAACACTCGTCCGTACCTCGGGACATCGCCCGGACATTGCGTACCGGTCGGCCTTGCAGCTGTTGCAGTTACCGGACCGGCCCACCGCTATCTTCGCGACTGATGACATGGAAGCCTTGCAAGCCATCCGGGCCGCCTACCGTTTGGGCCTGCGCGTGCCGGAGGACATCCAGATTGTCGGCGTTGGCAATTCCACCGAGGGCCAGAACTATGATCCCCCGCTCACGACAGTTGGGCCGGAGCCGATCTTCGAACAAGTGGTCCGAATGCTGCTGGACCGGCTGGCGGGCAGCGCTCCACCCGAAGGTGTGCGCGTGCCCGCGCCGTGGAAGCTGCACCGGCGTGGGACCACGTTGGACTAGGTATGCCAGCCGGGGTGTGCCTCCCAACTAGGTCGCATTTGTGCGCGTTATGGACGTCCAAAACGCGCACTATTGCGACCTACTTGGGTTAGCCGTTCAGCTTTCCCGCGAGTCGTTCGCGCATGCGGATGCTGGCCTCATTGAGACCAATGAACTCCACTTCCCGGCCGTGATTCCGGTACTTCTCCGTCACTGAATCCAGCACCGCGATGGTGGACGCATCCCACAAATGCGATGAATGAAGGTCGATGACCACCCGATCTACGCCTTCCGAGGAATCCTTCGCGTACTCGAACTGCGTGTACAGGTCGTTGGAGGAAGCAAAGAAGAGCTCGCCATCCACCCTGTAGGTGGCCACGGTTTCGCCGTTGAGTTCCAGCTCCGTCCGCTCCACCGTGGCGAAGTGGGCCACCCGCCGCGCGAACAGCACCATCGCCGTCAAAACCCCGACGCCGACACCCACCGCAAGATTGTGCGTTGCCACTACTGCGGCAACAGTGACAAGCATGACGGCGGTCTCCGACTTTGGCAGCCGCTTCAGCGTTGAGGGGCGGATGGAATGCCAGTCGAAAGTAATCAGGGAAACAAAGATCATCACAGCCACCAACGCAGCCATGGGGATCATCCCCACGACATCGCCAAGGACCACAACCAGTACCAACAGGAACACGCCGGCCAGGAGAGTCGAGAGACGGGTGCGGGCACCGGAACCCTTGACGTTGATCATCGTCTGGCCGATCACCGCGCAGCCACCCAGTCCGCCAAGGAAACCTGTGACAATGTTGGCCGCACCTTGGCCCCACGACACCCGGGTCTTGTTCGAACGCGTGTCCGTGATGTCGTCCACCAGCTTGGCCGTCATGAGCGATTCGAGCAGGCCAACCAAGGCCATGGAGAGCGAGAAGGGTGCAATGATCTGGAACGTTTCCAGGGTCAGGGGAACATTCGGCAGGAAGAAGCCGGGCAGGCTGTCCGGAAGCTCACCCTTGTCACTCACAGTTGGAACGTCAATCCCGCCGAACACCGTGACGAGCGTGATGAGCACAATCGCTACCAAGGGCGCCGGAACGGCCTTGGTCAGCCGAGGCAACAGGAACACGATCACCAAGCCCACAGCCACGATCGGATAGACCATCCACGGAACATTGAAGAGCTCCGGCATCTGGGACATGAACACCAGGATGGCCAGGGCGTTGACGAAGCCGATCATCACGGACCGGGGAATGAACCTCATGAGCCGGGTGACTCCGAGGGCCGCGAGGATGATCTGGAAGACACCCGCCAGGATGATGGTCGCGATGAGGTAGTCGAGCCCGTGTTCCCTCATCACGGGAGCGATGACCAGGGCCACGGCCCCCGTCGCGGCGGAGATCATGGCAGGACGGCCGCCAACAATGGCCGTCACCACGCCCATGGTGAACGAAGCGAACAACCCGATCCGCGGATCCACACCCGCTATGACTGAGAAGGCAATGGCCTCGGGAATGAGTGCCAGTGCCACCACCAAACCCGCGAGGGATTCCGTGAGCAGGCGGCGGGGCGAACGGAAGGTCGCCCGCAGTGACATGAGTTGCTCGGGTGTCATGGGTCCTTATTGGTTTCTTACAGTGCAGTCTGGCGGTAGCGCTCAATCTGCTTCAGACGCCGCAGGAGGCTGTCGCGCCGCGGGTGCGGAACGACGTCGGGCGCCTCAGCGGTGAGATCAATGTGTTCGGTTCCGTACTGCCACAACAGGAGGTCATCCAGAAGGCGGTCCGGTCCGGGGGAGTAGCGGTGGTCCAGGGCCTTGCGGACCTCGGTGATCCGGTTGGCGCTGAGAAGTCCTGCGAGTTCCACGGTCTTGGTGAGTCCGTGGGCTGCAAGGAGTTCGGCAGCCCATCCCCAGTCGTCATCAACTTTACGGTCAACGTGGGGCAGCAGTGTACGCCAGACGTCGCGAACACGGTTGGGTGTCAGCGGTGAAGCGCCCTCGCCCTCGAGGTCCCAGTAGCTCCGCACTTCCTCGTACCGCTCGTGGAGGTCCGCGAATGCGCTCTCCACGGTTTCCAACATGGCGGCCGTGGCCGTGAATTGGCGGTCGAAATGCGGGGTCCATGCGCGGGGATCCTCCGCCTTGAACCGGATATCGTGCTCGATTTCGCTCCACGCGTGTGCAAAAACGGTGCGGATCTGGCACTCAAAGAAGTAGCTGCCGTTGGCCGGGAGGTCCGGATTGAAGACTTGTTGGTACTCCTTGACGGTCTCATTTTGGATGGTGCGCAGGATGAGGTGCCGGCTGGAGTACCCGTACGTTCCGGACTCGATGGAGCCGATGTCCTTCTCACGGTCTCCCCGGCAATCAAAGAGCTGGCGCTGACGCTTGATGATGTTGGCAACGGCGGCATTTTCGGCAGGCAACTTGGTGATGACGCGGATACCCACCATGTCGTTCAAAGTGCGGAACGGGTCAGGGAATTTGAGGACGCGGGGGCCGCCCGGTTCCAAAGGATCATCCGTGCGGGAGATCTTTTCGCGGAACGACTCCACCGTTTTGGTGCGACCGGTGACAAACAGAGGGGTCACTTCAGCATCGTTCAACATATCCCGCAACGTCAGCAGGACATCCCGGGTAACCCGCTTCAAAGCAGGGCGCACACGCTCATAAAGCTCCACGTTTGCCTGGACAGCCGCGCGCTGGTCCGGGTCCAATCTGTCCCAATTGCTTGCCATGCCCCCAGCTTACGGGGCGGGTCCGACACTGAACCGGCCACCCGTCGTCGGGGTGCCCCTTCCCAAAGTTGCGAATCCTCGCGATAGGCTCGGTACAAAGGAGGGCGCAATGTTGCGGCACAAGTACAGCTACGGCGAACACCCCAGTCAGTGGGGCGAACTCTTCATACCTGAACCGAACAACGGAAACCATCGTGGTGCGTCAGCGCTCAAGGCCGGCGTCGCAGTGGTGATCCACGGCGGCTATTGGCGCTCGCAGTACGGTGCCGAGCTGGGCGAGCCCCTTGCCCGGGACCTTGCGGCGCACGGAATCACTGCCTGGAACCTTGAATACCGACGGGCCGGCAACGGTGGCGGTTGGCCCCATACTTTCGAAGACATCCTTGCCGGAATCGACCACCTCGCCGCGATTGCGGACAACCACGACCTCAAGCTGGGCAAGGTTGTGGCCCTGGGCCACTCGGCCGGCGGCCACTTGGCTGTGTGGGCGGCAGGCAGACAGCGCCTGTCGTCCATCGGAACGCCCGACGCCGATCGGCAGCTGGTGCGCGGACCGGAGGAAAACGCTGTGCACCTGACCGGAGTCGTGAGCCAGTCCGGTCTGTTGAACCTTGCGGCGGCAGAGCGCTTGAACCTCAGCAACGGCGCCGTATGCAACCTCATGGGTGGCGACTCGGCCAGATACCCCAAGCGGCATAAATATGCAGACCCCATGACGTCCTTGCCCCTGGATGTCCCGGTCTTCGCCGTGCACGCCACTGAAGATGAAGATGTTCCGGCGAGCCAGTCGGAGGCCTACGTCGCCGCGAGCACGGCATCAGGGGGAGCCGCCCAGTTGCTGCGGGTCCCCGGTGACCATTTCGACCTCATCGACCCCAAGGCCGTGGCCTACAAAAAGTGCCGCGAGCTGGTGCAGCGACTCCTCTCCTAATCGGCTCCATCCTCTGGCAGAGTTGTCCCATGCTGACTGTGATTGGTGAAGCCTTGGTGGACGTCGTGCAACGCCCGAGCGGGATCGAGGCACACGTTGGCGGCAGTCCGCTCAATGTAGCGGTCGGCTTGGCGCGCCTTGACCATCCGGTACAGTTCATCGGCCGCTACGGCCAGGACGCTTATGGCGATGCTGTTGCAGCACACCTCCGCTCAAGCTCGGTGATGGTGCCGATTCCGCCTGACGGGCAACCCACCAGCGTGGCCACCGCGTTGATCGACGACGAAGGCGCCGCCACCTACTCGTTCGACCTCGCTTGGGAATTGCCGAATCTTCGGGAGCGGCTGCCGCTCATGCTGCAGGGGGCTACCCTGCTGCACACGGGTTCGATTGCCACAGCGTTGGAGCCGGGCGCCGCGGCGGTGCTTGCCGCCGTCGAACATGCCCACCCGAGCAGCACTATCAGCTTTGACCCCAACTGCCGGCCCACCATCATTACCGATCGGGAATATGCGCAGCGGCAGGTGGAGCGTTTCGTGGTGCTGTCCGATGTCGTGAAGGCCTCCGACGAGGACCTCGAGTGGCTCTATCCCGGTGTTGACCCGCTGGCATCTGCACGGCGCTGGTTGTCCCTTGGCGGCAACGAGGGGCCGGCGGTGGTGGTGGTGACCCGCGGTGCAAGAGGTCCCTGGGGGATCACGGCGGCGGGAGAGACGCAGGTTCCGGCTCCGTCCGTGACCGTGGTGGACACTGTCGGCGCGGGGGACTCCTTCATGGCCGGCCTGCTGTCCGCCATCGTTGACCGCGGGCTGGATGGTGCGCAGAACCGGGCAGCTCTGCGGGCCATGCCCGCGGAAACCCTTGCGGCAATCATGGACCACGCAACGCGTGCTGCCGCGGTCACAGTTTCCAGGGCGGGTGCCAACCCGCCCACGAGGGCCGAACTCAATCACGGAGCGGCCAGCGGACGACCCGCCTGACTGACGTATCGGAGGATGCAATGAACGCCCAGGATCCCTACGGCCCGCCAATGCCTTCGTTTGAAGTCACCAGCGAGTCCTTCCGGGACGGGGAAACGTTGGCCCCGGATCAGCGGAGCGGAATCTTCGGCGCAGGCGGCAAGGACATCTCGCCCGAGCTGAGCTGGAAGGGGGTTCCAGACGGCACACGCAGTTTTGCTGTCACGATGCTGGACCCGGATGCGCCCGATCCCGGCGGCTTCTGGCATTGGGCCGTGGTCAATATTCCTGCAGCGGCAAGAACGCTGCCGGCTGATGCGGGAAGGGCGGACGGTCGCCTTCTGCCCGGGAGCGCCTTCCAGTTGAAGAACGACGGCGGCCGGGTCGGCTACCTTGGGGCAGCTGCTCCGAGAGGGCACGGACCGCATCGGTATATGGTGGCAGTCCATGCCTTGGATGTGGAGGACCTTGGCATCGCGAAGAATGCCGAGGCCGGCATACTTGCGGGACTCCTTCCCCAACACACGCTTGCACGGGCAGTCATCACGGGCATGTTTGAGCGCTAGCGGCGGCTCGGGCGAACTGATGGGCCACGTAGACTGACATGATGCGGCTCGTAGCAAGCGATATTGACGGCACCATCCTCGGTCATGATGGCAAGATCAGTGACCGGACCATCAAGGCATTCCAGTCGTGCCGCGACGCAGGAGTCGAGCTTGTGTTTGTCACCGGCCGTCCGCCCCGGTGGTTGTACCCGCTTCAAGAGCAGCTGGGCCACAGCGGCATCGTGATTTGCTCCAATGGTGCCGTGGTGTGGGACCTGGCCACTGAGAAGCCGTTGTCCTCCACGGTTTTGGATATCGAGTCCTTGTTTGAAGCCCGACGCATCATCAAGTCCATCCGGCCTGATGCCCTGTTCGCGGCTGAGACACTCACCGGATTCCACCTTGAGCCTGGCTTCATCGAGAACGAGACCAGCGAGTTGCTCGCCGAGTTCCGCCCTGCACCGCTGGACCAGACACTTACTGCGGAAGACGCCGTCGTGAAGTTCCTGGCGATCACCCGCAAAGGCACGCCGGACGAGTTCCTGGCCGAAGTTCAACCTGCCGTCGCGCACCTCGTTGCCACCACCCATTCAGCCCCAAGGACGGCGATGCTGGAGATGTCCGTTCCGGGCATCAACAAAGCGGTCACGCTCGCCAAGTACGCTGAGTCCCTGGGTATCGAAGCCGCTGACGTCGTGGCCTTCGGAGACATGCCCAACGACATCGAGATGCTCCGTTGGGCCGGCCACGGCTACGCCATGGCGAGCGGCCACCCCGAAGCGATCATCGCGGCCGGGCAGCAGGCGCCCCATTTCGACGACGACGGGGTGGCCCAGATCCTCGAAGCCAAACTGACCGAGCAGCCCGTCTGAGCAGATCAGCCGCTACGGGTGCCTGACCCCCTGGCCGGCGAGGATCGCCCGGTAGCCCTCCATGTAAGTGGGGTAGGTCAGCTCGAAGCCCGTGGACCGCAACCGCTGGTTGGAGCAACGCTTGTCGCCGGGACCTCGGTTGATTTCGGGGGCGGTGGGTGGCACCGGACAGTGCATTTCCGCTGCGAGGAACCGCATGACATCGCCCATTTCGGCGGGGTCGTCATCCACGCCGAGGTAAACGGGCTCCGGCCGCTGAGCCATGGTGGTGAGATGTACGATCATGGCCGCTGCGTCATCCCGGTGCACACGGTTGGTGTGGCGGGGTTTCGCCGGGATGACAGCTTGGCCGGAGCGGACCTGATCGATCAGCCGGGTGCGTCCAGGGCCGTAGATTCCGCCCAATCGCAGCGAGATGGCCTCGCTTCCCTGCACCCGGTTGAACAGCATGTTCTCGGCCTCCAGCAGGACCTTTCCACTGAACCGCGTGGGCTCCGTGGGCGTTGTCTCGTCCACGGTGGCTCCGTCCGAATCCGCGTAAACGGCGGTGGAGGAGACAAAGAGAATCCGGCTGGGTTTCACGGAATCCCGCTCCAAGGCATCGAGCACATTGCGCAAGCCGTCCAGGTAGGCAGCGCGGTAGGCCTCCTCGGTGGAGGTGTCCGCGGCCACCGAGACCACCACAATGTCCACGGCGGCCGGAACCTCGGGGATGCCTGCGGCTAAGTCCGCGTAGACACCATGGATGGGGGCGGGAAGCTTTTCGGGGGAGCGACGCAGCCCGATCACCTCGTGGCCAGCCGCTGCGAAGCGGAGTCCGGCTTCAGTCCCCAGGTCGCCGCATCCGGCAATCAAAACACTCATTCCCCAAGTCTCGCAGCCCGGATCCCATGCGACGGCCAGCTGTCACCCACTTCCCAGTTTCAATACAACCGGCGTTCAACTTCCGCCCGTAGGCTTCGAGCCACGGACCCGTTTGCACCGTGTATCTGTTAGCACCGAATTTGTAGGGGGAATTGTGGCCAAGCGTCGGATCAACGACTTCAGCACCGCGCCGCTTCGGCGCATCGAACCGGATCACCACTGGCGCTCACTGCGTCGCGGCGACCGCGTGAATGTCACCCTCACGCCGGGTTTTGAATCGGCTGGCGTCGTGGACGCCGTCACTGGTGACGCCACGTCAGTTTGGGTGGAGCTCGACGGCGGTCGCGGCCGCACGCTGGTGCACGTCAGCGACGGCGTGGCGATCGTCCCGCAGGAACCGGCGCCCCTTTCGCGGGATCAGGCGTAGTCCCCGGCCGCACTGGGCTACGCTACGGATGTGACGCTGCTGCCCTATTTCCTCCGCAAGGACGGCTCAGTGGGCCCTCTGGCGTTCGCGCATCGCGGGTTCTCCGCGGATGGACTGGAGAATTCCCTGGCTGCATTCCGTGCCGCGGTGGACCTGGGCACCGTCCATCTTGAGACGGACGTCCACACCACCTCGGATGGCGTGCTTCTGGTGTTCCACGATTCGAGCCTGGACCGGGTGACTGATTCCCGTGGTCGGATCGCGGAGTTGTCCGGGGCGGAGGTCGCCCGCGCGCGGATCGGTGGCGTCGAGCCTGTTCCAACGTTTGATCAACTCGTGGCGGCCTTCCCGGACGCCCGTTTGAACCTGGACGTGAAGGACTGGAACTCCGTGGGTCCCATGGCGGAAGCCATCGAAAAGCACGGTATCCACGGGCGGGTGCTGGTCACGAGCTTTTCCGATTTCCGGCGACGGGCGGTCTTGAAACGGCTCAGCCGCAGGGTCGCGACGTCGGCCGGCAGCTCCCTGACTGCCCTTTTCGCGCTCCTTGGCCCGATCCTTCCGGTGCCCCTCGCGCGAAAGCTCCTTGCCGGCGTCGACGCTTTCCAAGTCCCGGCCCGCTACGGCAGGTTTCCTGTTGTGACCCCCGGCTTCGTCCGCCGTGCGCACCGGCTTGGATTGCAGGTCCACGTCTGGACCATCAATGATCCTTCCGAGATGGATCGCCTGTTGGACCTGGGCGTGGATGGCCTTGTGTCCGACCGGCTCGACCTGCTCAAGGATGTGCTCGTGCGCCGTGGGCAGTGGGTCTGAGCTAAATACTCAGTACCCTTTCTATTTTGGGTCCTCCGGGGATAGTGTCGAAGGACCGGATGGAAGGAATGGACATGGCCTCGGAATCACACACCACCACCGACCACGACGAAATCCGCAAGTGGGTGGAAAGCAACAAGGGCAAGCCAGCCAGCGTGAAAAAGACCGGAGACAAGGATGACGTAGGCATCCTGCGCATCGACTTCCCGGGCGGCGCCGGCCAGGACACCCTGGAGCACATCAGCTGGGACGAATGGTTCGAGAAGTTCGATGAGAGCAAACTCGCCTTTCTCTACCAGGCAAAGAAAGCCAGCGGCGAAGACAGCACATTCTTCAAGCTGGTAAACCGCTAGCACCAACATCCCATCGGAAGGAGCCAGTCGTATGACTGAGCGCTTAGCTAACTTTGCCGATCTCTACCGTCAGCCGGGACCCTGGTGCTCGGCGTACGTCGACGCAAGCACGGGCACGGTGGATGGCCTCGAGACAACGGACGTACAGCCGGACAACGTCCGCACCGCACTTGAGGGGCAGGGGGCATCCAAGGAGGACCTGGACGCCATGGACGGTGCCATCCAGCCTGCTAAAGGAGAGCCCGCCCCCATCAGCCGGTTCGTTTTGGTTCGCCAAGGAGAAGTGGTGCTCAATGAGCTGCTGCCCGGTGCCTTGGTGGGGCAGGAGATCATCTCGAAGGACGAGGTTCCCAACCTCATGCCTTTGCTGAAGCACCAGCCCGGCGGGTTCGCCTACGTTGTGGTCGAAGCCAGCCGCGACGAAGCTGAAATCCGCCTCTACCGCGCCGGAGCGCCTGACGTGGAGGAAAGCCAACACGTCCAAGGTGACGACGACTCCATCAACAAGGTTCGCGTGGGCGGCTGGTCCCAAGCGAGGTACCAGCGCCATACGGAGCAGGTGTGGCGCCGGAATGCAGACCAAGTAGCCCAGGAAGTCGACCAGCTGGTAAGGGAACACCAAGCCAAGCTCGTGGTTCTTTCGGGCGACATCAGGGCACGACAGTTGGTGGAGGATCAACTCTCCGAGGAGAGCAAAGCCGTCCTGAGCACCATCGATGCGCACACCTTGGCCGCGGGGTCGGACCGTCAGAAGTTCGACGACGAGGTCAATTCCCTCGTAGCCCGGCAATGGGCGGTGGAGCAGCAGAACCTGATGGACCGACTCGCGGAACAGGAAGGGCAAGCGAATCCGCAGTCCGCCACAGGGATCGGTGCCGTGGTTCATGCCCTCCAGCAGGCCCAAGTTGACGTATTGATACTCGACGCCGGTTCGCTCGCCGATCACCATTTGCTCGCCCTGAGTGCAGAACCATGGGTGGCGGCGTCCGAGGGGGAGTCATTAAACGCCGACGTTGTGGGCAAGGTCCCGGCTCCTGTTGCACTTCTCCGCGCCGCGGCGTTGACCGACGCGCAGGTTGAACTGGTCCCCTCCGGCGCACTGCCCGAGCGCGTACCTGTTGCGGCCCTGCTCCGCTGGCCGACGGGTCCCGAGGTTCCTGCCGCCGGTTAGGACGCTACCCACTACCACGGCGGGATGCCCGACGGCGGTACGTACCGCCGTCGGGCATCCCGCCTGAGGTGCTTAAGCCCAAAGGTCAGTCCTGCTGCTCGATGGCTGCCGGACGAGCCTGGCTGGCGCGGATGCGCTCGAGGTCGAACTTGTTGCCGCGGTCAAAGGTGAAGATGCCGTTCTTCTCCTGGAAAACATCCGTCAATTGCGTGTAGCAGTACCCGAACATGTCCGGGTTATCCAGCAGGACGCCGCACAGGCCGTCGAATCGGGCGTAGAACTCTTCCTCGCTGGCTACCCGCTGGCCGTAGCCCCACGACGAGGCGACGTCCGATCCCGCTTCTTCGGCGGCCTGGCGTGCCTCAACCTCGTTCCACCAGATTCCGCCGAATTCAGATACGAAGTATGGCTGGCCGGCGTAGGCCACCGAGTAGTCCTCGCCCTGCGGTGTCCGGTTCTGGAAAGGTTTTCCTTCCGCGAGACCCTGCTGCTCAAGGCGGAATTTCTCCGGATCCTGCTCGTAGGAGTGGGAATCGTAGATGTCCGTCTCCCGGATGCGGTGCGAATAGCCGGAAGCATCGATCACGGGCCTGGTGGGATCCGCCAACTTGGTGGCAAGGAACATCGCCTGGGTGACGTCGTCCAGGACCGTGATCCGGTCATGCAGCAGCTGGTGCGTCTCGTTGAGCGGGCACCAACCGATAATGGACGGGTGGTTGAAGTCGCGCTGCAGCACTTCGAGCCACTGGGCCACGAAGCTGGCCGTGGGCTTCTGGTTGTGGCCGACGGTTCCGCCGCCGGACACGCCCCAATCCCCGAACTCACCCCACACCAGATAGCCCATTCGGTCCGCGTGATAGAGGAACCGCTCCTCGAACACCTTCTCGTGAAGGCGGGCGCCGTTGAAACCGGCGGCCATGGACAACTCGATGTCCTTGATCAAGGCGGCGTCGTCAGGGGAGGTCATGAGGGATTCAGGCCAGTAGCCCTGATCCAGAATCAGCCGCTGGAAGACGGGCTTACCGTTGATGCGGACTACCTTGCCATCCAGTGCCACCGACCTGATGGCGCTGTAGCTGCTGACCTTGTCCACGACCGTGCCGTCAGCGTCGTTCAGGATCACTGTGAGGTCATAAAGGAAGGGATCCTCTACGGACCAGGGACGGAGGGACTCTTCCGGAATCCGGAGCTGGAGGGAAGGTGCGAGGTCCAGGTCGGCCCTGGTGTGGGCCTCGATTGTCGTGACCCCTTCACCGGAAAGGACGGCTGACACTGTGTGCCCCTTGCGGTTCCGGCTCAGGGGGACCTCGATGGTCAAACTGGAGTCCGCCAGGTTCGGGGTCATGCGGAGGCGCTTGATGTGAACCTCGGGCACGGCTTCCATCCACACCGTTTGCCAGATTCCCGTGGTTCGCGTGTATTGGCAGTGCGTGTTGTTGTACCAGGTGGCCTGCTTGCCCCGTGCCTGCATCTCGTGCCGGGAGTCACGGGCACGGACGACGATCACGGCTTCCGTTCCGGGCTCGGCAACGCCATCCAGATCCGCAGTGAACGGAGTAAATCCGCCACGGTGGCGGGCTACTTCGATGCCGTTCACCCAGACGGTGGCATCGTGATCCACTGCCCCGAAATGCAACAGGACCTTCTGGCCAACCCATTCCTCCGGGATCGCAACAGTCCGCCGGTACCAGACGGCCTCCATGAAATCGACGTGTCCGATTCCGGACAATTCGGATTCCGGGGCAAAGGGAACCAGGATTTCGTCAGCGAGTTCGCGCGTGCGGAGGCCGCGCTCCAAACCCGAGTCACCGGCGTCGATTTCAAATCCCCAGGTGCCGTTGAGGTTCAGCCAGTTGTCACGGACGAGTTGGGGACGGGGATGTTCGGGCTTGGGGGTGGCGGCCGGGGTCTTCTCGGGCACAGGCAAGGCAACTCCTTCATCAGCGGTCAGACTCATCTTTACAACGTTAGAATCTTTGCCTCCAGGATGCGAGGCTTTCGCGACGTGAGATGGTGTCTGTATCACTAGCCGCCGCGAGGAGATTGACGTGACCCGGTTCCGCTTGGCCATCCTTGACGACTATCAGCAGGTTTCCAGTGACTACGCGCCCTGGGAGTCACTGCTCGACGACGACGTGAAGGTCACCGTCTTCAGCGCACCCTTTGTCTCGGAAGAGCAAGCGGTGGCGGCGCTCGCGCCGTTCGACATTGTGGTTGCCATGCGGGAACGCACCCGTTTCCCGGGTCACGTCCTGGAGGCGCTACCTAATCTCAAGCTCCTGGTGACCACAGGCATGAACAACGCGGCCATCGACATGGACACCGCTTCCGAACGCGGCATCACTGTGTGCGGAACCGGAGGATCGCCGGCTGCGGCACCGGAACTGACGTGGGCTTTGCTGCTGGCCTTCGCCCGCAATCTTGTTGCCGAGGAGACCTCACTGCGGGCAGGCGGTTGGCAGACCGCCGTCGGGTTTGAGCTCGAAGGCAAGACGCTGGGAATTGTGGGCCTCGGCAAAATCGGCACCCGAATTGCGCGGTACGCGAAGGCGTTCGGCATGGAGGTCCTTGCCTGGAGCCAGAACCTCACGGAGGAGGCGGCCAAGGCTGTTGGCGCTCGCGGGGTGAGCAAGGAGGAGTTGTTCCGGGAGTCTGATGTGGTGACCCTGCATGTGCGGTTGTCCGAACGGACCGAGGGAATTGTGGGGGAGGAAGAACTGCGTCTCCTCGGGCCCGAAGGTGTGCTCGTGAACACTGCGCGTGGTCCTTTGGTTGACGAAGCCGCGCTGATGCGGGCCTTGGAAGAAGGCTGGATCCGTGGTGCGGCGCTGGACGTCTTCGACGAGGAACCCCTCCCGGCCGGCCATGCCCTGCTGCATTCGCCACGCAGTGTCCTTTCTCCGCACATCGGCTACGTCACCCACGAAAGCTACCGGCAGTTCTACGGCGGGGCTTTCGAGGACGTGAAAGCGTGGCTCGACGGGGAGCCGCTGAGGGTGCTCAACGACTGAACCGCGTCCCAATTCGCCACAAAGAAGTTGGGCAAGCGCTTTCCCACTTAAGCTGGCAAGATGGACACCATGCGCATCCTCATCGCCCCGGACAAGTTCAAGGGATCACTGACCGCCGCCGAAGCCGCGTCAGCCATGGCCGAAGGAGCCCTCCGGGTCTACCCCGACGCAGTAACCACGCAGTTTCCGGTTGCCGACGGCGGTGAAGGCACCCTCGACGCCGCCATCGCTGCCGGCTACGAAGAACGAAACAACGCAGTTACCGGCCCCATCCTGAAGCCCGTTGGGGCTTCGTGGGCGATCAGCAAGAACTCCTTTGGCGGGGCGACTGCTGTCATCGAGACTGCGCAGGCTTCCGGCCTGGCCCACATGGAGCCGACTCCCGAGAACTCGTTGCGCGCCCACAGCTACGGCTGCGGCCAGCTCGTGGCGGCAGCCCTCGACGCCGGCGCCACCGAAATCGTCTTGGGTTTGGGTGGCTCGGCAATGTCCGACGGCGGCAGCGGAGCCTTGCGCGCCCTGGGGCTCAAACCCCTTGATGCGGCCGGAAACCTGGTGCCACTCGGCGGTGGTTCCCTGATCGACGTCGCTTCCCTGGATGTCTCCGAGCTGGATCCGCGACTTTCGAGCGTGAAGTTCCGCATCGCCGTCGACGTCCAAAACCCGCTGTTCGGCCCCGAAGGCGCCGCTCACGTTTTTGGTCCCCAGAAGGGCGCGGATGAGGACGCCGTTGAGAAGCTCGACGCCGGCCTCCGCAACTGGGCGTCGCTCCTTCGGGAGACCACCGGCCGTGACGTGAACGTGCCGGGAGCCGGAGCGGCGGGCGGGTTCCCGGCGTCGTTCCTGGCTTTCACTGATTCCGCGCTGGAAGGCGGGTTCGCGCTCGTCGCCGGATTGACGGGGTTGGCGAAGCACCTTGGCGAGGCCGATCTGGTGATCACCGGCGAGGGCTCCATGGATGAACAGTCGCTGACCGGCAAAGCGCCCATTGCGCTGGCCGACGCCGCAAGCGTGCACGGCATTCCGGTGGTTGCGGTCGCGGGCCGGATCACGGTCACGCCGGAAGACCTGGCCAAGCACGGCATCGTGGCGGCCGCGCAGTTGCTTGACGTCGCGCAGCGCAAGGACGGGGTTCCTGATATCGCCGACGCTGTAGCGAATGCCGGCAAGTACGTTGCGTGGGCAACCAGCCAGGTGCTTGAAGGGGCCTAGGCCTTACTGCCGATAGCCTTCCACCTCACTGATGGGGCGGGCTTCGGCGTCGTCAGGGTTTTCTCCGGCGTCCTTCTTGGCGCGGCGTTGGCGGAGCAGGTCCCAGCACTGGTCGAGTTGGGCCTCCAGTTGGGCAAGGCGGGCGCGGTTGTCGTCGCCGTCATCTTCGGAGGCGTCGCGAAGGCGGTGTTCCTCGTCCACAAGCGACTGAATCCGCTCCAGAATGTCCTGATTGTCCATGGTTCTCTCCTTGGCCGGTGCCGGAATGCCCGTACCTTCGACCGTATCCCCGGGGACAGTGCCCGTCTACCAGACCCCGGGGCATACTTGCTTCATGAAATTCACGACGACCATCGTTGGCGATGGCAACAAGGCCGGCATTGAGATTCCCGAAGAAGTGGTCAACGAACTGGGTGCCGGAAAGCGGCCGCCCGTCGTGGTCACCATCAATGGACAGAGTTATCGCAGCAGCATCGCGGTGATGGGTGGAAAGTACATGGTGGGCGTGAGCTCCGCGAACCGTGGGGTGACCGGTGCTGCGGCCGGGGACACCGTTGAGGTCGGGCTCGAAGTGGATACGGAACCGCGTGTGGTGGAGGTGCCGGAGGATCTTGCTGCAGCCCTCGAGACAGAACCGGAAGCGAAAGCCTTCTATGGGACGCTCAACTACAGCAGCCAGCGGCGCTACGTTGAACCGATCGGTGAGGCCAAGACGGAGGAAACCCGGGCCCGCAGGATCGCGAAGGTTGTGGCCGACCTGAAGGCCGGGAAAAAGTAGGGTTCAGTCCGGTGAGTTCACTTAGTCCGCTGGTCGGCAGTCGATAATGAATTCCATCAGCGGAGTTGCATTCGCGTCCAGGAAGAGGGTGATTAGATGCTGGTTGAATTCCAGCCTGCGACTGAAGGGAATCGAAATAGCATCGTGGCCCGAGCTTAGGAGAATGCCGTTCATCATGAGACGCGATGTTCGCTTGTTGCCGTCGAAGTAGAACTGACGGCGCGTGCCGAAACAGAAGTATGCAACGGCTCGCTCCACGGGATCCGGGATCGACGACAGGCGGGCAAGCCCTCGCACATACTCATTGCGCAGTGCCTCTCCATCGTCCTCGCACGGAGTCGCAGAGAAAGTTCCGTACTCACCCAAGTTGACTGTGCCGCCACCGCGAACAGACCCCTCTCCCCGGAAGTGGCCTGCTTCGATTGCTTCATGCGGCGCCACTAAGCCGTGAATCAGGTCGGACACGTCTTTGGTGGGTTGGAAGGTGCCGTCCTGTACCAAGTCGTGCAGTGTTCGAGTGGAGTCGGCAAGGGCAAGCACCTGCTTCTCGTCGTCCAGCCTGTGTCCTCCGACAGTGACGCCCTCAAGCAATGTCTGAACTTCGGGAAAGGTGTACGGGTTTCCTTCCAGGGCAGCAGCGTCCCAAACGTGCCCAGCGAGCTGACTTTGGAAGCGTGCCAGCGCCCTGGGAACCTCCATCGCATTCATCAACTCCCACGGGACGGAAGCGGAATCCCATGTAAAGCCCAGATCCGGCAACTGGCCTGAGCGCGTTGCATCCGGGAATGGCGAAGGTGCCAACGGTCGCCTGACGGTGCCAGGCGCCTTCTTGTATCGGCTGGATTCGACCGCCCAGTTCGATTCAGTCATTCGTTCCCTCCCAGTCTTGCGTCAGTTCCTCAGCCTGCTGGCGCGTCTCAGGCATACCGTAACAATCCAAAATGACTTGAATGGGGTCCGCCCAAACGATGCCTTCGTCCTTCCAAACTCCGGCTTCGCTCGTTTCGTCCAGTGGTAGCAATATGACCTCCTGCCCCGTTACCCCGGACCTGGAAATGATGCTTCGGATGCGCTCCGGTTCTTCCACATAGAGGATGACGGGTCCCGCTATCTCCTGGGCTCCTATTCGGGTAGCCGCAGGCGAGCCACTCACTGCCCAGCCCTTACGGGTAGCGGCAACTGCAGAGCAGAGTCGGAGGAAATTCCAATCCGTGGTTGATGTGAGAGCGCCAGGTCTGCTGCCTGGAGGAGCCGCAAGACCCGCCTCCTTTGCCAGCGACCGAGGGCGGGGCGATCCGTCCTTGCTTGCCCAGCGCTTCAAAGTGGCGAGCGATTCGGGATCGGCTTTGGGAGTGAAGGTGCTATCAAGTATGGCCCGGGCGGATCGCAGGGCCTGCGGGTCACTCAGTGGCTCTAGGCGGGGAGTAAATTGCAAGCCCGCTGCAGCGAGAATCCGGGCCGCCATTCCCAAGGTTGGGTCCACGTCGCCCTTCTCGATGCGGGTGATCGTCGACGAGGACACGCCGGCCCTGCGCGCCAACTCTGTGCGGCTGAACGTGCTGTCGCGAATGGCGGCTCGGAGCAGTGCTTGCATATATGCAATTTTGATCCTGCTGTTGCATATATGCAAGATGACTTCAGTCGTTGCATATATGCAAAGGAGTACATTGCGTCCGCCCTTGCCCCAGAAATAAGTGCCGCCGTCGAAAGTTTCGACGGCGGCACTGTGTCTCGTGAACGGCGTGCGGTTCAGGCGGCCTGACCGGCCGTTGCCAGGCGGCGGCTCGGCAGTGTGGTGACGTTGGCGTGTTCGGGGTTGAGGCGAACGGGTACTTCGTAAAGCTCGGCGTACATCCGCAGCTCGTCCAGCGCGTCGGCTTCAACGGTTGCTTCGGAAAGGTCCATCTCGACGTCCAGTCCGCCCCCGAGGCTCTTGGTTCGCTGAACTACCGGGTAGAGCCCACGGATGGATGTGGTGGTGACGCGACCGGTTGCTGCGATCTGGATCTGTTCGCCGTCTACGTCGACGCGAACAACTACGGAGAGCTTGTCGCTGGCCATTTACTGCCTTTCGTCGGTGTGCTGCCACGCTGCAGCGTCCCCCAGCCTAGGCATCGAATGTGACCTGCGCAACATTACGACGGTGTAATTAACTGGGGTTTTTCTTAGGTGACGTGGGTGGGCGCGGCGAGTGCCGCCGTCGCACCTCTTGCAAAAGTACGACGGCGGCACTCGCCGCGTGCGGGTCGTGCGGGGGACCGCTAAGCGGTCTGGCCGGCGTGCTGGCCTTCGGAAATCTCCTCCACGACCTTGCTGTTGAAGGCGGGGAGATCGTCCGGGTTGCGGCTTGTGACGAGGCCTTGGTCGACCACGACTTCCTCGTCGCTCCAGTTGGCGCCCGCGTTACGGAGGTCCGTTTGGAGCGTGTGGTACGAGGTGACGCTGCGGCCTTTGATGACGCCGGCATCGATGAGGATCCACGGGCCGTGGCAGATCGAGGCGACCGGCTTATGCTGCTCGAAGAAGGATCGTGTGAAGTTCTGGGCGTCCTTGTCGACGCGCAGGTGGTCGGCATTCACCACGCCGCCTGGAAGGACCAGGGCGTCGAAGTCGGACGCATTGGCGTCGGCCACTGCGAGGTCGACGTCGAAGGTGTCACCCTTCTCGACGCCGTTGAAGCCTTGGATCTTGCCCTTGGAGGGGGCGATGAGGGTGGGTTCGCCACCGGCGTCCTTGACTGCCTGCCATGGGCTGGTCAGCTCAACCTGCTCTACTCCGTCTGTCAGCAGGAATGCGACCTTCTTGCCTGTGATGCTGTGCTCTGACATTGTTCCTCCTCTTGTTTCGGCTGGTTTCCCTGCTGGGCGGGCTGCTGGAGCGGCCGCAGGGCGCATGCCGATGCTGCGAGAGTTGTTTGTCTTGACCCGTTCAAGCCTAGGGAAGTTCGGAATGATCAGCAAGCTGACTATTTCTACGCGCCTTGCCTTGCAATCGAATTTCGATAGAATCTCATTGTTGATCGATACAGGAGTGAGTCCATGGGAAAGCTGACAATCCTCGCGCTGCGAGTGGTGATTGCGATGGTGCTGGCCGGCTCTTTGTTTGTACAGGTTTGGATGGTGCCGCTGCTGTCCACGGATCTGGCGGAGGCTGGGGCGCCCGACAACCTGCGGATCGCATTCCTGGTCATCGTGGTGCTGGGAATTCTGTGCGTTCAGGTGGTGGCCGTGTGCGTGTGGCGGCTGCTGACGATGGTACGGCGGGGGACAGTCTTTTCCCATGGAGCTTTCCGGTTTGTGGACATCATTTTTTGGGCTGTCTCCGTTGCGGCGGTGCTGGTTTTCCTTATTGCCGTGCTGTTGGCGCCGGGCGGCACCGCCCCTGGAATTGTGCTGTTGATCTGCGGCGCGGCTTTGATAATCGGCGGCGTGGCGCTTGTTGTGCTGGTCTTGCGAACGTTGCTGGCACAGGCCGTGGCACGGGACGTCGAAGCCGCCGGTATGCGCGCCGAGCTCGACGAGGTGATCTGATGCCGATCATCGTGGACATCGACGTCATGCTGGCAAAGCGGAAGATGCCCGTGGGGGTGCTTGCCGAGCGGGTGGGGATCACCCCGGCCAACTTGGCCGTGTTGAAGAACGGACGGGCGAAGGCGGTTCGCTTTACGACCCTGGAGGCGCTGTGCGAAGTGCTGGAGTGCCAGCCGGGGGACCTGTTGCGGTGGGAGGCGGAGGTTCCGGAGGGGGCGCTTCCGGGGTAAAGGGTCAGTGCCCCTAGTAGGTCTAGTTTCGTTCCTTGAAATACTTGAAGAGGCGATTCTCGCGGCTGAGGGTGGCAGGCAGGAGGCTGCCGGTGATAGCGCCCAAGGCACCCAAGGCTCCTATTGTGAGGAGGTGTCCAATGAGAGACCCGGCGACCATTGGTTCTCCGTATCGCGCGCCTAGAAGGATGCCTGCCGTGCCCAAGGCGCCGGCGCTTCCCGACCAGAGCGCTGATTCGACCAGCGCGATAAGAGTTAGGTCCTGGGATGCGACGCCTGCATGAAGTGAAGAGGCGTACTCAAGTCGCCGGCGCGCGCCTCCCATGAATCCGATGGCAAGTCCGAGCGCGGCGGAGGTTACAGGCGCGTACCGTGTAAGCCTGTTCTGATATTCCTCGGCGCCTGTGAATACCAGCCCGAGGGTGGGGTTCAGAATTGAAACAGTCGTTGCTGCTTCGACGGTCCCGGCGCCTTGGGAGGCGCGAAGCAAGGGGTCAAACGCGGCGGTCGATGGCCATACGTCGGCCCAGCATTCGTCAAACAGCCCCTCCCCCAAAGACGGGATGAGGACAGCGTTGGTAAGGCGGCTATCCCTTCCATCATCCTCGGGGTAGGGAAAGATTGCGGCGACGTCAATGGGACCTTGGTCAGTCTCCAGGGTATCCCCGGCGCGGACTTTCCAGCGCTGCGCGAGAGGTTCAGAAATGAGCACGCCTTGGTTCAATGCTGTGTCCAGGCCAAGCACGGTTTGGAAGCCGAGCGTCGTTGCGAATGCGGGGGTTGTCACTCCGGGCAGGCTGGAGATGCCGATAGGATCAGCAGTCGTCAGTGCTCCGGCTGTCTGGATGCCACTTGTCTTCACGAGAGCGTCACACCGTTGCGGGTCGACACTGGACTCAGTCTTAAGAATGCGAATTGATGCCCCGGCCGCGTGGTATTCCCTGGCGCGGTAATCCAGTGCGGAGACAGTCCGCAGCTCTGCGATTGATGTTAGCCCTATCGCCAGGATGAGTGCCACGCCGAGCCAGCCTGCCTTAGCGGCGCCGCTTTGTATGTTGATCCATGCTTCCCGGAAGATCACACTGCCGCGCATCACAGTTCGGCATTTTCTGCACCAGGCAATGAGAGGTCCAGAACATCCGAGCAGGCGCTCAGTGTGTCTTGGTCATGGCTGGCGACGATGACTACCGCGCCGCTTTGGGCGAGTTCGGCAAGAACGGAGTTGACGGTACCAGCCATGGCTCGATCGAGTTGAGCTGTCGGCTCGTCGACCAGAATGAGGTCAGGGTGGCCGGCCACGGCCCTGGCGAGCATCAGTCGCTGTGCCTCTCCACCAGAGAGGAGCGCAAAGGCTTTGTTCGCACTCGCCTGCAGCCCGAAGTCCGTCAATCTTTGGAGGGCCAGTTTCTCGCTGCTCACACGGGATAGCCCTGTGGCCAGATAGGAAAGGGCGACGTGATCAAGCGCTGTCCTCTGTGGAACACCTAGCGGGTTCTGAAAAACCCATCGGACGTTAGAGATGCCTGTGCGCTCGACGTGACCTTCCTTTGGAATTTCCCAACCGGCAATTATCGACAGGAGCGTTGATTTTCCCGAACCCGACGGTCCCCTCAATCCCCTCACAGTGTTGGCGGTGAACTCTGCATCCAAATCACGAAACAGATACCGACCAGGTTCGAATCCGTGTCCCAAGTGATTGAGCGTCACCCGCGCGGGAGAGGCCTGCGATCTTTCCCGCGCCTTCATGGGCATTCCTTTTCTTCGATTGCTTTCCCCAGGAAAATTTCCTTGGGCACTGTCCTTTGAAAGCTAGCGAGCACGGACCCGGCGCTAGACCCGGCGATTGTGATCTGTAAAGTCGTGCCGTCCGTTGACTTGACGCATGCGATGTCCCTATGGGCGCCGGAGACCCCGGCGAGGGGAATTTTTGCCACTTCAAGTGGAGAGCTTAATGCAGTTTTGATACTCAAGGGCTTCGGGCTTGTGCTAGATTGCAACTCAGCGAAATCAGGGCTGCTTGAGACTTCCGCCAGAAGGACCGGATCTGTGACCGTGCCGTCAGCATTCATGGGGGCGGAGACGTTTCCGAAGGTAACGGTTCTGGCACCTGCAGCCGGTGGCTGCCCGGTAGAAAAGACGACATGCACGCTGGTCACAGAGCCAACAATGGTGAAGAACGGGGAACCTGGAGTGTACTGCGAGCCGAGCAGCGCATTGCACGACTTCACCCGGGCTTCCTCAGCAGGGAGCCAGAGCGTCTCGTCCTGATGGAGGACCCCGTCGCGGTGCTTCAGTGCAAGATCGGTTTGGACTTTGAGGATGGCGGCCTTAAGGTCAGCCTCGTAGGCGCCAGTAGCCGGAACGCCAAAACCCATTCGTATGAGTTGCGCCCGGAGGGCGTCGACATCGGCTCCTACAGTTCCTGGGCCAATGTCCCTGTAAAAGGGCACCGCGGAATGCAAACCAAGCACCGGACGGCCACTTAGTGAAGCCACTACTCGGCCTGATCTGATCTCACTACCAGCCACACAAACCGATGATGTGACCGTGCCTGCGATCCCCAGCGAGGCTTCAACCGGCTGTGCTGCCTCGACTTCCGCCGCTACGGTGCGCTCATCTCGATATTCGCTCATGACGACAGCAGCGGAAGTTGCTTCATCAGCCGGGCGTAGCGTGCTGGGCGGGCCGAAGGCCGTCGCTCCAAACATGGAGACGACGGCCACGGCCGCACTCGAGGCGCCAACAAGCACGTATGACAACCAGGGCGTATTTGACACGCCTCCTCTGTTCCTTTCCCCAAAACGATGTTGGCCCCTATGAAGCAGGCCTGTGCTTCCTCACCGTAGGGGTCGAACGGTAGCCGGTCTTCTACGCTGGAGTTATCGCCTCCAGGCTCATTTAGTGCCTTCTCTAATTCCTCTTGAGAGAAGCTTGAATCAAATATTCCCTTTGCGGCCAGACACTTGTAGGCAACTTCGTCGGCATTGGCCAGCAGTTCAGGATTTCCTTGCTGAATACCGAAGAGCTCACCGATCTCGTTAATGGTCCCTTCTTGGCACTTAATCGTGATTGACATAGCTGACTGAACAGACTCGCCATCAGCGAGAGGTGTATTCTCCACGCGATAGAGACCATTGCTCAGCTTACTTAGCTCAACGGGCTTACTTGCAGATGCCATGCATTGTGCGAAACGACTATACGCTTCGTCATAGTCAGCTTGCTCAATGCGTCCCGAGACTTTGGCTCGTTGTAAGACATCCTTGTCGAATTCGTGGAGAGTGGGATCTTTCAGGGCCATGTCAACAAGCTCTGTGAAATTGTTCGCTATGTGCCGCCGCTCGGAAGCCCCTTGCTCACCGCCTGAACAGGCTGCAAGCAAGGGGACTGAGCAAGCCACGAGCGCTATAGCTACAAAGAATCTGATCTTCTCTAAAGTCATCGCTCGGGGCTCTTCTTCTAGGCGATGCGTATCTGGTACGCTTCGTGCGTCCAGCTGTAGCCGTCTACATGGGCGCGAGAGTAGGACCACGAAGGTGCGCCGTAATACCAAACATTGCCTAAGTGGGCTACGGATTGAAGGCGGCTGCTGCCATTGTAAATCTCAACTTCAGCGTGTGCTGCCCACCAATTGGACCAATTGTTTGTCATGCCGTCGATCGCCGCAGATGATTGCCCCGCGGCAGACAAGACAATTGTGCCGGCCAATGCCATTGCCGTTGCGGTCGAAACTGCTGTTTTCGAAAAACGGGTCCCCAATATATTCCCCAATACACTCACCGAAGCCTCGTGCTCCAGATATGTAGTGCCTACCATTGAACTTGAGTGGTTACAAGTGAGAGTGGACTACAAGGGGGTTGGCGTGTTTGTCTCGACTGAGATTGGACTTCAAGCACATACTCTTTCCCGCGCATTGACGGCATTCGTCCGCCTAATACGATAAGTGTGATTTGCATCACATTACGACTTCGGCATAGTGACACGGACCTATATGAACGACGACGAGTTCACCGCTCCCCAAATAGCCGTTGACAGTCATCCTTGGAGCAGATAGCCCAGTGGGTGCACAATCCATCGGTTGCTGGTGCCCCCGAAAGGGCACTCCCTCTCACCCGGACGGACAACTGGTTCGCCGTGCAGCTGAGGTGGAATACTCAAGATCATGACCAGTGCAGGCGAGTTGGAATCACTCCTTGAGTCACTCGGTACGTGGCCAAACCACCGCGACGTGGAGCGAGCCCTGCGCGGGGGAGGCTGGGAGTTCTGCGGTGCCGGCGACTGGGCGACGGCCCTCCGTTCCCCGGATGGAAGCGCCGTTGCGCGGGTTAGTGCCTTTGATCCGGTAGGGCCGTTCACGGCTGCTCTGTACCGCGAGGCCGCAGGCACCGGACAAGTCCCGAAACTGTATGTCCATCGCCGCTTGGCGGGCGGCGGTGACCTTCAGCTGATGGAATGGCTCAGCCCAGTGACCTACGAGGACGCAGTTGGATTCTGGCAGGAGCTCACGTCGGGCAGCAGCGAACTTGCCGCTCTTAGACACGTCCTGCAAAGCGTCCACGAGCGGGCCCAAAAGGAACTCCCATGGTGCGGCCCCTTGGACGACAACCCAAGCAATATCATGCGCGCAGGCAACGGCCACCTGGTTTTGACCGACCCCTTCTATGCTGACGGCCCCAAACTCTACGCGGCGGCAGCAAACACTCCCGAAATCGTGGCGGCCAGGATTCCCCGGGAAGAGAGACGCTTCATCACAGAGATTCCCCTGGCTGCTTCTGGCCCCTGGGATTCGGAAGACCAGGAAAAGATCCGCGCGGGGTTGGAAGCGGCGGATTTGCTCCTGGGCAGGCAGTAAAGTCAGTAACCCAACTGCTCCCGCAGTGACGTGAGCTGGTGTGATGACTCCACAGCCTGCTCGTGGTCAACGGAAACCAAAGCCTGAACCAGGACATCGCTCAAAACGATCGAAGGAAGCGCCTCTGTCGTCATGCCCGTTGGCGTGTGTGGCGCGAGGATGACGACGTCGGATAGATCATGGAGCGCGGAGTCGGGTTCGTCCGTCAATAGGATCGAGGAGGCACCCACCGCGCGCGCCCGCTTCAGGAGTACCTCGACGTCCACGGTCACGCGGCCCGGCGCGAAGACCACCACCACTTCCTGGCTGCCGAGTTGGAGCAGGTCATCTGCCAACCGGAACCCATCACTCGAGATGCACCTTGCGCGGCGACCGATCCTGTTGCAGCGCAAGGCAAGGTTGAGTGCGGCAATGCCGGAGGCGCCCACGCCGTAACTGACGATTGCGGTACCCCTCATGAGAAGTTCGACGGCGGCAGCCGTCGCGTCTGCGGGGTCTGCGCTGGACGCCAGGTCCAAGCGGTCCTTTGCCTCGGACCAGACATTTTGCCAGATCTCCTCGATGCTGGCGCCCATGTGGTCGATGCGTTGCTGCATGCGTACTTCCGGCGCCACCGTTGAGGTGAACGGGGTGGCGATGTCTCTTTTCAGCTCCTGCAGCCCGGAGTACTGGAGCGACTGAACAGTACGTACAACCGTGGCGCTACTTGTGCCACTTTCGGCTCCGAGCTCCTGCGCGCTCGCGTAGAGGAGCCGTTCCGGAGAGCTGTTGGTAAGGAACGTGCTCACCGTCCGTTCGGCCTTGGAGAGCTTGTCCCAATGCTCGCGAACCCGGCCGCGCAAATTAATCAGGCCACGATTTTTCGTAACGTCTGTTACAAAAGTCACATTGGATGTATTGTTCATTCTAAAGACGCCCTCACTTGTAACGGTTGTTCCAAAGATACCCCTTTCGACCACGGATGCTTGTGAGCCCACAACGACTGAAAGGCCAGATGGACATGAACAGCGCATCCTTGCGGATCGTGGAGGTCTCAGGACCTCCGCTGGAGCGGGGCAGGCAGTATGGAAGTGCTGCTGAAGATTTGATTACCAAAGCCATCGACTTCTACACCGAAGCCTTCCTGCAGCAGACGGGTCTCTCCTGGAACCAGATGCGCACCCGGGCGGAGCGGTGGATGGGGCTTTGCACGGAAACGGCCCCGGACTTGGTGACCGAAATGCGGGGCATTGCCGAAGGCAGTGGCCGCGATGTTTTGGACATCATGGTCCTGAACCTTCGTGGCGAGATCATCTACGACGCAGGCTTCGCCAAGGCACGGGAACCTGACGAACGGGATGCGGTAGACGGATGCACGTCCTTCGTATTGACAGACGGAGCGTCAGGCGACGGCCACATGTACGTTGGCCAGAATTGGGACTGGCGACACGGCGCCCAGGACACTGTCGTGATCCTACGAGTCGTCCAAGACCCCAAGCCCACGCTGATCATGCAGGTTGAGGCAGGCCAGATCGGCCGTCACGGTGCCAACTCCGCGGGCCTGGCTCTCAACGCCAACGGATTGGGAGGCCGGTTCAACGACGAACTGGGAATGCCCCAGACTTTCATCCGGCGCATGGTGCTGGACCAGTCGGAGCTGCCGGATGCGTTGAACATACTCTTCCGCCAGAAGCCCCACATTGCCAGCAACGCCGTGCTGTCCCACCGCTCCGGGTTCTCCATCGACGTGGAAACCACTCCGGGCAGCAACGGATGGATGTATCCGGACAAGTCCGGACTGCTGGTCCATGGAAACCACTACGAAGCCTTCATTCCACCACAATTGGCCGCCACTTACCGCCCCGTCTCCGTGGATTCCCTCTTCAGGGTTCCCCAAGCACGACGAGGGCTGGAACGGGTCAGCACTGCCACAAGCACTTTGCAGTCCCGTGAACTCATCAAGTCAGCAATGTCAGACCATCTCGGGTTCCCCGAGTCTGTCTGCACACACCCGGACGCCCGCCGCCCTCGCGTTCGTCAGTGGTCCACGCTGCTTTCCAGTTGCGTGGACCTCACCACTGGCGACTACCTGGTCACAAACGGAACACCATGCGACCACGACTACGAACTCATGCCCTGGAACCTCTACGACGGACCTGGTTCCGCCCACGACTCCTTCAATCCCAACATTGCAGAGGTATCACTGTGAAACGCAACGATAGCTTCAAGCCCTTCGCCCGAACCGGCGTCATTGCCGGTGCAGCAGTCTTCACTCTTGCGCTGAGCGCCTGCAACGCAGCAGGCCCGCAGGCGCAGAGCACGCCAACGGATGTCTCCTTCGGCCCGACTACCTCTGAAGCCGCAGGCACGATCGATTCATTCACCTGGATGATTACCCAGGAGCCGGCCACCTTTGACCTGGACATCGACAGTTCCACGGCTGAGAACACCATCATGTCCAATGTGTGCGAACGGCTGATGAAGCTTCAGCCCGACCTGACCACCACGCCCCACCTCGCGGAAAAGGCTGAATGGACCTCCGACACCACCGTTGTGTTCACGCTGCGGAAGGACGTGACCTTCCACGACGGCACCCCAATGACGGCCGACGACGTGCTTTGGAGCATGCAACGGCACGGAGCCAAGGGCGCAGATGAATCCGACGAGTATGCCAATGTCACCAATATGGCGAAGACGGGCGACAACGAAATCACGGTCACGCTTAAGCAGCGCGACGCCATCTTCCTCCAGGCCATGGCGGGCAACGGCGGCATCGTCCTGAACCGCAAGGTTGTCGAAGCCCAAGGCGCCGACTATGGGTCGCCGTCGGCTCCTGACGCCTGCTCGGGTCCCCTGAAACTTGAGAAGTGGTCCGCAGGTTCCAACATCACGCTCGCCAAGGCTGCTGACTACTGGGACGCTGACAACGCTTCCCTTGCCAACAGTGTCACCTTCCGATGGGCCGACGACAACGCAATAGTCAACGCCCTGACAAGCGGCGAAGCCCAGGGCGCTTACCTCGACAGCCCAGCGACGGCCGGGCCTTTGCAGAAGAGCGACAAGGTCCAGATCGCCCAGGGGCCTTCCACCAATGTTTGGTCGCTCATCGCCACGGAACGCGGTGCCCTCAAGGATGAAAGGCTCCGGCAGGCACTGTCACTGGCCCTTAACCGCCAAGGAATCGCCCAGGCTGCATTCGGCGGACTGGCCAAGCCGTGGAAGACGCCGGTTGGGCCGGGCGCCTGGGGCTACGAAGAGCCCACCTTTAAGAATGCCTACGACGCCTTGGCCGGCGCACCGGCTCAACCATCGAACGAGGACTTGGAAAAGGCCAGGAAGCTGGTGCAGGAAGCCGGCGTGCCTGCGGAACCGATTGTCGTCGCGAACAGTGGCGACTCCATCAGGAACGTCATCTCCAGCGCTCTGGTGGAGGCAGCCCAGAAGATCGGTTTGAAAGCCGAAATCGTCACCATCCCACGCCAGCAGTACGGTGACTTCTATTCCGACGCTGCCTTGCGCGGGCAGGCAGACCTCTTCTCTGACGAGTACTTCATCTCCAAGAACGACCCCGTGGGCTTCTACAAGAACGGGGCATCCACAGCCCGGGTTAACTTCGTAAAGTTCGCTGGCGAGGGCTACGACGACAAGGTCAAGGAAGCACAGGCCACCACGGACGACGCTGCCCGCGCCAAGCTCGCCATTGAGCTGGAAAAGCAGTGGGCTGAAGCCACCGTCTGGATCCCTGTGGCACACACGCCTGCAACCATCGCCATGTCCAAGGACATCGCCGGGGCTCCGTCGTCGGCGTCGTTCCTCTACTACCCGTGGGCCGCGGACGTCGGCAGCAGCAAGAAGTGACGCCATGATCCGTGCAGCAACCCGCATCGCGGGGATGATCCTGACCTTGGTGGTGAGCTCGTTCGTCATCTTCGCCGCCATGTATGCAGCGCCTGGAGATCCCGTCACCTTCCTGATCGGTAACCCGGAGAACATGACGCCTGAGCGTGTTGCCGAGGTGGAGGCCCAGTACAACCTCGATCAACCGCTCATTGTGCAGTACGGGCTGTGGGCTTCCCAGGCCTTCATTGGGAACCTCGGCACGTCTTTCCAGTACCACCAGCCAGTGGCTGAGCTGATGGCCACCCGGCTTCCGGCCACGCTTGCCTTGGTGGCCATGGCATCGGTGATGTTCATCATTGCCGGTGTTGGTTTGGGTATCCTGTCCGCGCTCCGGCAGGGCAAGCGCACCGACTCCTCCATCACGGCAGCCACGACGCTCGCGGCATCAGTTCCATCGTTTGTGATTGGCCTGCTGTTGGTGTCCATCTTCTCCGTGCAACTGGGATGGTTTCCCGTCTCAGGAGCCGGCGAAGGGTTACTGGACCGGCTGCACCACCTCGCCTTGCCCGCAGTGGCACTTGCCGTCGGCGCCGTCGCAATTGTCAGCAGGGTGACCCGGCAGTCAATGGTGGAACAGCTCTCCATGGACCATGTGGAAGCGGCCCGCAGCTTCGGGCTGGCACCTGCGAAGTTGATCCGCCGGCATGTTCTGCGCAACTCGTGGGGACCGATCCTGACCATGGTCGCGCTTGTGGTGGCCAGCATGCTGGCCGGGACCGTCGTCGTCGAAAGTGTCTTTGGAATCAGCGGGGTGGGCAAGCTGCTGGTAGACGCCATCAACACCCACGATTTTCCCGTGGTGCAGGCCGTGCTCCTTTACATGGTCATCACGTACATGGTGGTGACCACACTGGTGGACTTGGTCCACCCACTGCTTGATCCGCGCATCAAGGCAAAGGACAAGAAATCATGAGCTCCCTCTCGACGTCCACGTTGGCGTCCACCCCTGTCATCGGCAGGAAGAAGCGCGATGTCCCGTACCTCCTGAGCCTTGGCTTCCTTATGGTCGTGGTGGTTGCGGCCTTGCTCGCGCCGTGGGTTGCTCCCTATGCAGGCAACGCGGTGGATTTCACCGCAATCTGGCAGGCTCCGGGCGGTGCACACCTGCTCGGTACCGATCAGGTTGGCCAGGACCTCTTCTCGCGGCTCATCCACGGTGCCCGGGAATCCCTGCTCGGCCCGCTCGCCCTCCTGGCGCTCGCCACAGTGTTCGGCGTGACGATTGGAACCGTGGCCGCGTGGAACGGTGGCTGGATCGATGTCCTCCTGGCTCGCATCACGGACGTCATGTTCGCCTTCCCCGGGCTGCTGTTCGTGGTTCTCGTGATTGCCGTCTTTGGGAAAGGGCCGGCGACGGCGATCGTCGCCCTTGCTCTGGCTTACGCCCCCGTCATTGCGAAGTTCACCCGGTCCCTGGCGCTCGCGGAGATGGCGAGGCCCTACGTGGATGCGTATCGCGTGCAAGGCGTGGGCGGGTTCTTCCTCTGCGTCCGTTACATCATTCCCAACCTGACCCCGCCGCTCCTCGGATACCTCGTAGTGCTCTTCGGCGAAGGGCTCATGAGCCTTGCGACGCTCAGCTTCCTCGGCTTCGGTGCACAGCCGCCCAGCTCCGAATGGGGACTCATGGTTCAGGAAGGCCAGTCCGGCATCATCCAAGGCCACATCTGGCCGACACTGGTTCCCGGTGCAGCCATCGCCGCAGTCGTGGTGGCCGTCAACGTGGTGGGGGTGCGGTTGTCCGACCGCCTGAACTCACGGTTTGAGAGGTAGGAAATGCTGCTCGACATAGATAATCTCAGCCTCACGATCACCGCGAAGGGCCTGAGTCATCAGATTCTGGACAAGGTCAGCCTTTCCGTTGACGCCGGCGAAGTGGTGGGCCTCGTGGGGGAGTCCGGTTCCGGTAAGTCCACCACCGCCAGAGCCGTGCTGCGGCTGTATCCCGAAACGGCCGCCGTCGACGGTTCCATCACGGTGAGCGGAACGGAAGTCCTGAACGCCTCGCAAGCCGAGCTTCACCGCGTTCGCTCCTCGGAGGCCGCGATGATTCATCAGGACCCCCGCGCAGCGCTCAACCCGGTCCGGCGGATTGGTGACTCCTTGACGGAGAGGCTGATTCATGTGCTGGGGGTCAGGCGTGCGGATGCGGCAGCTGCTGGGCTTGAGCTGCTTGCTGCTGTTGGGATCCGGCAGCCGGAAGAGAGGATGCGGCAATACCCGCATGAACTTTCCGGGGGCATGCTTCAGCGTGTTGTCATCGCTGCTGCTCTCACTGGGCAGCCGAAACTGTTGCTGGCTGATGAGGCGACGAGCGCATTGGACGTGACCACGCAGGCCGAAGTTTTGGCGATCCTGCGCGACCTTCAGTCGGAGCGCGGGCTGGGCGTCCTGCTCATCACCCACGACCTCCACCTCGCAGCGGCCTACTGCGACCGGGTCTACGTGATGTATCGCGGGCGGATCGTTGAGGAACTTCGTGGCACAGACCTCTTCCATGGCGCCCAGCACGAATACACTCGTCGGCTGCTGTCTGCCGTTCCGGCCATTGGCCACCTTCCCAATTCCGAAAGCAGGGCATCATGAGGGAGCACGTTCTGGAGGTCGACGGACTGCGTAAGGCGTTCCGCGTGGGTGCGGGCGAAGTGATGGCCTGCAACAACGTCAGCTTTGCGATTTCGCCGGGCGGCTCGCTGGGACTCGTGGGGGAGTCGGGATCGGGTAAGAGCACCATCGCCCGTATGTTGGTGGGCCTTGAAACGCCCGACGCCGGCACTATCCACGTGCGGGGACGGCAACTTGGGGCGCGGGAACGGGGACGTTCCGCTCGGCTCCGGCGGGCCAAGGACATCCAAATGGTGTTCCAGGATCCTTACGGTTCACTGGATCGCCGGCTGACGGTGGCGCAGTGTTTGGACCAGGCGATGAAACTGCATGGCCTTCCGTTCGGTGCTGCGCGTGTTGCTGCCCTGCTGGATCAGGTTGGTTTGTTGGCTAAGCATGGAGAGTCCAAGCCACATCAACTCAGTGGCGGTCAGCGGCAGCGAGTGGCGATTGCCCGGTGCCTGGCGATAGAGCCGTCAGTGATGGTGCTGGATGAAGCTGTATCTGCGCTGGACGTCTCGGTGCAGGCCCAGATCCTTTCGCTCTTGAATGAAATCCGCGCTGATTCCGGGATCGCGCTGTTGTTTGTCAGCCACGACCTTGCTGTGGTTTCCGAGGTCACGGACGATGTGCTGGTCATGTACCGGGGGTCGATCCTGGAGCAAGGTCCCACTGACCGGGTACTGAACTCGCCTGAGCACAGTTACACGAAGCTGCTGATTTCTTCGATGCCAGGGCCTGGGTGGGATCCGAAGAGTGTGCTGGTGAGCCGGGCGGCATTCGAGGAGGAGGTGGGGGCCTGAGTTGGTGGGTGCGATAGGTTTCCCTACTTCTTCTTCCCGCTCCTCTTCGCCGCAGCATTCATCGCCGACTTAACAGCTGGCGGCAGCCCCGCTGTCTCCGTCTCAGGCTCAGCGACTGTCCCGCGCCAACGGGCCAGTCCCGTCATCCCGTGATAGATCACCAAGGCCGCGGCAGATCCCAAAGCGATGCCCGTGAACTTTAGCTCGCCAATCGTCCACGTGTAATCCGCGATGCCGATGATCAATGCCACAGCGGCGGTTGTCAGGTTGATCGGGTTGGAGAAGTTGACCTTGCCCTGCACCCAGATCTTCACGCCGAGCACACCGATCATGCCGTACAACATCGTTGCCGCACCGCCCAGCACCCCGGGCGGGACGGTCGCGATCAGTTCGCCGAATTTCGGGGAGAAGCTCAGCAGGATGGCGAAGATGCCCGCCACCCAGTAGGCCGCCGTCGAATAGACCTTGGTAGCCGCCATGACGCCGATGTTTTCCGCATAAGTTGTGGTACCGGAACCGCCGCCAACACCGGCTAGTACCGTCGCGGCGCCGTCGGCCATCAGCGCGCGTCCGGAGACGCCGTCGAGGTTTTGACCGGTCATCGCAGCCACTGACTTCACGTGCCCGACGTTCTCAGCCACCAGCACCAGCACAACCGGCACGAACAGTCCCACAACGCCCAGGTGGAATTCCGGCGTCTGGAACGTCGGTAGGCCGATCCACGCCGCGGCGTCCATCTTTTCGTACGAAACCTCGCCGCGCATCATCGCCACGAGATACCCCACAACAACACCCACCAGGATGCTGAGGCGCCCGATGATCCCACGGAAGAGGACACTAACCAGGATGATCGTCACGAGTGTCACCAGTGCGGTGACGGGCGCGGCGTCGAAATTGTTCTTCGCGGCCGGCGCGAGGTTCAGGCCAATCAGCGCGACGATCGCGCCAGTCACGATCGGCGGCATGAGCCGGTTGATCCATTCGGCCCCGAACTTTTGGACGACGGCTCCAATGAGAGCCAGTACGACGCCGGCAAGCACCACGCCGCCCAAGGCGCCGGCAACGCCGTACTGCTCCTGGGACGCCATGATCGGAGCGATGAATGCGAAGCTGGAACCGAGGTAGCTGGGCACGCGGCCCTTGGTGATCACCAGGAACAGGAGCGTGCCAATGCCGGAGAAGAAGAGGGTGGTCGCCGGCGGCATTCCCGTGATGATGGGGACGAGGAAGGTCGCGCCGAACATCGCCACGACGTGCTGCATGCCGATGCCGATGGTCAGCGGCCACGCGAGTCGCTCGTCGGGGGACACCACATGGCCGGGGCGGATGGTCTTGCCGTTGCCGTGGAGCTTCCATTTGATGCCGAGCATGCTCATGGCGGGCCTTCCTCAGAAGTGTGTTGGGGTTCGGTGCAACATTACCGCCGTTGCGTGGCCCGTTCTACGCGCCTCGCGCCGGAAACAGGGCGCAGATCAGGCCCCGCGGCGAGACGTTCTGTGCCCAACGTCACGGGCCGTCATGGGAAGACGACAGCCGCGGCCCCAGTTGAAACCATGGAAAGCAGAAGTGCCCCGGCCGCCTCCCAGAGGCTTGGGCCCAGCGAAAGGTTCACGAATGACGATCGCCCACGAAGAAGCAGTCATTGACGCCGCAGCAGTCGACGCCATTTTTGCCGAAGCCCGTACCGCCAACACTTTCTCCGGTGAAGTCACCGACGAGCAGGCCCGCGCCATCTACGAGCTCACTAAGTACGGCCCCACAGCCTTCAACTCGCAGCCCCTCCGCGTGACCTACGTCCGCTCGGATGAGGCCCGTGCCAAACTGGTGGACCACCTGTCCCGCGGCAACCAGGCCAAGACCGCGTCCGCTCCATTGGTCGCCATCCTTTCCTACGACACCGACTGGCAAGGGCAGTGGGACAAGTTCCTTCCCACCTACGGTGCCCCTAAGGCCATGTACGACGACAACGCTGAACTCGCTGCCGTCACCGGCAACAACAACGCCCACCTGCAGGCCGGCTACTTCATCCTCGCCGTCCGCTCGCTCGGCTTCGCGGCCGGCCCGATGACCGGCGCCGACTTTGCCGCGATCGACGCCGAGTTCTTCCCGGCCGGCGACCAGAAGAGCTTCCTGATCGTCAACATCGGCCAGCCCGGCCCGGACGCCTGGGGCGAAGCCAAGCCCAAGTTCGCTTACGACGATGTGGTCCGAACCGTCTGATTCCAGTCCTTCCACGGCAACGCTCTTGCACTCGAGTGCAGGAGCGTTGGCGTTTAATGGCGTTTCGGTGAGAGACGGTTGGGGGATTGGGGGTGGTTGGTGAGAGAGCGTTGGGGGTCCCTGCCGCTTCCGGGGGACCGGTGAGACACTGATTCCTATGCGGAACCTGATTTGGGTGGCGTTCACCGAGCCCGTGTCGCCGGGGCTGGTTTTTCCGCGCACCGACTGGCCGCTGCACATCACGCTGTTAAGGTTCGACTGCGGCAGTGACGGAAGTGCCGACGTCGCCGATGTCCTCGCGGACCTGGCCGAAGCGCCGGTGAACGGTGCCTTGGGAACGCCGCTGACCGTTGGTGAGGAGGCGGGCTTCGGACATATGGGATCCATCCCGGTGAGCCTGATCGACCCCAACCCCTTGCTGCAGGGCCTCCATGAAGAGCTCGTGGACGCGGTGGTCAACATCGGTGGGCGCATTGCAACGCCCAACTATGTCCTGGAACGCTACCGGCCCCACATCTCCCACCACGACGGCAAGCGCCCAAGTCCGGGAGACGCCGTCGTGCTTGATCAAGTAGCGCTGGTGGACATGGCGCCGGATGGTAACCACACCATCCGGCGCATCCTCAGGCTGTGGACCCAGGACGCCGACGAGGCTGAGGACAGCCAAACAGCATGAAGACACAGAAACGGGCTGGGGACACCTGAATTCGAGTGTCCCCAGCCCTTTTCAGCGTCGCCCGCGGAAATGCGCAGCGCCGGCGGAGATGCGCAGCGCCGGCGGAGATGCGCGGCGCCGGCGGAAGCAGCAGAACCTACGCAATAACCCCGTCCACCAGGGCCTTCGCCTCTTCCTGGACCTGCTTCAGGTGGTCGGCGCCCTTGAAGGACTCGGCATAAATCTTGTACACGTCCTCGGTGCCGGACGGACGGGCCGCGAACCAGGCATTCTCCGTGACAACCTTGAGCCCGCCGATGGAGGCGCCATTACCGGGGGCCTCCGTGAGCTTTGCGGTGATGTCCTCGCCGGCAAGGGTAGTGGCCGTAACGTCCGCGGCGGAGAGCTTGCCCAGTTTGGACTTTTGCTCGCGGGACGCGGCGGCATCGATGCGGGCGTAGACGGGTGCGCCGAACTGGTCGGTGAGGCCCTTGTACAGTTGCGAGGGTGAGGACCCGGTGACGGCCGTGATCTCCGAAGCCAAGAGGGCCAGCAGGATGCCGTCCTTGTCAGTGGTCCATACGCTGCCGTCACGCTTGTTGAAGGACGCACCGGCCGATTCCTCGCCTCCGAAAGCGCCTTCGCCGGAAAGCAAGCCCGGAACGAACCACTTGAAGCCCACAGGAACCTCGACGAGCTTGCGGCCCAGGCCGTCAGCTACGCGGTCGATGATGGAGGACGAAACCAACGTCTTGCCCACCACGGACTCCGGGTTCCAGCCGCTGCGGTTGCGATACAGGTAATCGATGGCGACGGCGAGGTAGTGGTTCGGGTTCATCAACCCACCATCGGGTGTCACAATGCCGTGGCGGTCCGCGTCGGCGTCGTTACCGGTGGCGACGTCATAGGCGGAGCCCCCGGATGCGCCGGCAGCCATCCGCTGGATCAGCGAGGCCATGGCGGACGGCGAGGAGCAGTCCATGCGGATCTTCTCGTCCCAGTCGAGGGTCATGAAGGCCCACTGCGGATCCACGGTGGGGTTCACGACAGTGAGGTTGAGCTGGTGGCGCTCGCCGATCTCGCCCCAGTAGTCCACTGACGCGCCGCCCATGGGGTCTGCGCCGATGCGGACGCCCGCGTTGCGGATCGCGTCAAGGTCCAGCACGGACGGGAGGTCGTCCACGTAACTGCTGAGGAAATCGAACTTGCCGGTGGTGTCAGCGTTCAAGGCGTCGTTAAGCGGAATGCGCTTCACGCCGCGGAGGTCGTTCTCAAGCAACTGGTTGGCGCGGTTGGCGATCCATCCCGTGGCGTCCGTGTCCGCCGGGCCACCGTGGGGCGGGTTGTACTTGAAGCCACCGTCGGCCGGCGGGTTGTGGCTGGGGGTGACCACGATGCCGTCTGCCTGGGGAGTGCCCGGCGCTGCTTCGCGGTTGTACTTGAGGATGGCGTGGCTCAAGGCAGGGGTGGGCGTGTAGCCGTGGCGTGCATCCACCAGCACCGTGACGCCGTTGGCAGCGAGGACCTCCAAAGCGGAGTTCTGGGCCGGTTCGCTCAGGGCATGAGTATCGCGGCCGATGAAAAGCGGTCCGGTGATGCCTTGGCGTCCGCGGTATTCAACGATCGCCTGCGTGATGGCAAGAATGTGCCGCTCGTTGAACGACGCTTTCAAGCTCGATCCGCGGTGTCCCGACGTTCCAAACGCCACGCGCTGCGCAGGATCACCCAGGTCCGGAGCTACGTCGAAATACGCGTCCAGCAGGGCTGTGATGTCAACAAGGTCCTCAGGAAGGGCAACTGTGCCCGCTCGGCTAGCCATGTCGTCCAGCATGCCAGACTACAAGGCCCACAGACAGGAAATGACTCGGTTGGGACCCCTGTGACGCTGTGTGGCGGGAATTCTGGGCGGTAAGGGCGAAAGATTCACTTCGCGTTTACGCACGACCTGTTTAGTGGCAGGATTCGGCCCGCTTCGGACCGCCGGCGCCACAACGCTGCCTACCTTATGCGGCGCACCGAGCGGCGGTAGTGTTGGGATCAAAGACCACGTTCAGGGGGATCCCATGTCAGACCAGCCATCCAAGGGCCACGACGACAAGCCGGCGGGCTACGAACCGCCGCAGTACGTTCCGCCCGCAGAATTCAGTGCACCGGAGTCGCGCTCTTCGGAGCAGGGCGCCTCGGTTGCGCCGCCGCCGTTCGACGCGCAGACCCAGCCAATCCCGCCATACGAGCAGAACGCCTATACCCAGAACGCGCAGGGGCAGGACGACTTCTACACGCGGCCGCAGCCCACCAGCTCGTACAGCCAGCCCACCCAGAGCCAGCCCACCCAGAGCACTTCGGGTAGCAGCCCTTACACTCCGGGCGACTACAGCCAGCCGAGCCCGTCGCCGTACGGGCAGCCGCCGAGCCCGTATCAGCAACAGGCCTTCAGCCAGCAGCCGTACGGCCAGCCGAACCCCTACGGCCAGCCCGCGTACTATGCCATGCCCACCCAGCCCAAGGGCCTGAGCATCGCTGCAATGTGCTGCGGCATCGCGATTTACGTCGGCTTCGGATTCTTTATCCTTCCCCAGATCGCGGCCGTGATCCTCGGTCACTTGGCCCTCAACCGTGAACCGGCAGGCAAGGGCATGGCGATCGCAGGTTTGGTGATGGGCTACCTCGGCGTCGCGATCACAGTAGTCGTTTTCATCGTCTTCGTAGCTGCGATCGGCGCCGCAGGCAGTTACAACTACTAACGCGAACGACGGCGGCCCTCGCGTGAGGTGGGAAACCCACCTGACGTGAAGGCCGCCGTCGTGCGTCATGCGCGAGGTGAGCCGCGGGCATTCGCCCGGAAGGCGCGGAAGCTACCGTACGCCACCCATCAGCTTTTTGATCGCGGGTGAAGCAACCGCCAAGGCCACAGCAAGCACCACGGCCACGCCGCCGATGCCCAGGAAGTACGGGAGCTCGTCATCGGGGTTGTAGAGGCCGGCGAGGATGCCGGCCAGGGTGGTGCCGAGCGAAACCGACAGGAAGAACAGGGCCACCATCTGGGTGTGGAACGCCTTGGGAGCGAGCTTGGTGCTCACGGAGAGGCCGATGGGGGAGAGGAAGAGCTCCGCGAGGGTAAACAGGAACAGGATGCCCACGAGTGCCAGGAGCGGGGTCTTGCCGTCACCGGCCAGCGGGATGAAGGCCAGGAATGCGAGGCCCATGATGAACAGGCCGGCGGAGAACTTCAGGGGTGAACTCGGCTGCTTGGATCCGAGCTTGGTCCACAGGGCAGCCATGACCCCGGCAAAGATGATGATGAACACCGGGTTGATCGACTGGACCCAGGCGGCGGGCATCTCCCAGCCGAACAGGTTGCGGTCCAGCTTCTCCTCGGAGTACACGGCGATGAACGTGAACTGCTGCTGGAACAGGGCCCAGAACGCAGCCGATGCCACGTAGAGCGGAATGAATGCGAGCACGCGTTTGCGCTCCAGGCCGTTCACCAGCGGGCTCCGGAAGATCAGGAACAGGTAGATCACGGAAGCGGCGATGGCGGCGTAGGCCATGCTGCGTGCGAGGTTGTCGGCGTTGACGATGCCCGTGCCGAGCAGGACGCCGATCACCACGAGGATGCCCAGGAAAATGAGGCCGTACCGGGTGCGGTCCGCTGCCGGGAGCGGGTTGGGTACGCGGTGTGCTTCCTCGGGAAGCCGTTTGCGGCCGAGCGCGTAGATGACCAGGCCGATGGCCATGCCGACCGCAGCTGCGCCGAAGCCCCAGTGGAACCCGTTGCTTTCCTGCAACCAACCGGTCACCAGCGGGCCGATGAGTCCGCCGATGTTGATGCCCATGTAGAAGATGGAGAATCCGGCGTCGCGGCGCTCGTCCTTCTCGCTGTACAGGGTTCCCACCAACGCGGTGGCGTTGGCCTTCAACCCGCCCGAGCCGATACCCACGAGCACCAGGCCGGCGATCAGTCCCGGCACGCCGGGCAGGAGCGCAAGCGCGACGTGGCCGGCCATGATCATGATGGCGGAGCCGAAGAGGACCTTTTCAGAGCCGAAGACCCGGTCGGCAAGCCATGCGCCAAGGATGGTGGACAGGTAGACGCCGCCGCCATAAGCGCCAACCAAACCGGCGGCGAGGCCTTTGTCGATGGAAAGGCCGCCCTGATCGGCGGTGAAGTACATGTAGTAAAGCAGGATTCCCTGCATGCCGTAGAAGGAGAACCGCTCCCACATCTCCACGGAAAAGAGGCTGGCCAACATCTTTGGGTGGCCGAAGAATGACGTATCGCCCGGTGTTTTGGCAGGCGTAGTCGTGGTTTGAGGTGTGCTCATTTCCTCAATGCTGGCACTGACTGCGGGCATTGTCACATCGATCAATGCCCCAGGCAACCACTTTCCGTATGGTAGACACCCGTTCTAAGAAGCCTCCAGAACCGCAGCCAACTGGAGAAGTTGCAGCTCAGAACCCGCTCTGCCGATGAGCTGGATTCCCATCGGCAAGCCGCTCTCCGTGACGAAAACAGGAACGCTGATGGCCGGCAGCCCGCACACGTTCACCATGGAACTCCAAGGCGCGAACTCGCACTGGCGCCTGTAGTCATCGTCCGCGTCGCCGGCCCACGCGGTCGGCCACGGCTCGTCGCTGTGCCCGCCACCGGTGAACCAACCGATCGGCCGCGGCGTCTGGGCGAGCGTCGGCATGAGGATGACGTCCCATGGCGCGTACTGCGCGACCGTGTCGTGCTCGAACTGCCGCAGGAACGCCAGTGCCTCGTTGACCTTGGCCGCGCTGCGCTGTTGCGCCCGACGCCGGAACGTGCGGGTCAGCGGGGTCAGCAACGCCTCCCGCTGGGGTGCTATGCGGGCACTCCCGACGCCGGCAGTCCAGGCCGCGGTGAACGCTGCGGGATAGCGGTTGTCGTAGCGGATGTCAGCTTCACCGACACGGTGACCGGCGAACTCCAACAACTCCACTCCGCGTGCCAGGGCGTCCAATGCTTCCTGCTCAACTGCAAACGGATAGACCCCGGCCCATGGGCTGTCCAGGCTCACTCCGACGCGCAGCGGCGAGGGTGGCCGCCCGACATTGGCGAGGTATCCGCCGTCGGGCTTGTCCTCCACGGGGACGAGTGCATCAAGCAGCAAGGCAGCGTCAGCCGCCGAGCGTGCCAGCGGCCCGGCGACCACCAACTTCGCTGCGTCGCCGGCACTCGCACCGGACGGCACCACGCCACGGCCGGGCTTCAAGCCAACCAGCCCACAGGCGCCGGCAGGGATGCGAATGGAGCCGCCGCCGTCGGAACCGGGCGCGAACGGAACCATCCCCGCGGCCACCGCGGCAGCACTGCCGCCCGAGGAACCGCCGGAACTGCGGCTCGGCGAATGCGGATTGCGCGACGGCGGCGCGACGCGGTTTTCGCTGTAGGCGGTGAGTCCGAACTCCGGAACCTGGGTCTTGCCCAACGAGATAACGCCGTGCGCCTTCAGGGCAGCTGCAACGGCACTGTCCTCAGGGGCAGGCTTGTGCTCCAGTGCCGCGCTGCCGTGGGTTGTCGGGACACCGGCGACGTCAGTGAGGTCCTTGAACGCGACGGGCATGCCGTGGAGGAGGGGAAGGTTGTTGCGCGCGCGGTTTGCGTGGAAGGCATCGGCGGCCTTGGCATCTTCCATGGCCTGCCCGGCGGTGACTGTGATGAACGCACCCAGTTGCTTGTTCCGGGTCTCGATGACCGAGAGGAAGTGGGCGGTGACCTCGCGGGCTGAGAGCTCTCCGGAGGCCAGGGCATGGCGAAGTTCGACCGCGCCCAACTGCGCGATACCGGGGTCGGAATCAACCAAGGAAACGCGACTCCAACCGTTCCTCCACGGCAATGGCATCAACGCTCTCGCCGGCACCAGCGGTGACGCGGAAGGCAGCCTTGTTCTTCACCTCCGACACCACCTCCACAAGTTCCGTGCCCCGGTACACCAGCCCCACGCCGTCGTCCGTGCAATGTGCCTCGCCAAGCGTGCCGTTGGCCACCAGCTTGTGGATGGTGGGGCGGCGCCGGAGTTCGGAGTCGTAGTGGACACCGTTGGCATAAGGGAGGAAGCCGAGCGTGTCGGTCACCGGGCGCAGCTCTGGACCGAAGGAGTCCGTGACGCCACCCTTGAACCAGCAAATGGAGCCCGCCGAAACGCCCGCAAGCACCACGCCGCCTTCCCATGCTTTGAGGAGGATCCGGTCCAGTCCATGGGCACGCCACACCGCCAGGAGGTTCACCACCGAGCCGCCGTTGACCCACACCACGTCCTGCTCCAGCAAGTGTGCCTCGGGGTCCTCGACGTTGGGCATGGTGAAAAGGTTCAGGTGGCTGAAATCAAAGCCTGCAATGCGGGCGGCCTGGTCCATTTCCGCGGCCCACCAGCGTTGATCCCCGGAAGCTGTGCCTATGTGTGTCACGCGGGGCGCACGGCCCGTCACCCCGGACAATTCCACGGCGTAATGCATGAGGTGGTCGAACTCGATCCTTGTCCGGCTGCCCGGCCTGTAACCGCCGGATGTTGCCAGGATGGTGGGTTGTCCAGCCGCCATGGGTCCTGCTCCTTGCTACCTGTTCGGGGATCGTTTGCGATCCAGTCTTCGCGCCCGGACCCCGGCATGCAAGCAGCGCCGCACGCGAATCCCGGGGGGACTAGGCTGGATGGTGACTTAATCCAAGGAAGGGACACCATGAGCGACTTCGAAACCGTACCGGTGGGCGACATTCCGGCCGACGCCAACATCCTGGACGTCCGTGAAGAGTACGAGTGGGTTGCCGGACACGCTGAAGGTGCGCGCCACATCCCCATGGATCAACTGCCCGCACGCCTGGAAGAACTGGACCCTGACGACGACCTGTTTGTCATCTGCCGCACCGGCGGGCGTTCCTTCCGTGTGGTGCAGTGGCTCGTCGGCCAGGGGTACTCTGCCGTGAACGTGGCCGGAGGCATGGACATGTGGTTCGAGGCGGGGCGGCCCATGGTGTCGGACAATGGCTTGAAGCCCGTCGTTCTGTAAGCCCCGGCGACAACATAACCAGCAAGGAATATTCCATGTCAGCACTCACCTACACGTTCCTCGGCCCTGAAGGTACGTTCACCGAGGCTGCGCTGATGCAGGTTCCGGGTGCACGCGATGCCACGCGCATTCCGTGCACCAACGTCAACACGGCCTTGGACAAAGTACGGGCCGGTGAAGCCGATGCTGCCATGGTTCCCATCGAGAACTCGGTGGAGGGCGGCGTGACCGCGACGCTGGATGCGATCGCGACCGGCCCGGAACTCCGGATCATCCGTGAGGCCCTTGTTCCCATCACTTTCGTGCTCGTGGCGAGGGCCGGCGTCGAAATTTCCGACATCAAGCGGATCTCAACGCATGGGCATGCCTGGGCGCAGTGCCGCCTCTGGGTCGACGAACATATTCCGCACGCCGACTATGTTCCGGGATCATCCACCGCTGCTGCTGCGATGGGACTCCTGGATGACGGCGCCCCTTACGAAGCCGCTATCTGTGCACCGCTTGTGGCCGCTTCCCGGCCCGGGCTCAAGGTGCTGGCGGAGAACATCGGCGACAACCCTGATGCTGTAACGCGCTTCATCCTTGTGAGCCGGCCCGGCACACTTCCCGAACGGACCGGTGCGGACAAGACCACCGTGGTGGTGCCCCTGCCCGAGGACCACCCGGGAGCGCTCATGGAAATCCTGGACCAGTTCGCTTCCCGGGGAGTGAACTTGAGCCGCATCGAATCGAGGCCAACCGGCCAGTACCTGGGCCACTACTTCTTCAGCATCGACGCCGATGGCCACGCTGCGGATTCCCGGGTAGCCGACGCCCTCGCAGGACTGCACCGGATCAGCCCCGCCACCCGTTTCCTGGGCTCATACGCGCGCGCTGACAAGCAGGCCGCCGTGGTGGCTCCACACACCTCGGATGCCGCCTTCGCGTCGGCCCACGCATGGGTTGAATCGATCCTGAAAAGCTAGTCGCCACGGCTTGGCCGGGGCCGCTCGGTCCTCTCCGGCAGGGCTAAATAATTGACGCTTCAACCCCTTTCGCACTGATGCAACTGTGCGTATGCTTGCCTGATCCATAAACGATGGATGAAATGCCCAAAAGAAGGGAGAGGTCATGTCTGTCCACCGCGATGACAAAGACGGCCAGGGCATGATCGTCAATCCCAAGCCCTCCGGCGACAACAAGGACGACTGGGACGGCGACGAAGCTGACCGCGCGGATCGACTCCGTTTTGAAGAAGAACAAGCAATGATCCGCGAACAGGCTGAGGCCCGGGCCGCCGCGAAAGCCGCCGCAGAAGCAGCCGAACAAACAGCAGCGCAGCCGGACAAGGGCGCGGTCTAAGCCGTTACAGCCTTCGGCACTCGAACCAGCAGCGAAGCCGGCTGGACCTGAACGGTGACCTTGGTCGCCTCACCCGAGGGGTCGCCGTCGAGCTGTGTTGCCATCGGTTCCTGGCTGCGGATGGTGACCTTGCCGGAACGGTAGAAGTTCATCACCGGCAGGTTCCGGTTGTGCTTGAACAGGACCTTTGCGTACATCGCAAGCCAGCCGAACGCGCTTCGCGGGCTCATGACCACGATGTCCAGCATGCCGTCGTCGAGCATGGCCTGCGGGATGAAGTCGATGCCGCCCGGGATCAGGCCGCAGTTGGCGAAGAGGACGCTGCGGATCTTGCGCGACTGCTCGGGTTCGTCGTCCATGGTGATGGTGACGCGCTTCCGGCGGCCGGGCAAATGCCGGACGCCCGCCTCCGTGTAGGCGAGCCAGCCCACGGTTTTCTTGAGGTCTTCCTTTGTGTCACCCACAACTTCCGCGTCCAGGCCCATGCCGGCGATGACCAGGAACGTGTGCACGGACGACTCCCCGGTGGTGTTGTTGGCGATGCTCATGGTTGCGGTGTCGATGTACCGCTGATGCCCGAACAAGGCAATTTGGATGCAGTCGGCGATGTCGTTGACGTCCAGCTCGACGTTGCGTGCCAACAGGTTTCCCGTGCCCAGCGGTACCAGGCCCATCGCGACGTTCTTGTTCGCCAGCGACTCAGCCACTACCCGCACAGTACCGTCGCCGCCGCACGCCAGAACGACGTCGGCCCCGTACTCCAGCGCCTGGCGCGACTGGCCGTAACCGGGGTCCTCGGGAGTGGTTTCGAAGAACCTGGGCGCGTCCCAACCTGCCAGTTCGCAGGCGTCGATGATCCCTTGCCGCGCAACCTCGGCGTTGTTCTTGATCGGGTTGAAGACCACGGCAACCCTTTGGTACCCGGGGTCCGGCTTGTGCGTATCCTCCCGCACCGCGCTCCTGATGTGCCTGGCTTTCAATCGGCGCACACCCCACCAACTGGAGACGGCAAACGCCACGCCCCCAGCGAGAATCACGTACAGGATCCAGTCGCTCATGGTGCTCCAACACTATCGTCAAGGGAGGGCACGTCCGATTCGATACTCTTGTGTGGTGATCGACGTAAAAGACCTCAGCGAAAACCCGGACAAGTTCCGTGCCAGCCAGCGCGCCCGTGGTGCCGACGAGTCCGTTGTGGACGCGATCATCTCCGCCGACTCCGACCGCCGCGCCGCGCTGATCCGCTACGAGACCCTCCGGGCCGAGCAGAACGCCTTTGGCAAGAAGGTGGCACAGGCCAAGGGCGAAGAGAAGCAGGCACTGCTGGCAGAGGTCAAGGAGCTGGCCAACTCGGTGAAGGCCGCTTCCGCGGAAGCCGATGCCGCACAGGCCAAGCAGGACGAACTCCTGCGCATCATCCCCAACCTGATCGTCGACGGCGTGCCCGAGGGTGGCGAGGACGATTTCGTGGTGGTGAAGACTGTGGGCACCCCACGCGAATTCCCCGACTTCGAGCCCAAGGACCACCTGGAAATTGGTGAGCTGATCGGCGCCATTGATATGGAACGCGGCGCCAAGGTTTCCGGTGCACGCTTCTACTTCCTGCGCGGGGTCGGCGCGCGCCTGGAGATGGCGTTGCTGCAGATGGCCATGGACCAGGCCATAGAGGCCGGCTTCATCCCCATGATCACCCCCACTTTGGTGCGCCCGGAGACCATGCAGGGCACCGGTTTCGATGTAAAGCACGACGCCGAGATCTACCGTCTCGCTGAAGACGACCTTTACCTTGTGGGAACCTCGGAGGTGGCCCTCGCCGGCTACCACGCAGACGAAATTCTGGACCTAACCAACGGTCCGATCCGCTACGCCGGCCAGAGCTCCTGCTACCGCCGCGAGGCCGGTTCCCACGGCAAGGACACCCGTGGCATCATCCGGGTTCACCAGTTCAACAAGGTGGAGATGTTCATCTACACCACGGTCGAGGAAGCCGCTGCCGAGCACGAGCGTTTGCTGGCGTGGGAAGAGGAGATGCTGGCCAAGTGCGAGCTTCCCTACCGCGTGATCGACACCGCCGCCGGTGACTTGGGCATGTCCGCGGCCCGGAAGTTCGACTGCGAAGCCTGGGTTCCCACGCAGAACGCCTACCGCGAGCTCACCTCCACCTCCAACTGCACCACCTTCCAGGCCCGCCGCCTCAACATCCGCGAACGCGTGGTCACCGAGGAAGGCGTCGCCAAGGGCACCCGTGCTGTGGCTACTTTGAACGGTACGCTGGCCACTACGCGCTGGATCGTGGCATTGCTTGAGCACCACCAGAACCCTGATGGCTCCGTGAACGTGCCCAAGGCGCTGCAGAAGTACCTGGGCGGGCTCGAGGTCCTCCCGGTTCTCTAGATCACCCTCCAGCGGACAATTCACCCTTGCGCGCGCTGGTGAATTGTCCGTTTGGCGGTGTTGGGTTCCGGCGCAAGTCCGGCCGCGAGGAGTTTTGCTGTGAGCTTGGCCGGATCGTTGGCCGTGGCCCAGTCCCAGCGCACCACTGTGAACCCCATGGCACGCAGCCTGTCCTCCCGTTTTTTCTCGGCCAGTACGGCTTCCCGCGCGCTCAGGCCACCCAGATACTCGTCCTGCAAGTACTTTGCATCGCCATCGAACTCACCGATAATTCCCTGGTCACGCCAGAAGAAGTCTGTACGGGCAACGAAGCCCATGGCGTCGTGGAACTCGCACTGCAACTCGGGAGCTGGAAAGCCCAACAGGTGCATCTGCGCACGACTAAGAGATTCACCCGCAGATCCGGAATTCTTATCAGCGAAGCTAAGAATAGAGTTCACACGCTCCCTCTTGGCGTGGGAAGCCAGGTTCTCGGCTGCCATGCCGAGTGTGGCTTTACTCGTGACAAGCGAAGGAAACCTCGATGCACTGATGGCGTGGTCGGCCAGGACGACTCCCTTGCTGAATGAGCCTCTGGCAAGGACATCCACCGCCGTTCGCGGCAAGTCGGTCAGTCGCAACCCGCGGAGGGCCACCGTGCCGGTGGAGTAGTAGTGCCGGTAAATGCCGTACCCCCGAACTCTCTCAAGTCCGGTAGCGTGGGACGGGCCGACGACGGCTGCGCAGGTGCTGGAGCTTCGGGCCCCGGCATGTCCGCGCGAAGCGTTGGCCAGGTGGATGTGCGATGGAACGCCAACAACTTGGAGGCCCCAGAACACCGCCGCTGTTTCAAAGCAGAATTCCGCGGACGGGTTCTCTGCAGCCACTGCCCGTGCAGTTGCGGCGTATCTCTGCCAGGGCTTGAGCCCGAGCCAATGCTGCTTGTCCACGTAGATTCCTTTGCGGACTCTGACGAGCTCGCCCTTCTTGTACCGGCGGCTAAGCTGCCGTGTACTTCCTGATTCCAGCCCATGCCGGGCAGCTACTATGAATTCGTTCCGGTAGTCCATGAGCAACTGTTGCCCTACGGGGACCACGTGAACACGGGACGTGCACCGCTATGTGGATAGCCCCAGTGACATTCACCTCTATGTGGACAATTCACCACGGGATGCGGGGGTGAAATGTCCGCAGGTGGGTGAAAAGTGGCAGGCGGGGGCGGGGGCCAGGGTCTCAACTGTTCACTCCCCGTTAAGCCCCTGCTGTGGTCCCGGTCCTAGTGGGTGTCGGTAGGGTCTGCTCTACTGGAAGCATGACTATTTTGACTGATACTCCAGTTGCTGGCATCGATGACCAGCCAAATAACAACAACAAACTCATGATCGCCCTGGACGTTGACGGTACCCTGGTGGACCACGATGGCCACATGTCCCCTGGCGTCCGCAGCGCCGCGCAGGCAGTGGTGGCCAAGGGGCACGACGTCATGATCGCCACGGGCCGCTCCCTCAATGCCACGCTCCCGATCATCGAGCAGATCGGCCTGGAGCGTGGGTACGCGGTGTGCTGCAACGGTGGCGTGACCCTCTGCCTCGATCCAAACCTGGACGCCGGGTACGAGATCATCCACAAGGCCACCTTCGACCCCGCACCCGCCCTGAAAGCACTCCGCGAGCGGCTGCCCAACGCCAAGTACGCGCTGGAGGACGAGGACGGCAACTTCCTCTCCACCGAGCGCTTCCAGGATGCGAGCTTTGGTGTGGAAGCAATCGGCGTCGACTTCCAGACCATGCTGGACTCCACGGCCGTCCGCGTCGTTGTCTTCAGCAGCGAGAACACCTCGGAGGAATTCAACGCGGCCATTCGCCACATCGGCCTCTCCGGCGTCACCTACTCGGTGGGCTGGACGGCCTGGCTGGACATCGCCGCGGAGGGTGTCACCAAGGCCAGTGCGCTTGAGGCCCTGCGCCTTCAACTCGGCACTGACCCGGACAACACCCTCGCCATCGGCGACGGCCGCAATGACATCGAGATGCTCACGTGGGCAGGTCGCGGTGTGGCGATGGGCCAGGCTCCCGAGGAAGTCCTCGCCGTTGCGGATGAGGTCACCGCGTCAGTGTTCGACGACGGCGCCGCCCTGGTGTTGCGCGGCCTTCTGTAACTGCCCGCTCACCTTCGGAGGGGTAGCTCCTAGACTGGGCCTGTGCTCTACGAGGAGATCCCGGCGCCACCCGCGCTGCAGCCGTTCGTCACACAGCTGTGGTTTGTCCGCGGCCGGCCGAAGACCAGGTATGAAAAAATCCTGCCCGGCCCTTCGGCCCACTTGGTCCTCAACCTCTCGGACCCGTACCGGCTCATCACCCCGGGCGATGGCGTGGAAGCCGCAGCCACGGAGGTTTCCGCAGGCTTCTACGCCGGACTTCAACGCAGCTACCTCATCAGCGAGAACCCGGACCGGCTATTCAACGTCGGTGCCCGACTGACTCCCTATGGCCTGGCGGCGTTCACCCCCCAGCCGCCATCGACGTTCCAAGGCAGGGTAGTGGACGCTGAAAGCGTGTTTCCGGGCTTCACCGACCTCCGGCCGAAACTACTCAAAGCGGAACCGGCTGGGGCGTTCACGGTGCTGGCCACCTTCCTCGCGGACCGGATCCGCAAGGGTTATCAACCTGATCCGCGCACGGTTGACGCCGTGGAAACCCTCGCGGAACGGGACGTGGAAGTAGCGGTGTTGGCTTCAGGATTGGGCATCAGTTCGTCCACGCTTGAGCGGATCATGAAGCGGGATTGCGGGACGACGGCCAAGACGTACTCGGACGTCTGCCGTTTCTACAGGTTCGTCAACCAGGCCGCGGCGCTTCCGCCGGGCGCCGTTCCGGGCCGGGAACTGTTGGGCTTGGCGGACTACTACGACCAGCCCCACCTGATCCGCTCGTTCCGGAGATTCAGCGGCTTCACGCCCACGGAGTATCTGCAGGTGGTCCAAAGCCATGGGGCGGAGTATGCGACCTTCGTTCCGTTGGAGGACGTTGCGAGCTAGCGGCATCCGTGCGGCTTTTTTACAAGACGCCGTCGGTACCGAGGCATAGGGTCCACTCAGAACCTGAAGACCCGGGAGAGGACCCACCATGGAAGTAAACATCAACTGGCTGGCCGTAGTGCTGGCGGCTTTGGCCACGTTCGTTGTGGGCGGTCTCTGGTATTCGCTGCTCTTCGCCAGGCCATGGCAGAAAGCGGCAGGCGTTACTGACGAGCAATTGAAGTCCGGAACGGCGAGGGTGTTCGTGGGGTCGTTCATCCTGGCGCTGGTGATGGCCGTGTTCCTCGCAGCCTTCATTGGCCGGGAAGGAGCCGTCTTTGGCACGCTCGCCGGCTTGGCTGCGGGTGTTGGTTGGGTTGCCACGGCACTGGGCGTGAACTACCTTTTCGAACGCCGCAGCCCTGTGCTCTTCGCTATCAACGGCAGCTACAACGTGGTCACCTTCACCGCGATGGGTGCCATTATCGGAGCGCTCCAAGCTTAGAGTTCGCGCGCGCCCGGACCCGACCCCGGACCACGGAAGCAATCAGTCCAGCCGTCCCCGCCACGCCCCGGTTTCACGCCCGCGGTCTTCGATGAATTCCTTGAACTTGTCCAGGTCCGCGGCCACCTGCATCTCGTCAGCGGACAGCGCAGCGCCGGCTTTCTCGATGAATCCCTCGGGCTCCCACTCCAGGGTCACGCTGATTCCGCAATGCTCAGGTCCGAGGTTGTCGAAGCGGACGGTCCCGGCGTTACGTGGTTGGTCGATGCTTTCCCAGCTGATGACGGTGTCAGGCACCTGCTGGGTGATCCGGGCGTCGTATTCACGCTTGACCCCGCCGACTTTCGTGGAGAAATGGAGTGTTGCGTCGTCGATTTGGCGGACATTTTCCACGCCGCTCATGAATTCCGGAAACTTCTCGAATTGGGTCCACTGGTTGTAGGCCACGGACACGGGTACCTCCACCTCAACGGCTTTGGTGACGGTTTGCATGGGTAACACCTCGTTTGGTTGGACGGAAGGAACTACTTGAAGTGGGTCTGGACTGGTCCGCCGCCTGCCGAATCAACAATGGCTTGGGCGACGTCCCGGAGCTTGACGTTCCGGTTGCTTGAGGCCTTCTTGATGAGTTCGACGGCTTCCGCCTGGGTACAGCGGTTTTGGGCAATGATGATGCCGGTTGCAACGTCGATGACCGTGCGGGACGCCATGGCAGCCCGCAGGTTGGCGGCCGTCTGGCTGTGCTGGGCGATGAGGACTGCCAAGCGGAGGCCTTTGGAGGCCTGCTCTACATAGTCGGTGGCGCGCTGCACGCTGGCCTGGTCGAAGCCGCCGGTACGTTCGGAGTAGAGGTTAAGCCCGGCCTTGGCAGCGTTGTCGGTCAAGGGAAACGGGACGGCCAGGACTGAACGGATGCCTTGCTTGGTGGCTACCTCGTTGTACTCGGGCCAGGTGTTGTCCCTCCCGAGGTCCGGGATATGTACCAATGTGCCCTCCCGCGCGGCGGTTAGGCAGGGGCCGTCCGCGAACTGGTATTGGAGTTCATCGAGCGATAAGGCGCGCTCACTGCTGCTGGCGACCGTGGCTGCGGCACGGTGCCGAAGCATGGTGATGCCGCAGAAAACTTCCCCGCCCGGGCTGCTGAACATGGCAGCGGAGTGGCGTGCGAGTTCGGTCAAGAATGCCTCGACGTCGGGGGTGTCGAGCAGCAGGTCCTGGATGTCTGCGGCCACGGGTTGCGGTTCTTCAACAAGCTGGGGGTCTTCCATTGGATCTCCGATCCCTGGATGAGGCTACCCTCCGAGCCTAGTCCTGTATACCCGTTGAAAGCTAATAGTAAGTGTGCTTCTCTTTTTTAAGAGTCTTGCCGTGGGCTCACCCTTTCCAACAGGTCTAAGGATTGAAGCCCCATGCGACAAACCCGACCATTCGACGTCCACGCGAGGACGTCCGCGCCGGAGAGCACCATCCGTCAGAGCTTCCAGGACGGCCTCGTCTTGGACCATCTCAACCTAGCCAAGTCCATCGCCGCCCGTTACTCGGCCCACACGCACGACCTCGACGACGTCCGTCAGGTTGCGTACATGGGCTTGATCAAGGCGGCGCGTGGCTATGACGAGGCAAAGGGCATAAGCTTCCCGGCTTACGCCGCCCCTACGATCGCCGGCGAGGTCAAGAGGTACCTCCGCGACCATTGCTGGGTGGTCCGTCCGCCTCGGCCTATCCAGGACGTACGGCGGCAAGTGCTGGCCCGGACAGAGGAAATGACCCAGGCCCTGCAGCGCACACCATCCCCTGAGGAAGTAGCGGCCGACCTGAAGCTCGAGCCATGCCAAGTCCGGGAGGCCCTGATGGCCGGCTCCAGCAAACGGCCCGATTCGTTGGATGCTCCCGCTGCCGAGGGCAGGGACGGCTTGCAGGGATCACTCTCCGCTTTCGGGTGCCCCACGGAGAGGCTGGAGGACGTCCTGGCCCTGCGGAATGCCATTCGGAGCTTGAGCGCGGAAGACCGGCACCTGCTGTACCGGCGCTACTACCGTGAGGAAACGCAGTCCACCATCGCCGAGGCACTGGGGATGTCCCAAATGCAGGTGTCCCGGAAGCTCTCCAAGATCCTCGTCTCCCTCCAGACGCAGCTGCTGGACGAAGAAGCCCACCGCCAGACCGGCACTGCACCCTAAGGCGCAAACCCGGCTTCAGCAGCCCAGTTCATCGACGGCGTCCAGCACGTCGCGTACGCCCACGGCCAGGAGCGCGGGGTCCGGATCCGCGGCGAAAACGTCACCACGGCGAAGTTCGACGGCGGTCAGCACCTTATGTGGTCCGGGCGGCGGACCCCATTCTTCGGCGGGCGCGGGACCAAACAGGACCACCGACGGCCGGACGTAGGCCGAGGCCAAGTGAGCGGCCCCCGTATCGGCGGAAACCACCAGCCGTGCTTCGGCTATGGTTGCCGCGAACTCGGCGAGCCCTTGCCGCCCGGCCAGCACCCCGTCGTCGAGGTTTGCTCCCTTAAGGCGCGCTAGCGCGGCGGTCTCTTCCGCGCGCCCGCGTTCGGAGGTGCCGCCCGTGAACACGACGTCGTGCCCGGCGGCCGCCAGCTCCGACGCAACGTCCGCGAACCGCTCCACGGGCCACAGCCTGCTACCGTACGCGGCGCCCACGTGGATGACGGTGGCGCCTGGCCGCGGTGAGGGGACGGAGGGACGGTGCAGGCGGAAGTCGAGGGGGTCGGCGTCAATGCCATGCCAATTCAGCAACCTGGTCCAGCGCTCGCGTTCGTGGAGGCCCGTGGTCCACTCAGGTCCCTCCAACGCAGGCAGCCCGTCCAGCTCCGGCGAGGAATGCGCCAGCACGCGGCCCGCATTCAATTCATCGATTCTCTGCCGGCTCTCCGGCCCGTTACCGTGCAGGTTGACGGCCACATCAACCACCCCGGGGGCGATGGTCAACGGGTCGTCGAGTCCCGGCGTCGGCAGGTGGTCGATGCCGCCCACCAGCTCCAGGGCTTCGGCAATCCAGCCCGGAGCGGCGTACAGGATCCTGTGCTCCGGAAAGGCCCTGCGCAGCCCGCGGAGGGCCGGCACGGCTACCAGCAGATCGCCGAGTTTCAGCGCGCGCAGGGCGAGCAAAACGGGGTGTCCGTTGCTTTTGACAGTGTCCACGATGGCCTCCCGCTAGGAGTCTAGCGGCAGGAAACTTCTCACGGCCTCGCTGTTTAGCGCGAGGAGAACTGGGGAACGTTGCGGGTATGGGAGGAACCGGAACGTTGAAAGCGGTCCTGTTTGACCGCGATGGAACGCTCGTCGTTGACGTGCCTTACAACGGCGACCCGCAACTGGTGCGGCCCATGGACAGTGCCCGTCCGGCACTCGAGAGAGTACGCCGGGCAGGACTGGCAACAGGGGTAGTGAGCAACCAGTCGGGTGTCGCGAGGGGCCTGTTGTCGCTGGGGCAAGTCACTGCCGTGAACCAGCGGGTGGAGCAGCTCCTGGGGCCGTTCGATGTGTGGGAAGTGTGCCCGCACGGGCCGGAGGACGGTTGTGCCTGCCGCAAGCCCGCGCCGGGAATGATCCTCAGTGCGTGCCGGACTTTGGGCATCGAACCTTCGGAGGCCGCCGTGATCGGTGACATCGGGGCAGACATGGGCGCCGCGCGAGCCGCCGGCGCCCGTGCGGTCCTGGTGCCCACGGAAGTGACCCGGGCTGAGGAGATTGAAGCGGCGGAGGTGGTTGCGGACGACCTGCAGCACGCCGTCGAACTGTTGCTGCAGACCCGGGTGGCACCTGCATGAGCCGCGTCCTGGTGGCCCGGCTGGACAGCATGGGCGATGTGCTCCTCTCCGGACCGGCCCTGCGTGCTGTGGCCAATGGAACGAGGCCCGATGGCAGCCGCCCGAACGACGTCGTCCTGCTATGCGGGCCGGAAGGTGCCGGTGCTGCGGAAATGCTCCCCGGAGTGACCCAGGTCCACACGTGGCCATGCCCGTGGATCGTGAACCCCGCACCCCCGGCAACCGACGAGTTGACCAACGGGTTGATCGAGTTCGTCCGGAATTCGCGGATCGAGGAAGCCGTGATCCTGACGTCCTTCCACCAATCCCCGCTTCCGTTGGCGCTGCTGCTGCGACTCGCCGGCGTCAAGCGGATCACGGGCGCCTCTACTGACTATGCGGGATCGCTCCTTGACGTCAGGTTGAAACCCGGCGAGGACTTTCCCGAAGACCAACCCGAGGTGGTCCGGGCCTTGGGAATCGCTCAGGCTGCGGGCTTTGGGCTCCCACAAGGGGACGACGGCAAGCTGCACATCAACCCGTCCCCCGACCCGGATGACGAGCTCGTGGAAGAGCTGGCAAGCAAGGGCCCCTACATTGTGGTCCATCCGGGGGCAGCTGCTCCGGCGAGGGCCTGGCCTGCGCTCCACCACGCGGCCGCCGTGGAACTCTTGGAGGCGTACGGGCACCGTGTGGTGGTCACGGGCGGGCCGGGAGAAACGTCACTCACGGCAACGGTGGCCGGCCCTTCCGCCCAGAACCTCGGCGGACGTACCAACCTGAGGACGCTGGCGGCGGTACTCGCGCGCGCCGCCGTCGTGGTCACCGGCAACACGGGACCCGCCCACCTGGCTGCAGCGGTCGGCACGCCGGTGGTGTGCTTGTTCGCACCTGTGGTTCCGGCAATTCGCTGGGCGCCGTACGGGGTGCCGATGGAGCTGCTGGGCGATCAGGAAGCCGCGTGCCGGAACACAAGGGCGCGCAACTGTCCCGTCCCGGGCCACCCGTGCCTCAGTTCAGTAACCCCTGAACAGGTTTTGGAAGCGGTGGAACGTCTATTGGGTGGAGTTTCCTCCCTGACCACGCGAAGAAAGGTGTGGAAACCATGAGGATCCTGGTGTGGCATGTCCACGGCGGATGGATGGAGGCATTCGTCCGCGGTAAACACGAGTACCTCCTTCCGGTGGAGCCCGACGGCGGCCCTTGGGGCTTGGGGCGCGGCGGCCGTGAGTGGCCGGTCACCGCGCAGGAAGTCGAACTGGCTACGCTCGACCCGGACACCGTGGACGCCGTGGTCCTGCAGCGGCCCGAAGAGATCGCGGCTGTGGCCCGGACGCTCGGGCGAAGGCCGGGCGTGGACCTGCCCGCTGTCTACCTCGAGCACAACACTCCCAAGGGCGACGTCCCGTTCACCCTGCATCCGCTCGCCGACCAGCACAACATCCCCGTGGTGCACGTGACCCACTTCAACAAGCTCTTTTGGGACACCGGCTCAGCGCCAACAGTGGTGATTGAACACGGCATCCCCGATCCCGGCCTCCTTTACACGGGAGAGCGCGAGGAAATGGGCGTGGTCGTGAATGAGCCTGTGCGCCGGGGCCGGGTGACCGGGACCGACCTCCTGCCCGACTTTGCCGGCGTTGCTCCGCTGCGGGTGTTCGGAATGGGGACAGAGGCCCTGCCCGAAGCACTCAACCTCAAAGGATTCGGGCTGAGCGAGGAGCGGCTCCGGATTGCCGGCGATGTGCCCGCCCCGCAGTTGCATCAGGAGTTGGCCCGGTGCAGGCTCTACCTTCACCCCCTGCGGTGGACGTCGCTGGGCCTTGCCCTGCTGGAGGCCATGCACCTGGGCATGCCCGTGCTGGCACTTTCCACCACTGAAGCTGCACGTGCCGTCCCGCACGGTGCAGGACTGGTCTCGAACGACGTGGACGAACTCCAGCGGTTCGCCCGCCGGCTCCTCGATGACCCCGACGACGCGTTCGCGATGGGCATGGTGGCACGCGAGGCCGCCTTGGAACGCTACGGACTTGCCAAGTTCCTCACCGCCTGGGACGAACTCCTGGCCGATCTTGGCAAGGAACTGCGGGTTCGCAGCCCGCAACCCGGAACGGAACACCGCCCGCCAGCCGACGCGGTTTCCGTCAACCATGACACGTCCGTCGGCCACGACTCTTCCGTTGGCCATGACACAGAGAGGACGCACCCATGAAGATCTCCATGGTTTCCGAACACGCCAGTCCCTTGGCCGCCCTGGGAGGCGTGGATGCCGGAGGGCAGAACGTCCACGTTGCGGCGCTTTCCTCCAGCCTGGCCGACCGCGGCCACCAAGTCACCGTCTATACGCGACGCGATGATCCCGACCTCCCTGCAACGGTGCAGGTTGCTCCGGGTCTCACCGTGGTGCACGTCGACGCAGGTCCGGCCAGCCGCCTCCCCAAGGACGAACTGCTGCCCTTCATGGGCGAACTCGCCGACGGCATCTGCGAGCATTGGGCAGGCCAGGGCCCGGACGTGGTCCACGCACACTTCTGGATGTCCGGGCTCGCCGCTATCCAGGCTTCCCGGCGGTCCGGCGCAGTGGATCCGATCCCCGTGGTGCAGACGTTCCACGCGCTCGGCTCAGTCAAGCGCAGGCACCAGGGCTCCGCCGATACCAGCCCGCCCGCCCGTGCCTGGCTTGAACCGTGGGTAGGCCGCACAGCTGACTGGGTCATCGCCACGTGCCCGGATGAGGTCTTCGAACTCAAAGCACTGGGCATCAGCCGTTCCAAGATCTCCATTGCCCCCTGCGGCGTGGACCTCAACCTTTTCCCGGGAACCGCCGACGCCGAACCCAAGTCCCGCACGCACCGCATCCTGAGCGTCGGCCGCCTCGTGCCCCGCAAGGGAGTGGACCTCATCATCCAGGCCCTGCCGCTCCTCGCCCAGGCGGGCTTTGACGACGTCGAACTCCTGATCGTCGGTGGCTCCGGCGACGCCCTGACCCTCGAGGAAGACCCGGAAGCCCAACGGCTCCGTGCCCTGACGAAGGAACTCGGGGTGGAGGACAAGGTGACCATGCGAGGCCAGGTTCCACGCGATGCCATGCCCGGCATCTTCCGCAGCGCCGACGCCGTGATCTGCACACCTTGGTACGAGCCGTTCGGCATCGTGCCGCTCGAAGCCATGGCCTGCGGCGTGCCCGTGGTGGCTGCCGCCGTCGGAGGACTCCGCGAGACCGTCGTGGACCAGAAAACCGGACTGCACGTCCCGCCGCGGGACCCCGAAGCAATCGCCGACGCCGTGGGGCGGCTCCTCGGCGATCCCGCCCTGCGTGCCGATATGGGGAAAGCCGGCATGCGCCGCGCCCGCTCACGCTACTCCTGGGACCGCATCGCGGCCGACACCGAGAAAGCGTACCGATCCGTCCTGGCCGCCGGGCTCTCCCGACAGGCCGGAGAAGGCCTGGAACCACTGGAAGGAACGGCACTGTGACTATGAAACCCATGCCCGTAACCCGTCCCATCCCGGATACTGTGCCCGTCGGCTGGGCCGGGTCACCGGACCTCCGTGGATCCCGCACCGCCTCGGAAGTCACCACGCACCTGGACAATGTGTTACCGGCACTTGAGTCGCTGCGCTCGCAGGCAGGCCGGCTCTCCGAATGGGGCACTGAACTGGCGCACCGGCTCCTCGCAGGGCAGCGGCTGCTCGCCGCGGGCAATGGAGGGTCCGCTGCGGAAGCACAGCACCTCACTGCCGAGCTCGTGGGAAGGTTCGACGCCGAGAGGGCACCGTTCTCCGCGATCTCCCTGCACGCTGAGTCGTCCGCCGTGACAGCACTCTCCAACGACTACGGCTACGAGGAAGTCTTCGCCAGGCAGGTGCGGGCGCACGGCCGGGCGGGGGATGTCCTTATTCTCCTGTCCACGAGCGGCCGCAGCCCCAACCTGCTCAACGCCGTGCGGGCAGCCAAGGAACGCGGCATCACCACATGGGCATTGACCGGCACCGGCCCCAATCCGCTCTCCGACGCCTGCGAACAGGCAGTGATGGTGGACGCCATCGCTGCCAACGCCCAGGAAGGACACCTCATCGCCGTCCACGCGGTGTGCCGCGCCTTCGATGCGGAAGTCGCCCGGCGGTCCGGAGCCTACCCTGGCCAGAACGCAGCCCACCCCGCCCCCGGCAAGGGAACGCCGTCATGAAAGTGACAGTGGTGGGCGACGTCCTCCTGGACGTGGATATCAACGGCAACGCAACACGGCTCAGCCCCGACGCGCCCGTTCCGGTGGTCGACGTCGTGGATGTCCGGCATCGGGCCGGCGGTGCAGGCCTCGTGGCCACGCTCCTTTCGAACGATGGCCATGACGTCAAGCTGGTCACCGCAGTATCGGACGACGACGGCGCGAGCCACCTCCGGCGCGCCCTGGCGGGTATCGCCGTGCTCACCGGAGCCCCGCTCGCCCCGACGCCCACCAAGACGCGCGTCCGGATCGGATCGCATCCCATGGTCCGCTTCGACGAAGGGTGCGCCCCGGCCCCGACCCCTGCATGCACCCGGGAAATGGTGGACGCGATCGTATCCGCGGAGGCGGTGGTCGTGGCGGATTATGGCCGCGGAATCACCGCCAACCCTGAGATCAGGGCGGCGCTCGCAGAGGCTGCCTGCCGCGTCCCGGTGGTGTGGGATCCGCATCCTGCCGGTTCGGAACCTGTGCCGGGTGTCGCCGTCGTGACCCCCAACCTCGCGGAGGCGCTGGCCGTGGCCAAGGCGGCAGGGCTGGATCCTTCACGGACCGGACCTGCAGAAGCGGGGCGCCATCTGCAGCAGCGTTGGCGCAGCTCGGCCGTGTTGGTGACGCGTGGGGAGGATGGCGCTGTCCTGGTGGGTTCCTCCGGGGACACCAAGGACATCCCCGCGCCCAGGACTTCCGTGACGGACCCGTGCGGCGCCGGTGACCGGTTGGCCGGGAGCCTCGCAGTGCACTTGGGGCGCGGTGTGGAACTGCCGGAGGCTGCTGCCCGCGCGGTGGAGGATGCTTCGGCGTTCTTGGCCAACGGGGGTGCAGCGTCGCTCGCCGTGCCGGCCAGCGCGGAGGATCGCGCGGACGGTCGGGCCGCTGAATCCGCGGACGTATCCACCCGGGTGAGTCCCGTCGTCGAACTCAAAGGGCTCGGACTGGTCAACGGCCCCGCCGGCCTGGAACCCGATGGGGTCCAACTCGCCGAATCCGTCCGTGCGAAGGGCGGGACCGTGGTGGCCACCGGAGGGTGCTTCGACCTTCTCCACGCCGGACACGCCCGGACGCTCGCCGCTGCCCGCAGCATGGGCGACTGCCTCATTGTCTGCTTGAACTCCGACGAATCCGTTCGCCGCCTCAAGGGGGCTCATCGGCCGATCGTCAGCCAGGAGGACCGCGCGGAACTCTTGCTGGCGTTGTCCTGTGTCGATGCCGTGGTGGTTTTCGGAGAGGACACGCCTGAGGCCTGCCTGGACCGGCTCCGGCCCGACATTTGGGTCAAGGGCGGCGATTACGAACCCGAAGAACTGCCCGAAGCCCGCCTGATCGCCGGTTGGGGTGGCCGCTGCGTCACGGTTCCCTTCCATCCGGCACGTTCCACCAGCGGCCTGGCTGAAGCCCTGGCCAAGGTCGGCTGACCCAAACCTGCTCCAGGAAAGAATCTGCTCCAGCTAAGAAACGACCAACGAAAGGAAACGCATGAACACGCAAACACCTGGCCGCGTCATCGTCACCGGAGGCGGCTCCGGCCTTGGCGCCGCGATCGTGGAAGCCATCAGCAACGCCGGTGGCACACCGGTGGTCTTTGACCGGAACATCAGCAACGTCTCCCGAGCCAAAGCGTTCGAAGTGGATGTTGCCAACCGTGAATCCGTTGAAGCCGCCGTCAAGGAGGCTGCGGAGAGCCTCGGCGGGCTGGACGGGGTGGTGACCGCCGCGGGCATCGACCGCTGCGGCAAGTTGGCCGACGTCCCGGCGGAGGAGTGGGAGAAGGTGATCGGGGTGAACCTCCTTGGCACCGTATCCACCGTGCGCGCAGCACTGCCGTACCTCAAGGAATCCCGTGGCCGCGCCATCACCATCGCGTCAACGCTGGGCCTGCGCGCCCTGCCGGACGCCACCGCGTACTGTGCTTCCAAGTTCGGCGTGATCGGGTTCAGCCGCGCGTTGGCCGCGGAAACCGGGGGAGTTATCGGCGTGACCACCATCATCCCCGGCGGCATGAAGACGCACTTCTTCGACGACCGCGATGAGCAGTACAAGCCGCAGGACGACTCCAAGCTCAACGATCCCGCCAACGTGGCCTCGGCCGTGGTGTTCGCGCTCTCGCAACCGTTCGGCAGCGAGGTCCGCGAACTGCTCATTTGCCCCGCAGAAGAAGGCTCGTGGCCGTAAGGTCCAGCACGTCCTGAACAACGTCGGCCACGGCGATGCCCCTGATGAGGGTGTCGTCGTGGCCGCAGTGCGGGGCCGTCCAACCAACCTGGGTGACATCGGCCCCGCAGCGTGGGCACTGCGTTACCCAGGACATGTGGATGCGGTGCATGCTGCGTCCACGCGGTCCCGCGTTGAATACGTTGCCCACCCAGAAGATCCCCACCGTCGGCGTCCCCAACGCCTGTGCCAAATGGCGTGGGCCACTGTCACTGGCCAGCATGACGGTGGCCGAGTCCAGCAGCGCGGCAAGGTCCCCAAGATCCAACTCGCCGGCGACCGACCGAACGGCCTCCCTGTCCCCGCCGCTCAGTTGCTTGGAGGCAAGTTCGGCCACGTCCTGGGCCAGCGCCTTCTCGGAACGGTCTCCCACTACAAGCACCTGGGCACCTTCCAGGGCGGCGCCCGCCGCCGCTTCTGCAAAGTACGACGCCGGCCAGCGCCTTCGCGGATCGGTGGCACCCGGGTGGACCACAAGGAGCGAACCACGGGTTGCATCCCTTAATCCGCTGATGTTTTGTTGGTGTTCGGCGCGTGGCCGCAAAGGTGGAGCGATGATGGTGGGGGCACCGGCCAGGCCAACCACCTCAAGCCAGCGGTCCGGCTCGTTCTGGTAGTAGATGTAATCCAGGTTCCGTTCCAGCGCTTGTGCGTCCCTGGTCCGCGTGCCTACCGTGTGCAAAGCGCCAAGGCGGAGCAGGAAGGGGTTCGAGTAGCGTCCTCCGCCGTGCATTTGCAGTGCGAGGTCGAACCTTTGCTCCTTCATCGCGGTGAAGAAGTCTTCCGTTGCGTCCGGGTCTTCCGTATCCCCGGCGCCGGCGTCGCGCACCCCTTCGGCGAACGGGAGGATCTCTACTGTGTCCACCGGCCCGTCTGTTGCCGCCGCAAGTGCCGCGTGGATGGGTGTGCCAAGAAGCGTGACCGTGGCGTCCGGGTAAGCCGCCTTCAGAGCATAAAGCGCGGGGTATGTGTAGATCAGGTCCCCCAAGCCGCCCCCGCGCAGGACGGCGATGCGCTCCACGTCCGGATACTTCTCCAAGAGCGGGCCAACGCCCAAGCCGGAACCTATGGCGGAAGGTGGGGGAACGACCATGAGTACATCCCTTCATCGTGGTGGAAAACTCCCGGGCCCCGCGTGTGAAGCGCGGGCAGTGGGGTACCTGAGGGGAACAGGAACATGCCGCCTCTACCGGAAGGTACCCAATGGCACGCCTATCCAATCAAGAAGGTTTGGCCGAATGGCTGCCCCGCCGCTTGGCCGAGGAACGCCCCGTGGTAACAGTCATCGGCGATGCAATTCTGGACGGCTGGTGGGATGGGCTGATTGAACGCTTCTGCCGTGAAGCGCCCGCCCCCGTGGTCCAGGTACAACGCCGCGAGTTCGCCCCGGGCGGTGCTGCAAATACGGCGATGAACCTCGCTGCCCTCGGAGCGGACGTCAGGTTCGTTTCGCTCGTAGGTAAGGATTCCGCGGGTGAGGAGCTCACCGGCCGGCTTGCCGCCGCCGGGGTGGATATTGCCGGGGTCGTGCCGCATCCGGACATGCTCACCACCACCAAGTTCCGCGTCATCAGCGGGGGCCAGGTGATGCTTCGCCTGGACGACGCCGCTTCCGAGGTGCCTGCCGCAGGTCTTCAAGAACTGGCCCGTTCCATCCCTGGCGCTGTGGCCGGCGCGGATGCCGTGGTGCTGTGCGATTACGAAGCCGGTGCCCTGGATGGGCCTGTGCGTGCGGCCGTGCTTGATGCGCTCGGTCCCGACGGGCAGCTTGGAGTTTCGGAACAGCCCGGCAGCGCAGGACAGTCCGGCCGGGATGGACAGTCCGGCCGGGATGGACAGTCCGGCCGCGCAGGACAGGGCACCCTGGTGGTGGTGGACGCCCACCACCCTGCGCGCTGGGCTGAACTCAAACCCGACCTCGCCACCCCCAACGCCCAGGAAGCCGCCACCCTGCTTGGTACGGAGTTCCCCGGCGGAGCCGCACGGTGCCCCTTCGTGGAAGCGCACGCAGACCAGATCCTTCGCGCTTCCGGTGCGGCCGCCGTCGTCGTAACCCTGGACCGGGAGGGGACGCTGACGCTGCGTTCCAGCGGAACCGGGCAACGGCCCCCGTCGCACAGGACCTGGGCACGTCCCGAGACGGAGAAGCAGGCCTCGGGTGCCGGCGATACCTTCGTAGCGGCGTTGACCCTGGCCCGCGCGGCAGGGCTGCCCCTGACCACCAGCGTGGACCTGGCGCAGGCTGCGGCGGATGTGGTGGTCCACAGGCCCGGCACGTCGGTATGCAGCACGGAAGAGCTCGCGCGGCACCTGGGTGGATTCGCGGATACCGCGCTCACAGCCGATGAGCTGGCCCGGCAGGTGGAGGCGCACCGCAGGGAAGGCCGCAGGATCGTCCTGACCAATGGCTGCTTCGACGTCCTGCACCGCGGCCATACCCGCTACCTCAACCAGGCCAAGCAACTGGGCGATGTGCTGGTGGTGGCGCTCAACAGTGATTCTTCCGTGCGGCAGCTCAAGGGGCCGGACCGTCCGGTCAACCATGAAGCGGACCGCGCCGCCGTCATTGCCGCACTCAGCTGCGTGGACCATGTCACGGTGTTTGATACGCCAACGCCCATCCCGCTGATCGAGCTCCTCAAGCCCGACGTGTACGCAAAGGGTGGCGACTACACGCCGGAAATGCTGGCGGAAACGGAAGCGGTGGAACGCTGCGGCGGCATCGTGACCATCCTGGACTACGTGCCCGAACACTCCACCACCGCCGTGCTGGAACGCATCCGCTCCACAGGCGATAGCCCGCAAACCTAGACGGTTGAAAGCAACCGAGGAGATCCCATGCGCATTGTCATCACCGGCGGGACAGGTAACGCCGGCACAGCACTCCTGAAGCGACTCCAGCGTGCCCGTTCGGAAGAGGGCGCCGACTTGGACCTCGTGGGCATATCCCGCCGGGAACCGGACAAGGACGCAGCCCCCTATAACGGGGTCCAGTGGCACAGCCTGGACGTCGGCGATTACAAGGACCGCGAAACCTTGGAAAAAGCCGTTGACGGAGCGGATGCCGTGGTGCACCTGGCCTGGCAGATCCAACCGAACCACAACCGTGAACTGCTGCGTCGCACCAACGTCGCAGGCACCGCGCACGTCCTCGGGGCAGCCAAGAAAGCCGGAGTGGGCCAAGTCGTGTGCGCATCCTCCGTCGGCGCCTATTCGCCGGCGCCCAAGGAACAGCGGACCAAGGAAGGATGGCCGGCCGGAGGTATCAAGGGTTCCCACTACAGCGTGGACAAGGCGGCACAGGAACGGCTTCTGGATAGCTTCGCCAAGGAAAACCCGGAGATCGTGGTGGCCCGCCTGCGTCCTGCCCTGATTTTCAGCGGCGAGGCCGGCAGCGAGGTAGGGCGGTACTTCCTTGGACGGGTCATCCCACGACTCATTCCCGCCAAACCCATGCTGCCGGTGCTCCCGATCCCCAAGGAACTCGTCTTTCAGGCAGTCCACTCCGACGACGTTGCCGATGCGTACTGGCGGGTCCTGGACCGGCGGGCGGAAGGTGCGTTCAACTTAGCCGCCGAACCCGTCCTGGATCCCAACGCGCTGGCGTGGATTTTCAAGGCCCGGCGGCAGCTGCCGTTGCCGCTTCCGGTGCTGCGCGCCGTCGTCGACGTCTCCTGGCGACTGCGGCTGCAGGCGACCGACGCAGGTTGGGTGGACATGGCGGCCGGCGCGCCCATCATGGACACCAGCAGGGCGCACGAGTTGTTGGGGTGGATGCCGCGGCGGTCCTCGATCGAAGCCCTGACGGAAATCCTGGACGGGCTGGGTGCCGGAAAGGGGCGCGAGGCGTCTCCTCCGCTGACGCCTCGCTCGTAGCCTATTCCGCAGTGGAGACCGCGGTGATCATCCGGCGCAGGCTCATGGCCACTGAGGCTGCTGCGTTGACGGAGGCCTGGCCGGCAGCAGCCTCCGTCACGGCATCTCCGAGCGCCGCCACGCTCTCCCGTGCGTCGGCCAAGCGGTTCTTCAATTCGCCGGCGTCGCCGGTGCGCCATTGATCGATCATGCCGGCCGCCGACTCAAGCGCTTCGGAAAGGTTCTCCAACACGCTGTCCGGGATCACCGTTCCGGCGTTTTCCTCCCAGATCACACTCGCCAGGACATCGGTGATGTCCTGGACGTGGAAGGTCAGCCGTTCCACCGTTCGCAGCCCGGCCAAATCACTCGGCAGGCGGGAAGCACGACGCCGGGACCGCGGATTCGCTTTGGCGCTTAGTTCCGCTTCGTGAACGGCTGCCCGCACGGCTGCCGCGGTTGCTGACAGTTCGCCGCTGCGGCTTGCCCACGCCTCATGGTTGGGCGGCCAGGATTCCTCCATGGCGCGGGCCATGTCCGTGAGTTGGCGTGAAAGGGCGCGCTGGTGTCCGGCGAGGGCGGGATCGATTCCTTCGAGGTGCAGCGGCGGAAATACCAGCCAGTTGACGGCGAACCCTACGGCAACGCCCATGGCCATCTGGAGGACATAAGCGAACGAGAAACCTTGGGCGTTGGAGTCGCCGAGGACCAGGACGAACAGGGCGGCCATGGGAATCCACTCCGAGGCCGTGCCCAAGCGGGGAAGGCCCCCGATCACCACTCCCAGTCCCACCACTACTGCCACTGCCAACGCCGTGGGCGCCGCGACCGTGGTCACGGCGAATGCCATGCCGATCCCCAGAGTCAGCCCAAGGAGGCTTTGCAGCCCGTGTTTGGCGGAGTCGGCCACCGTGGGGTGCATGCTGACCAGGACCCCAAGGGGTGCATAGTAGGGGTAGGACGCGGCTGGTCCGGGCATGAAGGGTGCCAGGTACCACGCCAGGCCCGCGGCAACCGCAGTTTTCGCGGCGAAGAGGAGTCGGTGGGGCGTCACGGTTTTTCGAAGCGCGGGGATCAGCCGCCGCCTTAGGGGCTTGTGGCTCATTGATCCAACGTAGGCAGGTCACCTGCCGGCTGTCGAGCGCAGCTCGGGACTGGCTGAACGGTAAACAGACTTTTTTATTGAGTGTGATTGAAGCCCGGACAAGCGGGTACACACCCATTGATAGTAACGATCCTTACTATCCCGGCTGCTGTCCGCAGCCTGCCAACTGTGGAAAGAGAGCGACAATGACTGAGAGCCAATCGCCGCAGGACGGAAGCTTCGCGGCGCCACGAACTGGAGTCCCTGCAGGGACCGAGCCTTATTCCGGAAGCTACCTCGACGCGCCGGTCGAAACCGAAACCACCGCCGCCGGCACCACCGGCAGCACCGAGTCATCGGGCAAGGTCGAAACCGCCAAGCAAGAAGCCGCGGGCGTTGCTGGTGCAGCACGCGATGCCGCTGGTGGTGTCGTGGATACAGCCAAGACCGAGGCCTCGCATGTGGCTCAAGAGGTCAAGCTGAACGCGCGCCAACTGCTTCACCAGACCAAGGGGGAATTGACGGACCAGGCCGCAACCCAGCAGCAGCGCGTTGCCGAGGGCCTGCGGTCCATTTCCGACGAACTGTCCACCATGGCTAATGCCTCCAACCAGGGTGGAGTTGCCTCCGACCTGGTCCAGCAGGCCGCCCAGCGTTCCTCCTCCATAGCCAATTGGCTGGAGAACCGGGACCCGGGTTCGCTCCTGGATGAGGTCAAGGGCTTCGCACGCCGTAAGCCGGGTGCGTTCCTCCTGATCGCCGCCGGTGCGGGTGTCCTCGCTGGAAGGCTCGGCAGGGGAATGGCAGATGCCGCCTCCGCCGATGCGTCAACCACCACGACCACGGCCGCACCACGCGCTGAGTACTACCCCACCTCGCGGGGTGCTGCAGTCACTCCGCCGGCCGTTGATCTGCCCGGGCCGCAGACCACCACCGCAGGGTACGGAACTGCCGCCGGGTATGGCGCTGCCACCACCACCGGATACGGTGCCGGCACCACGGGTGGCCTCGAAGGCTCCACCGTCCCCTACCCCGAGACGGAAGCCGGCGGCGTCAAGTCCCAGGGCGACCCGCTCGCAGGACCTTTGGACCCGGATAACCCTGAGTACGGGGGTCCACGATGAGTAGTCCCGCCGACCTGCCTCCCACCGAAGCCCATGCGAAAGCGGAATCCGTACCCCTTGGCGAGTTGCTGAGCGACCTCTCCCGCGACGTTTCCACGTTGATGCGCCAGGAAGTTGAGCTGGCCAAGGTAGAACTCAAGGAGTCCGCCACAAAGGCCGGGAAGGGCGCCGGCATGCTCGCCGGTGCCGCTTGGGCCGGCCATCTCACCATGCTGTTCCTGTCCCTCGCACTGTGGTGGGCCCTCGGCCAACTCATTGGCCTGGGATGGTCCGCCGTAGTGGTGGCCGTCATCTGGGGCATCGTCGCGGCGGTCCTTGCCACCGTGGGACGCAAGGAACTCAACACCATCAAAGGCCTGCCCCGCACGGCCGAGACAGTCAAGGAAATACCTCCAACCTTCAAACCGAATACTGAGGAGACACGATGACGCAGAACCCCGACGCCCTGCGCGCCGGCATCGAAGAAACTCGCCGGCGGCTCAGTACCAATGTTGATGCCGTAGCGGACAAGGTCACCCCCTCGCACATCGTCAACCGGAGGGTAGACAGGATCAAGACTGCCGTGTTCGGTGCCCGGGACGACGTCCAGTATCGGGCCGGCCACGCTGCGCACAGCGCCCAGGATGCCGTTTCCGGTGTTGTTTCTGATATCGGGGACGCACCCCAGGCGATTACCCGCAAAGCCCAGGGAAGCCCTATCGCTGCCGGACTTATCGCATTCGGTGCAGGCTTGCTCGTTTCGGCGCTGATCCCGCCGTCGGACAAGGAGCGCGAAGCTGCCCAGGCCGTGAAGGAAGCAGCCCAGCCGCTGACGGAGGAACTGAGCCACGCGGCCAAGGAAGTGGCCGAGCACCTCAAGGAACCTGCACAGGACGCTGTCCAGAACGTCAAGGAAAGCGCCACGGAGGCCGCAGCCAACGTCAAGGACGAGGGCCAGGCCGCTGCAGCCGATGTCCAGGATCGCGCGACGACCGCCAAGGACAACCTCGGCAATCAGTAGTTCCTGAAAGTTTGCCCAACTGAGTCGCAGTTGATGCCGTTTTGACCCGTCAGAACGGCAACAACTGCGACTCAGTTGCGTGCGGGCGCGGGTTAGCGGACTTCCAGGATCATCTGAAGCAAGCGGGCAGCTGCCGGGCGGGCGGCATGCTCCTCAGCCCACTGCGCACGCGCCAGGGCCTTGCTGACTGCCTGGGTGGTAATTCCCAGTTCCTGCGCGACCGCCCTTTGCTGGCCACGGACACCCGGCGTGAGCAGGTCAAGGACGCGCCACTCTGCCGCGCTGCGATGCTGGACGATGTGGCCGAGGAGTCGGAGCACTGCCTCGGCTTCCGCTGCCAAGGCTGTGAAGGGGCCGTCCACGGCAACGGGGATCCGTTCCTTCCCGTTGCGAAGGCGATCCACCGCACGCCTCGCGTACACCAAACCGTGCCCCGACGCGTCTTTGACCAGGTTGGGCAGGGGTTCATTGATGGGCCCGGCGCCGATTCCCACGTACCACTGGCCGGTGCGGAGCGCGATCAGGGCGGACTCCACAGCTTGGTGGCCGGACTCCACGATGCCCTGGACCTCATCCTCCACCGAACGGTCGAAATCCAGCCGCGCCGGAATGTGCCGCAGGTCCTTCAGGAGCTTGGGCACGAGGTCGCCGTCGCGGCGACTGTCGCGTTGGTTGATGGTCAGCGTGAACATAGTGGATCACATGCTACCGGCTGGTAGCGGCTCGGCAAGGGCTTTTTCTACTGTTACTTAGTCAAGCGCCATCGAGCTGCTGAGGACGACAGCGGGCAGCGCGGCGGCAGAAACCTGCCGGGCGCCCGGGACCCCTGAGTACTCCATGGCTTGTTGGACGGCGCCCACCAGATCCGCCGGATCATGGTGGGAGGCGAAGACCCAGAAATCATCGCGGACCTTGAAAACCACCGCGTTCCGGCCCCCGGCCCCAAGGGACATCTTGCTCCGGGCCACCAGTCGACGATCCGGGTCAGTGTTGTCCGGGGTGGTTACAGCCTTGATGGAACCTGGCGCGATCTCCGCCCAGCGTGCCACCAACGTCGTTCGCGGCTGTGAGTAGCGGACGACCACCCCACCCTCAAAGATGAGCAGTTTCCGGAAGCTTCCCAGCAACGTCATCGCCCACAGCAGCAGGCCTGTCAGTGTGCTGGCCACGACGAACAGGAGGGGGTCGGAGAAGTATGCCGGTTCCCGTGTGGAACGGATCGGGGTGACGAACTCAGCGACCGTCCCGAAGACGAAACCAACCGCCAGGCAGGGAACGAGTGCCTTCCAGTAAATGTGGCGGGAGGGTGCGATGAACCGCAATTCACCGAGCTCGGGTCCCAGTCGCCGTTCAGAGCTCCTGACGAGCCAGTTACGGCCGCGCATCCGGACGCTGGCCATAGAGGTTGGGCAGGTTTTGCCCTTCGGCTTCAGCTGCTTGCCGGGCGGCCGTGGCCTTGGGATCGGGGATGGGCTGCTTGCCCTGCGCCGTGCCGGATCGGCGGTCCATTGCAGCAAACTTCGGATCCCAAGTGTCGCCCGAGCCGCCACTTAGGGCTGAGGCAATGACCATCACGACGAAGAACGGGAAGAAGGACCAGCAGATGGCACGCCAGCCGCCAAGCCAAGCACCCGCCGTCGTGCCGTCCTTGATCCTGACCGAGCGCATTCCTGCCGCGGCGTCCCCAACGCTGCCAACGCTGCCCCAGATCATGCCGTAAGCGAAGAGCCCCACGAACCAGAGGATGACGTACAGCGCTACCCACAGGCCGTTGTTGTAGGCCAGCGCCGAGCCGCTGTTCAGCATGGACTCGCGGACGACGGCCAGCACCACTGCCAGGACTGAATACCCGGCGAGGAACACGATCGCGTCCAACACCCGCCCCCAGAAGTGGGCAGCGCCGGACGCCTTGACGAAGTAGGCGCCGGTATCGGTGTGCCGACGGACTGCCCTGCCGTTGGCGGCATCAACCAGGCCGGTGGCGGTTTGGGACTTCGATGTGCTCATGAGGGGCTTTCAGCTCGACGGCGGTATGGCGGCTTGGTGATTCTGTCCGGGGAAGTGTCAGGCCAAGCCTGCGAGTCCAGCGAGGACTCCGGCGAGACCGACAGCGGACGTCTCCTTCAACTCCAGCCTGACAGACCCGCCTTGCTCCGGTGAATCCATGCCCTCCGGGGAGCCCTCCACGCGGGGGGTCAGTACGTGGACGCCGGACGGGCCGGTGTACACGGTGACCGTGGGGAAGTGGTTGGTGTCGGCATTGAACGCCACTACGTTGCTGGCAGCCTGGGTGTCGGCCAAGGTTGTTGCCGCGTGCTGTTCGAATTCTGCCTCGGTGTACTCCGTGGGATCCGTGTCGCGCGTGGCGGACTTGTTCGGGTCCACGAATTCCGCGAGGCGGTGGACCAGTTGTTCACGGGTGATAACCGTGAAGCCGTGCAGACCGCCTTCGTCCACTTCTTCCAGCAGAACGCCTTCGTCGTGAACGTAGCCATAAAGCCATCGCTTGCCCGTGGATACGGTGCGTTCCACGGAGACCACGCTGCTGCCGCTCCGGCGAAGTGTCAGGGCGCCGGTGATCTCTTCCGTAGCGTGCAGCCGGCTCGGCTCTGTCTCGCCCTCGAAAATCACGGGGTACACAAGTTCCTTCGCCAGCAGCCCACGCAGGGCAACGGCGCACATGAGGTCCTTGCTGGCGTCCTGGGTGGACAACCAGGGCAATGCCACGAGCTGCTCGTGCTGGACGCCGTCCAGGGCAACCACTTCTTCGTCCGTCAATGTGGGGAGTGCTGCGCCCGTTGCGCTGGCCTTGGCGAGTACCTTCGCGGCCGCCTCAATGTCCCGCTGGGTCCATTTCATGGTGCTGGTGGTCATCCGAATATCCCTCCGACAAAGTTTCCGACTGACTTGGCGGCATCACTGACCCCGTCTGCCACCTTACTGCCTACGTCCTTGGCGAAGTTGCCTACCTCCCTTGCGCCATCGGCAATGTAGCTGCCCGGATTGCGGGCAAAGTTGGAGATGGAATCCCAGTTGTCGGCCACAAGGTTGCCCAACGCCCAAGCGCCGGCAACGATGCCTGCGCCGATCACGATCGGGGCGCCGATGGGGCCAAGGAGGGCGGCGCCGCCGGCGGTCATGAGCATGATGCTGCCCACGCCGCCCACCACGGAAAGGCCACCGGCGATGCGGTCTCCCGTGCCACGCCAGCCGTCGTGCTCAGGGTTGATCATGTCGCTGATCCCGCCCACGATGTTCAGCGGCGCCGCCAAGGCGCCGGCGATCCGCAGGCCCTTGGAGAACTTGCTCGCATCCTGGAAGGCCTGGCTGTACGGAATGTTTGCCTTGAGGTCCGTGAGGACGTCCGTGACCTTTTCCCCGTTGCGCAGTGCGGTGAGGGCATCCCGGATTACCGTTCCGCCGGCGCGCCAGTTGGTCAGGACTTCGCGCGTTTTGACCCATTCCGCGTGCCCCAGCTTGCCGTACTTGTAGGCTGTCCATAGTTGCGCAGCGAGGTCCTTGACGCCCAAACCGGTGTCGTAGACGTCTTTCAATACGCCAACCGACGTGCCGGAGCCATCATTGTGGCTCGCGAACTCCTGCTGGTTTGCGTGCTTCTTCAGCTCGCTGGCGTTTTCCCGGAGCATGTTGGCTGCCTTGACCAGGCTCTGCCTGTGCTGGCTGTTCCAGTCGCTCTTGAACATGGAGGCGTCCCGGCCCTGCCACGCAGTCGTGGAATTAATGGCGTTGGACAGCTGCATGCTCTGCAAGTTGATGGCATCGGCAGCTTTGCCCATCACGCCTGCAAGACTGCGGAGCTGCGCGATGTCCGCGCCGTAGAACCCAGCCATATGGAACCCCCTGTGTGCATCGAAAAGTCTCGTCCCAGCCTAGGCTGACCCCGCAAGCGCCGCGATGGGGAGACATGCCCATGTGAAAAACTTCCGCTTAAAGTACGACGGCGGGTGGTGCCGTCCCGTACGGAACCGCACCACCCGCCGTCGTGACCCAACTGAGTCGCAGTTAAGCACGTTTTGGGCCTCCAGAACGCGCACAATTGCGACTCAGTTGGGGAAGAATCAGTGGCCTTCGGCCGAGAAGCGCTTGATGGATGCTTCCAGTTCGGCTTCGGCAGCGGCACGGTCGCCCCAGCCTTCGGCCTTGACCCACTTGCCGGGCTCGAGGTCCTTGTAGCGGGTGAAGAAGTGCTCGATCTCCTTGATCAGGAATTCGCTGACATCGCTGACTTCCTTGATGTGGTCAAAGCGGGCGTCGGCCGGAACACAGAGGACCTTGGCATCTCCGCCGCCGTCGTCGGTCATGTTGAACACGCCGATGGGGCGGGACTCAACGATGACGCCCGGGTGGAGGTCGAAGTCCTGCAGGAGCACCAGTGCGTCCAAGGGGTCGCCATCTTCGCCCAGGGTGTTCTCGAAGAACCCGTAGTGCGTGGGGTACTGCATGGAAGTGAACAGGACGCGGTCCAGGCGGACACGGCCGGTTTCGTGGTCAACTTCGTACTTGACGCGCGATCCCTTAGGGATCTCGATGGTCACGTCGTGCTTCATGGATGCTCCTTGACGGGTGTGGGTGGGGCGTTGCTCCGCCGAAGCGGCGGCCGTCACTGATGACGGCCCCTGGGCAGGCTGCTCAGCCCGGGGCTGGCGGCATGCGGAAGTACAGCCGACGCCGCCGACTACTATTGAGGATATAGGGAGAGGCCCGGGTTTCTTGAACCGGCGGGGACATTTGAGGACTGACAGGACCAAGCAACCTTCATGAAGGGCGTTAAAGACGGGGATGCCCGCAGGTGGGTATCCACGGTGTGGCGGCGCTTGAAGTGGCCGTTGCTCTTGGCCGGTGTCCTTCTTTGTGTTGGAGCGATCGTGGTGGCGGGGATGGTTCCGGGACTTCTTAACGGGCCCAAGTCCGTGCCCCCTCCGCCCGCGTGGCAGCAAGGACCCAGCCAACTTTCGGACGTCAACAGCGTGCTTCCGTTGGGTGACGATGCTCCGTTGCCCGTACCTGCTGAGTTGGCCCGGCTCTTGAACGAAACCCTCAAGCCGGACGGCACGGGGAGCATTACGGGCGTCGTCATGGATGCCTCCACCGGCGAGGTCCTTTTCGACCGCGAAGCCGACGCCAACCGGATCCCGGCGTCGAACATGAAGCTGCTGACCGCCGTCGCCGCCTTGAAAGCGATGGGGCCCGAGTCCCGTTTCACCACGCGAGTGCTCGCATCGGAGGATCCTTCAACCGTGGTCCTGACCGGCGGCGGGGACGTGCTGCTCGGCGCGGGCGCCTCCGATTCCTCGGCCGTCATGGGCCGTGCCGGGCTGGGGTCCTTGGCCTTGGACACCGCTGCAGCGCTAACCTCAGCGGGCGTCAAAGGACCCATCAATGTGCAGGTGGATGATTCCCTCTTTAGCGGCGCGCCCCTGAATCCGGCGTGGAGCCCGGACGACGTCGCCGCGGGCGAGACCGCGCCCTTGTTCTCCTTGGCGCTGAATTCCGGACGCTACTCACCCTCCGTCACCACTGGCCCGCGGCCGCAGGATTCGGCCGTCACCACCGCCCAGGCGTTCGCCGGGCAACTGGCGGCTGCCGGCGTCCAGGTGAGTCCCGGCGTCGAACGTGGCAAAGGCATCCCCACCAACGTGTTGGCCAGTGCGGATTCAGCAACGGTGGCGGAGCAGGTGGACCTGATGCTGGAGTCCTCGGACAATTTCCTGGCGGAAGCACTCGGGCGGATGACCGCCGTTGCGTCCGGCGGTGAGGCGACGTACGACGGCGCCACTGCGGCCGTGCGGCAAAGGCTGGGGGAGTTGGGCATCGCCACGGATTCGATGCAGTTGGCCGACGTTTCCGGGCTCGCGCTGGAAAACCAGGTCAGCGCCAAGCAGTTCGCGGAGGTGGTCCGTGCCATCACGAGCGGTCCGGACCTTGCCCTTCGGACAGCGCTTGACGGTTTTCCGGTGGCAGGCCTGACGGGCACCCTGGACGACAGGTACGTCGACGCCGGCACTGCTGAGGGCGCTGGGTTGGTGCGGGCCAAGACGGGCACGCTCAACACGGTCATCGCCCTGAGCGGGTATGTTGTGGACGCTGACGGACGGTTACTCGTCTTCTCTTTCATCGGGAACGGGCTGCAACCGGGCGCTGCGGGAAACAAGGTTGCCATGGACCGGTCGGCGTCGGTGCTGGCGTCCTGCGGGTGCCGCGGCTAAAGCTCAGCGCGGAGCGAACTTAAGGCCCCAATGTCAGCGGGGTGTGGTGTGATGGACCGTATGGTGTCATCTGCCCGAGATTCGTCAGCAGGGGCCCCGTCCCTGATCAATTGGGACCTGGCCGCCGCTACGGCTGCCCGGCTTGCCCCTCCCGGTCCGGCGCTGAGCGCCGGGGAAATCGGCAAGGCGGTGGAGAACCTGCGCTTCAACGCGGATATCTCCGTTCCGCACGTCCACGACATCACCGGCCTCGATGCCGCCAGGGACCTGCGGGATTCCCACGTGCTCGTCGTGGACCGGGCCTCGTGGTCCAAGGCCAACACGCAGAGTTTCTCCGTGATGCTCGGGCCCGCGCTGAAGCAGATGGTGGAGAGCCGGAGCACTCTTTCCATGACGCCTGCAGCGGCTGCCGCCGGCGGGGCCATCACCGGCAGCCAACTGGGCGCCATCCTCGCGTTCCTGTCCAGCAAAGTCCTGGGCCAGTACGATCCGTTTGCGGCCCTCGCACCGGAAGCGCATGTTCCGCCGGGCGGACGGCTCCTTCTTGTGGCGCCCAACATCATCTCCGTGGAACGCGAACTGAACGTGCACCCGGATGACTTCCGGCTGTGGGTGTGCCTTCATGAGCAGACGCACCGTGTGCAGTTCGCCGCCGCACCGTGGCTTCGTCACCACATGCTGGACGAGATCGAGAAGCTCAGCGGTCACCTGCTCGGCAACATGGACACCTTGGTTGAGCGGGCCAGTGCGGTGGCCAAGTCCCTGCGCGACCGTTCCGCCTCCGGCAATGTGCCTGGTCGCGGTGCCATCCTCGATCTCCTGCAGGACCCGGAGGAGAAGGCATCCATTTCGCATCTGACTGCGGTGATGAGCCTCCTGGAAGGCCATGCCAACGTGGTGATGGATGCAGTGGATTCGAGCATCGTCCCGTCCGTGAAGACCATCCGCCAACGCTTCAACGATCGCGGCAAGGATCGCGGCATCATCGAGAAGTTCATCCGGAACCTCCTGGGCCTGGACGCCAAGATGCGCCAGTACACGGACGGCGCCAAGTTCGTCCGCGAAGTCGTGGCGGTTGGTGGCATGGAGGGCTTCAACAGGGTCTGGGATGCCGCCGAAAACCTTCCCACCGAAGAAGAAATTCACAACTCCAAGCTGTGGCTTGAGCGGATGGGGCTTTGAGCGTTCCTTCCGGTGCCGTCAGCGACTTTTCGGAGGGGGACGCTGCTGCCCGCGCTGTCGTTAAGGGTCGACGACGACCTGGTCGTTTGGCGCCGGTCGTCGGCAAGGCGCGGAAGCACTTGGAGAACGCCTTGGCAGCTGCTGGTTATCCGGCGCGGATCCTCGTTGCCTGCAGCGGCGGGCCGGACTCTCTGGCCTTGGCTGCAGTTGCTGCCTACTTTGCACGCCGGGGGCACGTAGATGGGCATCCAGTCTCTGTTGCCGCAGCGATCGTGGATCACCAACTGCAGCCCGGCTCGGCGGAGGTAGCTTCCCGGACCGCCTCTGTTCTGCGCGAACTGGGGCTTTCCCCGGTAGAGGTTCGCACTGTTGAGGTGTCATCCACGGGCTTCGGGCCTGAAGCCGCTGCCAGGGACGCCCGCCACGCTGCCCTTGAAGCGGCCGCAGACGCACACGGCTGCAATGTCATCCTGCTGGGGCACACCCTGGACGACCAAGCCGAGCAGGTTCTCCTTGGCTTGGCCCGCGGCTCGGGTACCCGGTCGTTGGCAGGCATGCGGCCCGCCCGAGGCCGCCTGCTCCGCCCTTTCCTTGGCCTGCGCCGCATGGAGACCCTGGAAATCTGCGACGCCGAGGAACTGGAACCCTGGCACGATCCGAGCAACGCTGACCCTGCGTTCGCCCGCTCCAGGACACGGGTGGAGGTCATGCCCGTGCTCGAGGAAAAGCTGGGCCCGGGAGTTGCCGAATCGTTGGCGCGCACGGCGGCGATTCTTCAACAGGACGCGGATTTCCTCGAGGACCTCGCGGACCAAACGTACGGCTCCCTCGTGCAGCGGACGGATGATGGTGCATGGTTGCCGGAGGACGCCGTCCGGGACCTTCCCGCAGCGCTCCGGTTCCGCGTCATCGCGAAGGCGGCTGCCGACGTCGGAGGTCAACAACCCGGCTACGGGCGGCTGCAGGCCGCGGAAGCATTGCTCCGCCGCCAGGGTTCGGCCGGCCCGGTTGAACTTCCCGGCCATGTCAGTGTGTACCGGTTGTCCCTCAGCGATTTGGAGCAGGAACGAGCCGCCGCGGCGGTCGTCGGGACGGGTGATTCAGCTTCGGCCGGTCCCCGTGAGGCTGTGCGCTGTGGGAAGCTAGTATTCCGGCATCAGAAATCGTCCCAACAGTAGCCGCACCCGAGCATCAAAACAGGAGCCATTGGTGGATTCAAACGACGTCCAGGCAGATCTCAAGCACGTTCTTTACACCAAAGAGCAGATCCAATCCCGCATCGCTGAACTGGCGGCGCAGATCGACAAGGACTACGAGGGCCGCGAACTGCTGATCGTTGGCGTCCTGAAGGGTGCCGTCATGGTCATGGCGGACCTGGCACGCGCACTTCACAGCCACGTCAGCATGGACTGGATGGCTGTTTCGTCCTACGGCTCGGGCACGCAGTCCTCGGGCGTCGTCCGCATCCTCAAGGACCTCGACACCGACCTCATGGGCAAGGACGTCCTGATTGTCGAGGACATCATCGACTCCGGGCTGACCCTGTCCTGGCTCAAGTCCAACCTCGAGTCCCGGGGCACTGCCAGCGTGGAGATCTGCACCGCCTTCCGCAAGCCGACGGCAGCCAAGGTTGAGATCGACGTCAAATACGTGGGCTACGACATCCCCAACGAGTTCGTGGTTGGTTACGGCCTGGATTACGCCGAGAAGTACCGCAACCTGGACTTCGTGGGCACCCTGGCCCCGCACGTTTACGAGTAAGCGTTTCATTCGCAGCGCTGCCGCACCGCTTCCCACCTTCCGCCCGGTAATTATGGCTGCGGACGGCGGGAACGGGTGCGGCGTTTGCGCTTAAGGGCGCGCCCGGAGTCAGTGTTTGGAGCCGCTGCGGGGATTACAAAAACCGGGGCCCAGTGCTCTGTTTTAGCCGGTCATAGGCGAGTATCCTGTGTACGCCCAGAGGGAACTTTTGAGCTTTCCAGTGCGTGAATTACTGGGAACGGTGTATAGCTAGAAACTGAAGCAGCACCACTTGCGCGCAGAAGTTGCGCCTTGCAGCACTACCAGGAGGGACGGGGCGCAACCCCGATCAGATGAAAGCTAAGAGTTTCTTCAAAGGTCCGGGCATCTGGATTGTTGTCGTCGTTGGCTTGCTCCTGGTGGCATTCGCAACCCTGGCTCCGGGCGGTTCGACGCGCATTGACACCAAGGACGGCCTGGAGCTCCTTGCCCAGAGCGGCAAGGTGGAGCAGGCAAAGATTTTCGACGCCGAGAACCGCGTTGACCTGGTGCTCAAGGACAACCTGAACATTGACGGCCAGGACAAGGGCAAGAACGTCCAGTTCTTCTACGTCACGGACCGTGGCCCCGATGTTGTCAAGGCCGTCACCAACGCAAACCCGGACAAGGGCTTCACTGACCAGCCGATCGAGAACAACTGGTTCTCCGGCCTGTTCTCCCTGCTCATCCCGGTGCTGCTGCTCGGTGTGCTGTTCTGGTTCCTCCTGTCCCGTATGCAGGGCGGCGGCTCCAAGGTGATGCAGTTCGGCAAGTCCAAGGCCAAGCTGGTCAACAAGGACATGCCCCAGGTCACCTTCGCTGACGTTGCCGGTGCTGACGAAGCCGTTGAAGAGCTCCAGGAAATCAAGGAATTCCTCCAGGAACCGGCAAAGTTCCAGGCTGTAGGCGCCAAGATCCCCAAGGGTGTGCTGCTGTACGGCCCTCCAGGGACCGGTAAGACCCTGCTGGCCCGTGCCGTGGCAGGCGAAGCCGGCGTTCCCTTCTTCTCGATCTCCGGTTCCGACTTCGTTGAGATGTTCGTCGGTGTGGGTGCTTCCCGTGTCCGTGACCTCTTTGAACAGGCCAAGGCGAGCTCCCCGGCCATCATCTTCGTCGATGAAATCGATGCCGTGGGCCGTCACCGTGGCGCCGGTATCGGCGGCGGTAACGATGAACGCGAGCAGACCCTGAACCAGCTGCTCGTGGAAATGGACGGCTTCGACGTCAAGACCAACGTCATCCTGATCGCCGCCACCAACCGTCCGGATGTGCTGGACCCCGCGCTGCTCCGCCCGGGACGTTTCGACCGCCAGGTCACCGTGGAAGCTCCCGACCTGCAGGGCCGTGAGCAGATCCTCAACGTCCACTCCAAGGGCAAGCCGATGGCACAGGGCATCGACTTGAAGGCTGTTGCCAAGAAGACTCCCGGCTACACCGGCGCCGACCTCGCCAACGTCCTCAACGAGGCCGCCCTTCTGACCGCCCGTTCCAACGCCAACCTCATCGATGACCGTGCGTTGGATGAGGCCATCGACCGCGTGATGGCCGGGCCGCAGAAGCGCAGCCGGGTCATGAAGGAACTGGAACGCAAGATCACGGCGTACCACGAGGGTGGCCACGCCCTGGTGGCAGCGGCTTTGCGGAACTCCGCACCGGTCACCAAGATCACCATCCTGCCGCGTGGCCGCGCACTCGGCTACACCATGGTGGTTCCCGAGGATGACAAGTACTCGGTTACCCGCAATGAACTGCTCGACCAGATGGCGTACGCCATGGGTGGGCGCGTTGCTGAAGAAATCGTGTTCCACGATCCCTCCACCGGTGCCTCGAACGACATCGAAAAGGCAACGTCCACGGCCCGCAAGATGGTCACCCAGTACGGCATGAGTGAGCGCGTCGGTGCCGTGAAGCTTGGCCAAGGTGGCGGCGAGCCGTTCCTGGGCCGCGACGCCGCACAGGAGCGCAACTTCTCGGACCAGATCGCCTACGTGGTGGACGAGGAAGTGCGCCGGCTCATTGACCAGGCACATGACGAGGCTTACGCCATCCTTACCGAAAACCGCGACATCCTGGACCGCCTGGCCCTGGAGCTGCTGGAACGCGAAACCTTGAACCAGGCCGAGATCGCAGACATTTTCCGTGATGTCCGCAAGCGCGATTTCCGTGAGATCTGGCTATCCAAGGAGTCCCGTCCCGTGCAGACCATTCCTCCAGTGGAATCGCGCGCCGAGAAGGCTGAACGCGAAGCCCAGGAGGAGGCCAAGAAGGCCCGCTTGGACGAGCCACTGGACTCTGTTGCCCCGCACGCCCAGGGCGTCAGCAGCCAGGAGTCGTTCCAGGCGCCAAAGCCCGACGGCGGCAACGACTCTCCGCTTCACGGCTAAGCTTTCTGCTGTGACTCATTTCGACGACGACGACCTCGCCGCCGCCCACGGTTCCGCCGTGGACGCCAAGCGGGGCCATAAAGTGGACCGCCCGCGCATTGAAGCAGCAGTCCGCGAGATCCTCCTGGCCATTGGTGAAAACCCTGACCGGGGAGGCCTGGTGGACACGCCCAAGCGCGTGGCCAAGGCCTACGCGGAGGTTTTCGCGGGCCTGCACCAGAACCCCGCGGAGGTCCTTTCCACCACCTTCGACCTCGACCATGAAGAGCTTGTCCTCGTGAAGGACATCCCCTTCTACTCCACGTGTGAACACCACTTGGTACCGTTCCACGGTGTTGCGCATGTCGGTTACATTCCGTCACATGACGGCAAGGTGACAGGCCTGAGCAAGCTTGCACGTTTGGTGGACATCTACGCTCGTCGCCCGCAGGTCCAGGAGCGCCTCACCACGGAAATCGTTGAGGCGCTCGTGACGCACCTCAACCCGCGCGGTGCGATTGTCGTCGTCGAGTGCGAACACATGTGTATGTCCATGCGCGGCATCCGTAAGCCGGGCGCAAAGACCGTCACCAGTGCGGTGCGCGGTCAACTCCATGACCCGGCCACCCGCGCCGAGGCCATGAGCCTCATACTCGGAAGGTAAGCAATATATGGATTCCCTCGCTGCAGCACCCGGAACCGGCCCGGCCACAAGCCCGTTGCCGATTCTCCGCAAGCCGCGACCCGCGGCACGGTTCGAGGACCTGCCAACGGACCGGACCCTCGTTATGGGAATCCTGAATGTCACCCCGGATTCCTTCAGCGACGGCGGCGCCCACCGCACGCCCGACTCCGCGATCGCCCTGGGCTTGCGGATGTTCTACGCCGGTGCGGACATCATCGACGTCGGTGGAGAGTCCACGCGTTCCGGCGCTGAACCGGTGAGCCCCGAGGAGGAGCAGCGCCGCGTCCTCCCCGTGATTGAGGCGCTGGTGAAGGCCGGCGCCCTGGTCAGTATCGACACGATGCACACATCCACGGCAGCAGCCGCCGTGGATGCCGGCGCCGCAATCATCAACGACGTCTCCGGGTTGACCATTGAGCCGGACATGCCGGAACTCGTCGCCCGTGCCAAGGTGCCCTATATCCTCACGCATCGTCGTGGGGATGCACTCACCATGGACAGCCTCGCGGACTACAACGACGTAACGGCGGACGTCGTGGCGGAGCTGAAGGGAGTCCGCGACAAGCTGTACGCGGCAGGAGTCGCCCCCGAGCAAATCATCGTTGATCCAGGCATTGGCTTCTCCAAGAAGGAAGACCACAACTGGGAAATCCTGAAGAACCTGGACCAGCTCTTCGGGCTCGGCCACAAGGTGATGGTGGCAGCATCCCGCAAGCGGTTCCTTGGTTCGCTCCTGACAGTGGCCGGCAAGGCTGCCGCCCCGCAGGAACGTGACGCGGCCACCGCAGCCATCACTGCCTTGAGTGCCGCGAAGGGCGCGTGGGCTGTCCGCGTCCACGACGTCGGTCCAAGCCTTGACGCCGTCAAGGTCGCCGCTCGAATCGCCCGCTGACCGGAGGACGCTGTGGACAGGATCACGCTGACCGGCGTCACCGCCGTCGGCTATCACGGAGTGTTCGACTTCGAGCGCCGGGACGGCCAGCCGTTCGTGGTGGACGCCGTGCTGCACACGGATTTCACCAAGGCTGCGGAGACGGACGACCTCCAGTTCACAGCGCACTACGGCGAGGTGGCCGAACTCATCACCAAGCACATCGAGGGCGAGCCGCTGAACCTGATTGAAGGTTTGGCGGTCAGGATTGCCGAGGGCATCCTCGCCAACTACGACGTGACCGCCGTCGACGTCACCGTCCACAAACCCAAAGCCCCCATAGAGGTGCCGTTCGGCGATGTCACGGTGAGCGTCCACCGGGAGCGATCATGAACTCCGGGTACACCAAAGCCATCCTTGCCCTGGGCAGCAACCTGGGGGAGCGGAACGACACCCTGTCCACGGCGGTCGCGGATCTTGTGGATCCTCCCGAGGTGCGGCTCCTTGGCGTTTCGCCGGTGGTGCAGACCAAAGCTGTGGGTGGTCCCGAAGGCCAACCTGACTTCCTGAACATGGTCATGGCGGTTGAAACTACGCTGACTCCCCTCGAACTGCTGGAGCACTGCCACGGCGTCGAGCAGAAGCACCACCGGACCCGGGAAGTCCGTTGGGGTCCGAGGACCCTGGACGTGGACATCATCGTTTATGGTGAGCTCGTGAGCGAGGACCCCATTCTCACCATCCCGCACCCGAGGGCCGCGGAGCGGGCGTTCGTCCTGTACCCGTGGTCCTTGCTGGAGCCCAACGCCAAACTGAATGGTCGCAGCGTTGCTGAACTTGCCGCCGTCGCGAATGACATGCCGGATATCCGGCGCTTTGACGGGTACGGTGACATCGCTGGTGTCCCCGCGACGGGAGCCGTGGAGTAGCTTATGAAAGCCATGCGTCCGCTGGTCCTGGTGACTATCGCCGTCGTTGCTGCCGCCATAGGCTGGCTGGCCACGGCGGCAACCAACCGCTTCAGCATGCCGACCCCTGTGCTGCCGGTCTCTGCTCTGGTGACCATGGGTGTCATCGCCGTGCTCACGCTGATCATGGGGATCCGCGTCCTCCGGTGGCGCAACGGCAAGAAGAAGAACCTGCTGAACCCGATCCTGGCTGCCCGGACCCTGATCCTGGCTCAGGCGTGTGCCTACGCAGGGACGCTCCTGCTGGGTTGGCACGCCGGAATCGCTCTGGACCTCCTGCGCATCGGGACCCTGCGGAGCGGTGAAGGAATCCTCTGGAACGCCCTGCTCATGGGCGGTGGTGGCGTGGTGATGGTCATCGTCGGGCTGGTTGTGGAGCGGTTCTGCCGCATCCCTCCTGAGGATTTTGAGGGCGGTACGGCCGGACCGGAAACCCGTCGCGGCGAAGCAAAAGGCGAAGGCGAGTATGCGTACCGAGGCGATTGACCCTCCCGGTATCCAGTGGGTGCGGGTGTCCCCGAAGTACGTCACCGTCCGTTTGGTGGAATGGACCATTGGCAACGTGGTGATGCTGGCCATCGTGAGCCTTCCCTTGGTTTTCGTGCAGATGGGTTGGTGGCGTTGGCCTCCGCTGTGGCTGGCCATCGCGGTTCCGGCCGTGATGCTGGTCCTGGCTCTGTGGCGGCTGGTGCTGATTCCTCGCCAGGTCCGGGCGATCGGTTACGCGGAGCGTGACGACGACCTCCTCATCCGCCGCGGCATCTTCTTCCAGCGGACCATGGTGGTTCCGTACGGCCGGATGCAGTACGTGGACGTGGCCGTGGGGCCGGTTGAACGCGGGCTGGGACTCTGCACTTTGAAACTCCACACGGCTTCCGCCGGGACCAACGCCCACCTTCCCGGTCTTCCGGCCGCGGAAGGTGCCCGGTTGCGCGAGCAGCTTTCGGCGCGCGGAGAAGCCAGGCTGGCCGGGCTGTGAGCCCGGAGGACAGTTCGGCCGTTGGCCCTGAAAGCAGTGCCGCGATGAGCCTGCCGGGCAAAGCCGTCGACGGCGATTGGCGGCGCGTGCATCCGGCGTCACCGTTCGTGCGTGGCTGGGTGGCGTTGGCCGCCGTCGTGTATTTCTTTGGGCGTGACGCCTTCGAACGCATGCTTCAAGGGCGCGATTTCCTGGATCCGAACATCAGCGGCCGCGTCCCGTGGCTTTTGGCGGGCGGCGCCGCCCTGATGCTGCTGACCGTGGGCGGGTTCATCCTTAGTTGGTATTTCACGCGGTATCAAGTGGCGGAGGGCTACGTCCGGGTCAACACCGGGTTCCTTTTCAAGCAGCAGCGCCAGGCGCGGCTGGACCGCGTCCAGGCGATCGACATTGTGCAGCCCCTTTTGGCGCGGATCTTCGGTCTCGCTGAACTCAAGTTCGAAGTTGCCGACGCCGGTGAATCAGCCGTGCGTTTGGCGTACCTGCCGCTCGCCCAGGCCAAGCAGTTGCGCGCCACGATTTTGGCGAGGGCCGCCGGCGTGGTGAGTGGTCCTGCCACCCAGGAGGAAGTTCCCGAGGCTCCGGAACAGGTGGTGCTCTCTGTCCCGCCGTCGCGGCTGATTGGATCCCTGCTGCTGAGCGAGCAGACAATTTTCGTGGTGCTCGGGGCGGTGGCGTCCATTGCCATCTCCGTGATCACGGAGAACAACGCCATCTTCCTGGCCCTGATACCTGCTGTCCTGGGTATCGGCGCCGCGTACTGGAGTTCCTTCAACAAGGGGTACAACTTTACGGCAGCGATTTCCCCGGACGGCATCCGGCTGCGCTACGGACTTCTCGACACCCAAGCCCAGACCTTGCCGCCCGGCCGGATCCAGGCGCTGATGGTCACGCAGGCACCGCTGTGGAGGTTCTTCGGGTGGTATCGGATGCACGTCAACGTTGCGGGATACGGCCTTGCTGCCAGTGGGGAAGGCGCGGCCCGCACCATGCTGCTCCCCGTCGGTCTGAAGTCCGATGTGATGCGCATGTTGTCGCTGGTCCTTCCGGATCCGGGGATTGACGATCCCGTGCGTGTGTTTACTGCGGGGCTGGAGGGAATGGCGCCGGCTGGTTCCGGTGTGCGGGCTGGTTCCGGTCTGCCTGGGGGCGCGCCGGATGCTGGCGCGTCGGGCGCTGGGGGAGACGGTTTTGTCACCACTCCGCGCCGTGCTCGTTGGTTGGCCCCGCTGGGCTGGCGGCGCAACGGTTTCCTGGCCACCCGCACTGCGCTGCTTCTTCGTTCGGGGCGTTTGTGGCGTGCTTTGGTGGTGGTTCCGCACCAGCGCACCCAGTCCATGGCCCTGCAGCAGGGGCCGCTGGCCCGACGCTTCGGGGTGGCCGATCTCGTCCTCCACACCACGGCAGGTCCCGTGTCTCCGCGCCTCTTCCATGCCGACGTAACGCAGGCCGTCGAGCTTTTCGACCAGCAGGCTGCACGGGCCCGGGAAGCGCGGAAGCGGCAAACGAGCGAGCAGTGGCTGGCGCAAGTAGCGCCCGCGACGGCGGGACCCGAACCGGCGCCGCCTTCAACGGAGCAGGCTTCACCGCAAGCTGCCCCACCGCAGATTCCTAGCAGGGAGGACCAGAACCATGGCTAGGCCAGGTCGACTTGGAGTCGGTGTCATCGGCGCCGGCAAGGTGGGTGCCGTCCTTGGTGCGGCCTTGCGCGCGGCCGAGCACGCCGTCGTCGGGGTTTCCGCAGTCTCCGAGGCGAGCCGGGAGCGTGCCGAGAGCCTGCTGCCGGGTGTCCCGATACTTGAGATTCAGGAGATCGTGGAGCGGTCGGAACTGGTGCTGCTTGCTGTGCCGGACGATTCTCTGGGCGAGCTCGTGGCCGGACTCGCGAAGCTCGGAGCTTGGCAGCCCGGACAACTGGTGGCGCATACATCCGGCCGGTTCGGCGTCGGAATCCTCCAGCCGGTTCGCGCGGCCGGTGCAATTCCGTTGGCGCTGCACCCGGCCATGACGTTCACCGGGATGAGCCTGGACCTGACGCGGCTCATGGACTGCACGTTCGGTGTCACCGCCGACGCCGCGATGCTGCCGATTGCCCAGGCGCTGGTAGTTGAGATGGGCGCGGAACCGGTGGCCATTGCCGAGGCGGACCGAACGCTGTACCACGCCTCCCTCGCCCACAGCTCGAACCACATGGTGACGTTGGTAGCCCAGGCGTCGCAGCTGCTGCGGGAGATCGGCGTCGAATCGCCCGAATCCATGCTGGGGCCCCTGCTGCGCGCCACCTTGGAGAATGCCCTCGCTTCAGGCGAGTCGGCCCTGACGGGGCCGGTCGCCCGCGGCGATGTGGGCACGGTTTCGGCCCACGCGCAGGCGTTGAAGGAATACGACGGCGGTGCGGGCGGCGATGTCCTCGCGGCCTACCAGGCCATGGCGCGGGCAACGGCTCGCCGGGCCGGGAACCGAGGACTGCTGCGCCCCGAACAGTTGAAGGACATCAGCGCCGCGCTGGACAGCGAGCCCGCGGCGCCGGAAGGAAAATGAAGAGCATGGCCATCAAGCTTGTGACCACCGCCGCCGAACTTCGCGCCGAAAGTGCCCGCCTGCTCGCGGAAAAGCGCGGGAATTCGCAGGGTCTCGTGCCAACAATGGGCGCACTGCACTCCGGCCACGCCGCTTTGGCGCGCACAGCCGTGGCTGAGAACGACGTTGTTGTGGCCACCATTTTCGTGAACCCACTGCAATTCGGTGACGCCGTGGACTTGGACCGGTACCCGCGAACGCTCGAGGCAGACATGGCCCTGCTCGATGCCGAGGGCGTCGATCTCGTGTTTGCACCCTCCGTGGATGAGGTGTACCCGGGCGGCCAGCCATTGGTGCGCGTGACGTCCGGGCCATTGGGTGAAAAGTGGGAAGGCTCCTCACGCCCCGGGCACTTCGACGGCGCCCTGACTGTGGTTGCCAAGCTGCTGCACTACGGGCTGCCTGGCGGCGCCGCTGCGGACGGTTCGACGGCGGCCTACCGCGCCTACTTCGGCCAGAAGGACGCCCAGCAGCTTGCCTTGGTGAAACGCATGGTTGCCGACTTGAACTTCCCTGTGGAGATCGTTCCCGTGCCGACCGTCCGCAGCGACGACGGGCTGGCACTATCCAGCCGGAACCGTTTCCTTTCGGATGAAGAGCGTGAAGCCGCCCTCGTGCTCTCCCGGGCTTTGCGCCTGATCGAGTCGCGCGCAACCGCGCATGAACCGCTGGACCTGGATTCCGCCGTCGCGCTTGTTGAATCCCAACCACTGGTGGAACTGGACTATTTCGACGTCGTTGACCCCGCCACACTCGAACCGCTCGCCGAGAACTGCAAGGAGACGCCCTTCCGCGGCGAGGGGCTCGCCATCATTGCAGCCAAAGTGGGACCGGTGCGGTTGATTGACAACGCACCATTGAATTCCTGACGTTTGGATTTCCTGCTGACGGGAATGGCGGGGGAGCTTAGACTGTTCCTGTCTTTGCCGGCACAGATCGCCGGACACCAAAAATCCAAACCTTGGGGAATCTTCATGTCTACCGACGTCACGTCCGACGCCCACGGCGATCCCGTTTCCGGCGCACCTGCCCCTGCCTCCACGGAAGCAGGGCAGCCTCCTGTCAACGGAAAAATGTCCCGTGAGTCAGTCACGGTCATCGTCACCTTGTTGGTCGCCACTTTCGTGGTGATCCTCAACGAGACCATCATGAACGTCGCGCTTCAGCGGCTCATGACCGATCTGCGCGTGGATGCGCCCACGGTACAGTGGCTCGCCACCGGGTTCATGCTGACCATGGCGGTTGTGATTCCGACCACGGGGTTCATCCTTCAACGGCTGACCACCCGGGCGTCCTTCATGCTTGCCATGGGTCTTTTCAGCGGGGGCACGCTCCTGGCTGCGTTGGCACCGGGATTCGTGGTGTTGCTGCTGGCCCGGATCGTGCAGGCCGGCGGCACGGCCATCATGCTTCCGCTGCTGATGACCACCATCCTCACGTTGGTTCCGATGTCGCGACGCGGTGCGGTGATGGGCAACGTCAGCATCGCGATCTCGGTTGCTCCCGCCATGGGACCGACAGTTTCCGGCATCATCCTGGACCACTTCTCGTGGCGTTTCATGTTCGTGTTCGTGCTGCCGGTGGCCCTTGCTGCCCTTGCGATCGGTGCGAAGTACCTCACGAACGTTGGCGAGCGGGGCAAGACCACCCTGGACATCACCTCAGTTGTCCTGACCGTCCCGGCGTTTGGCGGGCTCGTTTACGGGCTCAGCCAAATCGGTGGCGCGAATGCCGGCGTGGTGCCGGTCATCGCGTTGGCGGTTGGCGTCGTGTGCTTGGCGCTCTTCGTCTTCCGCCAGATCAGGCTGCAGAAGTCCGACTCTCCGCTGCTCGATCTCCGCGCCTTCAACTTCCGCATGTTCACTGTGTCCACGCTCCTGATGGTCGTGGCCATGATGGCCCTGTTTGGCGGAGTTATCCTTTTGCCGCTCTACCTGCAGAACACCCTGCACCTGCAGCCCATGGAGACCGGACTGGCGTTGCTGCCGGGCGGCTTGGCTATGGGCCTCCTGGGCCCCGTGATCGGGCGCATCTTCGACAAAGTAGGGCCCCTGCCCCTGACTGTGTCCGGCTCGGTCCTCATGGTCCTGACCCTTTGGCAGTTCTCGCGGCTGGATGAAAGCAGCGCCCTGGGGTGGGTCATCGCCCTGCACGTGGCGCTTAGCCTGGGCTTGGCCCTGCTGTTCACGCCCGCTTTCACCACGGGCCTTAACCCGTTGCCTCCGCACCTGTACTCCCACGGGTCGGCCATCATGAGCACTGCGCAGCAGGTGTCCGGTGCTGCCGGTACTGCGCTGCTCGTGTCCATCTTCGCTGTAGTGTCTGCGTCCTCAGGGTTGGTTGCCGGCATGCAGGCTGCGTTCCTCGCCGCGACAATCATCGCGATCGCGGCAGTGGTCCTTGGCGCCATGATGCGCCGGACCGAGGGCGCCGGCCACGGAGGACACTGAGCCGCTGCCACCCCCCCTTGCGACGCTCTCTCACCTAAGGCCGTCTTTCCGGCGACGCTCTCTCATCGCCCGGGCTGCTCCCCTGAAGTTGGACTGGATTTCCGACTTCAGGGGAGCTTTCCAGTTTGGCCAACACTTCCGGTTCCTGGGTCGCGCTGCGGGTTTCATATCGGGGTGCCGGCTTTGGGCGCTGCTGTCTTAGCTGGCGCCTTTTGAGGGGATGCTCGACGGCGGCCCACCCTTTGGACGCTCTCACCGATTGCCCTGTTTATGGGTCGCTCTCTCACCGGTGGGCGGCTTTTGCTGGTCGCTCTTTCACCGTTGGCAGGCTTTTGCTGGTCGCTCTTTCACCGGGGGTGATGGGGTTCACGTGATGTGTTTTGTGGGGGTTGGGGTGGTTGGTGGGGGTTGGTGGTGGGTTTTGTGGTGTGTTT
>NZ_JBFBGW010000018.1:0-101354 GCF_040684895.1 Paenarthrobacter sp. NPDC089322
AGCGTTTTGTGAGTCACGACCGCGGGGTGGAACGGCCTGCACCTACTCTGCCAGCCAATCCCAGACCAGCCAGCACAATCCTCACAGCGTTTTGGACGTCCAAAACGCGCTCTGCTGCTACCCAGTTGGGTGCTCCAGGTATGGATCAGCCCAAGCCCCGATAATCCGGGCAACCCGCGCCGCCTGGCCCTTGCCGGTCAGCAGGTGCTCGCTGCCTTCCAGCGAGATGAAGCTGCGAGGGTGCCGGGCCGTGCGGAAAATCTCGCTCGCGTTATCGATCCCCACGGTGTTGTCGGTGGGGGAGTGCATCACCATCAGCGGCTTGTGGAGGGTACGGATGCAGTCGCGCAGGTCAGCGCGTTCCACGTCCTCCACAAAATGCCTGCGGATCTCCATGGGCCGTCCACCCAGGTCCACCACAGCACTGCCGTCCCGCAGGATGGCCTCGATCTCCGCATCGAACATATGCTCCACATGCTTCGGCTCAAAGGGTGCACCCACCGTCACCACGGCGTTCAGCCCAGGGATGTCCCGGGCAGCGGCCAACACTGCAGCGCCCCCAAACGAATGCCCGACTAGCAAGGAAATCGCCCGGCCCTGCCCACGCATAAATTCGGCCGCGAGGACGGTGTCAGCAACTTTGACGCTGAAGGAACCTGCGGACCATTCACCCGCCGAACCGCCCAGCCCCAGGTTATCGAAACGCAGCATGCCCACCCCCTGCTCAGCGAGTCCCTTGCAGATTCGGGAAGCGGCCGGGCTGTCCTTACCCAAGGTCAGGCCATGCGAGTAGACGCCCCAACCACGGACGGGCCCCTCCGGCACATCCACAATGCCGGCCAGGGCATCGCCCGTGCTTCCTGTGAAGCTGATCTTCTCGGATCGGGACACGCTGTTCTCCTTGGGTCGTCGCTGTGGTTTCAGAAGCGGATTAACGACGACGGCGCCCCTCACCAGCAGTGGTGAGCGGCGCCGTCGTCGTGCTGTTCTTAAGTGAACGGCCGCTAGATCTTGCGGGCCAGGATGGCCTGCTTGACCTCGGCAATGGCCTTGGTCACCTGGATGCCACGCGGGCATGCCTCCGAGCAGTTGAACGTGGTGCGGCAACGCCACACGCCTTCCTTGTCGTTGAGGATTTCCAGGCGCATGTCGCCGGCGTCATCACGGGAATCGAAGATGAAGCGGTGGGCGTTGACGATCGCAGCCGGACCAAAGTACTGGCCGTCGGTCCAGAAGACCGGGCAGGACGAGGTGCAGGCAGCGCAGAGGATGCACTTGGTGGTGTCGTCAAAGCGCTCACGGTCCTCAACGGACTGCAGGCGTTCCTTGGTGGGCTCGTGGCCCTTGTTGATCAGGAACGGCATGACTTCGCGGAAGGACTGGAAGAAGGGTTCCATGTCCACGATCAGGTCCTTCTCGACGGGAAGTCCCTTGATCGGCTCGACGGTGATGGGCTTGGTGGTGTCCAGGTCCTTCAGCAGCGTCTTGCAGGCGAGGCGGTTGCGGCCGTTGATGCGCATGGCATCGGAACCACAAACACCGTGGGCGCAGGAACGGCGGAAGGACACCGTGCCGTCGATTTCCCACTTGACCTTGTGCAGGGCATCCAGCACACGGTCCGTGCCGTACATGGTCAGCTTGTAATCGTCCCAGCGTGCTTCGTCCGAGATTTCGGGATCGTAGCGGCGGACCCGGAGGGTGATGTGGAACGTGGGGATTTCACCGTCGCCGGCAACACTCGCGGGGAGCTCGATCTTGGAAGCGGGCTCTGCCATTTCGGTAGTCATTAGTACTTACGCTCCATCGGCTCGTAACGGGTGAAGACAACGGGCTTGGTCTCAAGACGGATGCCCGCAACGGACTCGGCAGACGAGTCGGCGGTGACGGTATTGTCCAGGTAAGCCATGGAGTGCTTCATGAACTTCTCATCGTTGCGGTCCGGGAAATCCTCGCGGTAGTGGCCACCGCGGGACTCTTCACGGTGCAGCGCACCGACCGTCATGACCTTGGCCATGTCGAGCAGGAAGCCAAGTTCAACAGCTTCCAGGAGGTCCAGGTTGAAGCGCTTGCCCTTGTCCTGGACGGTGACGTTCTTGTACCGCTCTTCGAAGGACGCGATGTCGCGAAGAACCTGCTCCAGCGATTCCTTGGTACGGAACACCTGCATGTTCGCATCCATGGTGTCCTGCAGTTCCTTGCGGATCTGGGCAACGCGCTCCGTACCGGTGCCGTTCAGCAGGTTGTCCAGGATGCCACGCGTCATGGCCTCCGGGTTCTCCGGCAGTTCAACAAAGCCGGCGGTCTTGGAGTACTCAGCCGCCGCAATGCCGGCACGCTTGCCGAACACGTTGATGTCCAGGAGCGAGTTGGTGCCCAAACGGTTCGAGCCGTGGACGGACACGCAGGCAACCTCGCCGGCTGCGTAGAGACCCGGCACCACGGTGTCGTTGTCCTGGAGGACTTCGGTGGCGATGTTCGTCGGGATACCACCCATGGCGTAGTGCGCCGTGGGGAACACCGGCACAGGATCCGTGAACGGCTCCACGCCGAGGTAGGTGCGAGCGAACTCAGTGATGTCCGGAAGCTTGGCCTCGATGTGCTCGGGCTCAAGGTGCGTCAGGTCCAAAAGGACGTAGTCCTTGTTCGGGCCACAACCGCGGCCTTCACGTACTTCGTTGGCCATGGCGCGGGCCACGATGTCACGCGGCGCCAGGTCCTTGATGGTGGGGGCGTAGCGCTCCATGAAGCGCTCACCCTCCGAGTTACGCAGGATGGCACCTTCACCACGCGCACCCTCGGTAAGGAGGATGCCGAGGCCGGCAAGGCCCGTCGGGTGGAACTGGAAGAACTCCATGTCCTCCAGGGGGATGCCGCGGCGGAATGCGATGCCCATGCCGTCACCCGTGAGGGTGTGGGCGTTGGACGTGGTCTTGAAGACCTTGCCGGCGCCGCCGGAGGCGAACACCACGGACTTGGCCTGGAAGACGTGCAGTTCACCGGAAGCGAGGTCGTAGGAGACCACGCCGGCAACGCGCTTCTGCTTGTACGGGGTGCCGTCTTCGCGTACGGCGTCCTCTTCGACGAGCAGGAGGTCCAGGACGTAGTACTCGTTGTAGAACTCAACGTTGTGCTTGACGCAGTTTTGGTACAGCGTCTGCAGGATCATGTGGCCGGTGCGGTCGGCGGCGTAGCAAGCACGGCGGACGGGGGCCTTGCCGTGGTCGCGGGTGTGGCCACCGAAACGGCGCTGGTCGATCCGGCCTTCGGGCGTGCGGTTGAACGGCAGGCCCATCTTTTCCAGGTCCAGCACGGCGTCGATGGCTTCCTTTGCCATGACTTCGGCTGCATCCTGGTCCACCAGGTAATCGCCACCCTTGATGGTGTCAAAGGTGTGCCATTCCCAGTTGTCTTCCTCGACATTGGCCAGAGCTGCACACATGCCACCCTGCGCGGCACCGGTGTGCGAGCGGGTGGGGTAGAGCTTGGTCAGTACCGCTGTGCGTGCGCGCTGACCGGACTCGATCGCGGCGCGCATGCCGGCGCCACCTGCACCGACAATGACGACGTCGTACTTATGGACCTGCATACCAGATGCTCTCTCTTTCAGAAATTCAGATGGTCGGCGGAGGCTGCTCCGCAAAGTAAGGCGCGCCGGTTCCCGGGGCGGGGGCCGGCTGCGCCGCGGGAGCCGCTACGGCGCCGGGCAGAAACCGCCAGGCAACTGAACGCCGTCGACGACGGGGCACGGATCGAAGGTGAAAATCACCAGGGTGCCGAGGATGATGATGACAACGGTGGCGGCGTACAGGACCGTCTTCAGCCAGAAGCGAGTGGAGTCCTTCTCGGCGTAGTCGTTGATGATGGTACGGACGCCGTTGGTACCGTGCAGCATGGCAAGCCAGAGCATGGCGAGATCCCAGAACTGCCAGAAGGGATCGGCCCACTTGCCGGCGACAAAGCCGAAGTCGATTGCGTGGATACCTTCACCCACGAGCAGGTTCACGAAGAGGTGGCCGAAGATCAGCACCACCAGGACAACGCCGGAAAGGCGCATGAACAGCCATGCGAGCATTTCGAAGTTGCCGCGGCTGGTACCGGTGCGGCTGTACTTCGGGGCAATCTTCCCGCTGCGCGGGGACTGGATGGTAGTCATGGCTTAGTGGCCTCCCAGCGCGAGGGAAAGGTGGCGGATAGCGAAAGCTGCGAACGTGACCAGCCACAGTGCAAGCACGGCCCACAGCAACTGGCGCTGGTACTTGGCACCCTTCTTCCAGAAGTCGATGGCGATCACACGCAGGCCGTTGAAGGCGTGGAAGACGATCGCAGCGACCAGGCCCGTTTCACCCAGGGCCATGAGGGGGTTCTTGTAAGCGCCAATGACGGCGGTGTAGGCCTCAGGGGACACACGCACCAATGAGGTGTCCAGCACATGGACCAACAAGAAGAAAAAGATCACTACACCGGTAATACGGTGTCCAACCCAGGACCACATGCCTTCACGGCCGCGGTACAAGGTGCCAGCTGGTTTTGTCGGCACTGAATAAACCTTCCTGCAACACAGCGGCGCTGGCATGGGATCCACGCGGGGGGAACGCCTGCTGCGAGAGCACTCGTAGCTCACGCCTAAATCTAGGCTTCGCTAACAGCTTATTCAATTTAGGACGGGCTACTTTGCTTGTAAATTCCATGTGTCCTGCCCGTATTTCCGCGATTTTCCCCGCACTGTGAGACGAAAGCCACATACGTGGCGTCCTGCGGTCCTTCACGGCTGCGTCCGATAAAGTGTTGCGGTGAGTACAGAAGACGCGACATTTCCGGAATCGCCATTGAACCGCTTCCATGCGGTTATTCCGGCGGGCGGTGTGGGGACCCGGCTGTGGCCACTCTCGCGTGCCGCTGCGCCCAAGTTCCTCCACGATCTGACCGGCTCGGGCAGCACGTTGTTGAGGTCAACCTACGACCGTCTCGAACCGCTGGCCGGCCAGCGGGTCCTGGTGGTGACGGGCCAGGCGCATCGCGCCGCCGTGTGCCGCCAACTGCCCGAAGTAGGCGATGACGAGTTGGTATTGGAAAGCGAGCCCAAGGACTCCGGCGCTGCCATCGGCCTTGCCGCCGCCATCCTGCACCGCCGTGATCCCGAAACCATCATGGGTTCGTTCGCTGCCGACCAAGTCATCAGCCCGGACGACCTTTTCCAGGACACCGTGCGGGAAGCCATCTTCACTGCGGCCACCGGCAAGATTGTCACCATAGGCATCAAGCCGACGCACCCTTCCACCGGCTTCGGATACATCCGCTCAGGTGATGCGCTGAAGGTAGACGGCGCCCCGAATGCGCTGACCGTAGCGGAGTTCGTTGAGAAGCCCAGCCTGGAAGTCGCCAAGAAGTACGTTGAAGCAGGGGACTACGTCTGGAATGCCGGCATGTTCGTCGCGCCTGTGTCGCTCATGCTTGCGCACTTGGAAGCCAACCAGCCCGAACTCTTTGCCGGGCTCACGGAAATCGCCGAGGCCTGGGACACTCCGCGCCGGGCAGAAGTGACGGCACGCGTGTGGCCGACGTTGCCGAAGATTGCCATCGACTATGCAGTCGCCGAGCCGGCAGCGGCAGCCGGCGATGTCGCCGTCGTACCTGGTACGTTCCGGTGGGACGACGTTGGTGACTTTGCCGCGATCGGCCGTCTGAACAACGCCGGCGACGTCGACGAAGTCACCGTGCTCGGCGAAGGTGCCCGCGTGTTCGCGGAAAACGCGAGCGGTGTAGTGGTTTCCGATACCAAGCGGGTCATTGCCTTGATCGGTATCAAGGACGTGGTCATCGTGGACACACCGGACGCACTGCTGGTCACTACCAAAGAGCACGCCCAGTTGGTCAAGGGCACCGTGGACGCGCTGAAAGCCAGCGGCGACACCGACGTGCTTTAGGGGTTCCCCTTACACCGTTAGCCACCTCTTTGGTTGTCCTGCGTCTGAACGTGGCGTAACCAAGAGGTGGCTTTCGTTCTTCACGGGCCGCGCATGGCTAGAGTTGTGACGTGCGCAATTACACGACTGAAACCGAGCCGCCCCCCGTTGTGAGTCCGTGGGTGGATGAACTGCTGCCCGGACTCATCGAATTCAGGCGTGACCTGCACGCGCACCCGGAGCTTTCCTTCAAAGAGTTCCGCACCACCGACAAATTGGCTGAGCGGCTCGAAGCCGCGGGCCTCAAGCCGCGGCGCCTCGAGGGCACGGGGCTGACCGTGGACGTCGGCGAAGGGCCGATCGCTACTGCGCTCCGCGGTGACATCGACGCCCTGCCGATCATCGAGGAAACCGGCCTGCCGTTCGCGTCGAAGAACCATGGCGTCACCCATGCCTGTGGACACGACGTCCACACCACCACCATGCTCGGCATTGCCTTGGTTCTGCAGCGCATGCACAAGAACACTCCGCTGGGCGGCACTGTCCGCATCATCTTCCAGCCGGCGGAGGAGACCATGCCCGGGGGTGCGTTGTCCTGCATTGAACAGGGCGTGTTGCAGGGGGTCCCGCGCATCCTGGCGCTTCACTGCGATCCCAGGATCAACGTTGGCCAGATCGGCACGCGCATAGGTGCCATCACCTCGGCATCGGACACCATCAAGATCGAGCTCACAGGCCGCGGGGGACACACTTCGAGGCCGCACCTGACGGAAGACCTCGTTTTCGCACTGGCGCAGATAGCAGTGAATGTTCCGGCCGTACTTTCCCGCCGAGTAGATGTCCGTAGCGGCGTCTCCGTGGTGTGGGGCCAGATTTCCGCCGGGTCGGCACCGAATGCCATCCCCGGAACCGGCTACATGGCGGGGACCATGCGCTGCCTGGACCGCGAGGCGTGGCATAGCGCCGGCGAATTGCTGGATGATGTGGTCAAGCAGGTTGCCGCCCCGTATGGCGTAGACGTCCATCTTGAGCACACGCGTGGAGTGCCTCCGGTGGTGAACTCCGAGCACGAAACGGCCCTCATCGAAGCTGCCGCCCGTGCGGAACTTGGCGAGAACGCTGTGGTCCTGACTCCGCAATCCATGGGTGGGGAGGACTTTGCCTGGTTCCTGGCGGACCTCCCGGGTGCCATGATGCGGCTTGGCACCCACACGCCGGGCGGCGAAGAATACGATCTCCACCGCGGTGACTTTATCGTGGACGAGCGCGCCCTCGGCTACGCGATCCGCGTGCTCACGGCAGCGGCGCTCCGAACGATCCGGGACCTCCAGGAGTAAACCCAACTGGGTCGCAGTTAAGCGCGTTCTGACTGCTCAAAACGTGCTTAACTGCGACCCAGTTGGGTACAAGCACGGGCAATTGAGTTGTGCGCAATTGAATTGTGCACTATCGTTTTTGTCATGAGTGATGCACCCCGCCTCCGCCATCAGGTCTGCTTTGCGCTCTACTCGGCCTCCAAGGCAGCGACGGCGGTCTACCGCCCCGTGCTGGACGAGCTGGGCCTGACCTATCCGCAGTACTTGGTGATGCTGGTGCTGTGGGAGCAAGAGCCGCGCAGCGTGCGCGACCTGGGCGCCGAACTCGGGCTCGACTCAGGGACCCTGTCGCCGCTGCTCAAGCGGCTTGAAACCCTCGGCTTGGTTGAACGTCATCGGTCCGCCGAGGATGAACGCCGCGTGGACATCGTCCTCACCGAGGCAGGCCGCCGGTTGAGTACGCGTGCCCAGGCAGTCCCGCAACGGCTGGCGGAAGCGGCCGGACTCTCCGTGGACGAAATGGAGCAATTGCACGCCACGCTCGGAAAACTCACGGCTGCGCTGCACCACTCACTGTGAAACACCATTCCAAAGAACGGAGACACACATGAAGACTCTCTACACTGCCGAGGCGTTGGCCTCCGGCGAAGGCCGTGACGGCAACGCCCGCACCAACGATGGCAAGCTCGATGTCGCCCTAGCCAGCCCTGTGGAACTTGGCGGCAACGGCCAAGGCACCAACCCGGAACAGCTTTTTGCCGCGGGCTATGCTGCGTGCTTCCACTCCGCCCTGCGACTGGTTGGCCGCAAGGAACGCGTAGACCTCACCGATTCCGCCGTTGCTGCCCGGATCCACTTCGGTGCGTTGTCCGGCAGCGAAGGCTACGGACTCGCTGCCGAGCTCGAGATCGCCTTGCCTGCCCTGGACCGCGCTACGGCCGAGCAGCTGATGGCCAAGGCCCACCGGATCTGCCCCTATTCCAATGCCACGCGCGGCAACATGGACGTGGAGCTCAAGCTGGTGGAGTTCGCGGCATGAGCCCGGTGACGAACACCCGTGAGATCCACCTGGCCTCGCGTCCGATCGGGCGCCCCACGCAGGGCAACTTCCGCTTGGTGGACTCCGAGCTGCCGGAACTCCGCGATGGGCAGGTCCTGGTCCGCAACCGGTTCATGTCCGTGGATCCTTACATGCGCGGACGGATGAATGACGTGAAGTCGTACTCGGCGCCGTTCCGTTTGGACGCGGCGCTCGACGGCGGTGCCGTAGGTGAGGTGGTCGCGTCCCGTTCGGACTCGCACAAGGTGGGTGACGTCGTCGTGCATCAACTGGGGTGGCGCGAGCATGCGGTTGTGGAGGCGGCCGCAGCCGCCACGGTTCCCAGCGACCTGGCGCCCGCATCGGCATTCCTCGGTGCCTTGGGCATGACGGGCCTTACCGCATACGCCGGCCTGCTCAAGGTGGCTGAATTCAAGGAAGGGGACGTTGTCTTCGTCTCCGGCGCGGCAGGTGCCGTGGGTTCAATGGTGGGCCAGATCGCGAAGGCGATGGGGGCCGGCAAGGTCATTGGCAGCGCGGGATCGGCGGAGAAGGTTGCCAGGCTGCTGGAGTTGGGCTTCGATGCCGCCTTCAATTACAACGATGGCCCGGTCCTGCAGCAGCTCCAGGAAGCGGCAGGGGAGCGCGGCATTGACGTCTACTTCGACAACGTCGGCGGTGAGCATCTCGAGGCTGCGCTGTCCACCTTGACCGTGGGTGGCCGCATCGCCATGTGCGGTGCCATCGCCCAGTACAACTCGACAGAGCCGCCGGCGGCTCCACGGAACCTGGCAGTGGCCATCGGCAAGCAGCTGACGATGCGCGGCTTCCTTGTAGGCGGGCAGCGGCAGCACTCTGCGGAGTTCCGGCAGAAAATGGCCGGCTGGTTGGCTGACGGAACAGTCCGCTACGACGAAACGATCGTGGATGGTTTGGAGAACGCGCCGCAGGCGTTCATCGATCTCCTGGACGGCGCGAACACCGGAAAGATGCTCGTTCGGCTGTGACTTGCGGCGGTGGCTACTGCTTGGTAACAAAAGGTCAACAATCTGATCAGGAGCACGACAATGTGCTACCCGCCTGTGGTGCAGGCCACTAGTGTTGGTGTCATCAAGTGCGCTCCGGCGCAATGCTGCGAAGCATCAGTGAAAACAGAATTTCTGCCTCGGGTATAGGAAACGGACACTCATTGACCATCCGTCGTAGCGCCAATCACTTTCTTCCTGGAGGAAAATTGAAGAAACCACTGCGTGCCACCCTGAAGCGCGGTTCAATGGCCGGTGTTGCAACCGTCGGCGCAGCAGCACTCCTGCTGACCGGCTGCGGTCAGGCTCCTGACGCCGGTTCGGCCACCGCCACCAAGAGCGATTTCATCGGATGCATCGTCTCCGACTCCGGCGGATTCGATGACCAGTCGTTCAACCAATCCTCGTTTGAGGGCCTCAAGAAGGCTGAAACTGATCTGGGCATCACGGTCAAGTCTGCAGAGTCCACGTCCAACAGCGATTACGAGACCAACCTGAACGGCATGATCTCGGCGGGCTGCAACCTGACTCTCACCATTGGGTTCCTCCTGGGTGACGCCACCAAGGCCGCTGCAGAGAAGAACACTGACAAGCACTTTGCCATCATCGACTATTCGTACGCGACCCCGATCGCCAACGTGAAGCCGATTGTCTACGACACCGCCCAGGCCGCCTACCTGGCTGGCTACGCGGCGGCGGCAACGTCGAAGACCGGCAAGGTGGGCACCTTCGGCGGTGTCAAGATTCCCACCGTGACCATCTTCATGGATGGCTTCTATGACGGCGTCCAGGCCTACAACAAGGCAAAGGGCAAGTCCGTCCAGGTTGTCGGCTGGGACAAGACCACCCAGGACGGCTCGTTCACGGGCGACTTCGAAAAGCAGGACACCGGCAAGCAGGTCACCCTGAACCTGCTGGACCAGGGAGCGGACATCATCATGCCTGTCGCTGGTCCGGTGGGCAAGGGTGCAGGTGCGGCACTCAAGGAAGCAAAGGCTGCCGGGAAGGACGTCAAGCTCATCTGGGTTGACTCTGACGGCTACGTCACCGCTCCCGAGTACAAGGACCTCATGCTGACCTCCGTGGTCAAGCAGATGGGCGAGGCCGTGGAAGCTGTTGTCAAGGACGATACCGAGGGCAAGTTCAGCAACGAGGCCTACGTCGGCACCCTCGCCAATGACGGTGTTGCCATCGCACCGTTCCACGACTTCGATTCCGCTGTCTCGGCCGAAACCAAGTCGGAACTTGAAACCCTGAAGGCGGACATCGTCTCCGGCAAGCTGGTTGTCGAATCAGCGGCGAGCCCCAAGAAGTAAGCAATTCCTGGACGCGCCGCCAGTACCGGGCTCCGGTACTGGCGGCGCGTTTTTGCCCTGATGACCGCCTATCTTGCTCCCCAGGCCCATACGCTCGCTTCGGAGGCCTCGCAAGAATAGGCTTCTGCTCAAGATGTTGAGCAGTACAGCCGCCCTCGGACTCACAGAACGGTGGGAGTTGTGAAACTCGAATTGAAGGGGATCTCGAAAGCCTTCGGGACCTTCTACGCCAACCAAGACATCGACCTCGTAGTCGAATCCGGCCAAATCCACTGCCTTCTTGGCGAAAACGGTGCCGGTAAATCAACCCTCATGAACGTGCTGTACGGGCTTTACGAGCCCACAGCCGGCCAAATCCTCGTCGATGACCAACCAGTCAGCTTCCGCGGGCCCGGTGACGCGATGGCTGCAGGGATTGGCATGGTGCACCAGCACTTTATGCTCGTTCCCGTCTTCACCGTGGCCGAGAACGTGGCGCTCGGCGCTGAACCTACATCGTTCGGCGGCGTCCTCAGCATTGACGAGACCCGGAAGAAAATCCGGGAAATCTCGCAGAAGTACGGCTTTGACGTGGACCCGGATGCCCTCGTGGAGGACCTTCCCGTAGGTGTCCAGCAGCGCGTTGAGATCATCAAAGCCCTGGTCCGCGAAGCCAAGGTCCTTATTCTGGACGAACCCACTGCCGTGCTTACTCCGCAGGAAACGGACGAGCTCCTGGACATCATGAGGCAACTCAGGGCATCCGGCACGTCCATCGTGTTCATCTCGCACAAGCTGCGCGAAGTGAAGGCTGTTTCGGACGTCATCACGGTGATCCGGCGCGGCAAAGTGGTGGGTGATGCGCCACCCACGGCGTCTGCTACTGAACTTGCCTCCATGATGGTGGGCAGGCCTGTCAGCCTGAGCCTGGACAAAGCAGCCGCCCAGCCCAAGGAGACCACCTTCGTGGTGGAGAACCTGACGGTGCGCGCGCCCAATGGCACCAATGTTGTGGACGGCATCAGTTTCGACATCGCGCAAGGCGAGATCCTCGCCGTCGCGGGTGTCCAAGGCAACGGTCAGACGGAACTGACCGAAGCGATCCTGGGCGTCCAGGAGCACGTCACAGGCTCGGTGACCTTGGACGGTAAGCAACTCCTCGGGCTGCCGGTCAAGGACGTGCTGCGGTCAGGCGTCGGATTCGTACCCGAGGACCGCACCGTAGACGGGCTTGTGGGCCCGTTTTCTGTTGCCGAAAACCTTGTCCTCGATCTCTACGACCAGGCACCATTCGCCAGCGGCGTGAGCATGAAGCCCGCCAAGGTGGCTGAAAATGCCAAGGCCAAGATCGCGGAGTTCGACATCCGGACTCCCTCGGCCGGAGCAGCTGCCGGTACGTTGTCCGGCGGCAACCAGCAAAAGGTGGTCATGGCCCGGGAGTTGTCCCGGCCCCTGCGGTTGTTTATCGCCAGCCAACCCACCCGCGGCGTTGACGTAGGCTCCATCGAGTTCCTGCACAAGCGCATCGTTGCAGAGCGGGACGTGGGAACTCCGGTCATGATCGTGTCCACTGAGCTCGATGAAGTCATTGAGCTCGCTGACAGGATTGCCGTGCTGTACAAGGGCAAGCTCGTGGGCATCGTCCCCGCGGGAACGCCCCGCGACACCCTCGGCCTGATGATGGCAGGCGTCGGCCCCGAAGGAGGCTCCCATGACGAATAAGGACCAAGCGGGCCAGGACCCCGTGGGCAACAACGGGTCACCCAAGGAACAAGCCCCGGAAGAGTCGACCTCGGAAGTCCGCGCGGCCGATGTCGCGCTGGATACTGCCGGCGGAATGATGGAGCCATCCATCGTTCCCGTTTCGTCCCAAAGCGGGGACACCGGTCACCGGCAGGGCAGCACGATGCGCCGGATTGTCATGGGCAGCGGCTTCGTGTCCGTCCTGGCGGTCATTGTGGCGCTTGTTCTTGGCGGCCTGCTGATCGCCAGCACCGACAGCCAGGTGGCCAGGACCGCCGGTTACTTTTTTGCCCGACCCAGCGACTTCCTGTCCGCCCTCTGGAACGCCATGACCGAGAGCTACGTGGCCCTCTTCCAAGGCTCCATCTTCAACCCGCGGCAGGGCTTCCAGCCGTTGCTTGAGACCATGACCGTTGCCACTCCGCTGATCTGTGCCGGCTTGGGTGTGGCCTTGGCTTTCCGCGCCGGGCTGTTCAACATCGGTGCCCAGGGGCAGATCATCATCAGCGCCACCTTGGCTGCCTACGTGGGCTTCGCCTGGCACCTGCCGTTCGGACTGCACCTGCTGGTGGTGATCGTCATGGGTGTTCTTGGCGGCGCCGTGTGGGGAGCCATTGTGGGCATCCTCAAGGCAAGGACGGGAGCGCACGAGGTCATCGTGACCATCATGCTCAACTACGTGGCCTTGTTCCTGCTGGACTTCCTCCTGAACACAGCCGCGTTCCGTCGGCCGGGGGACAACAGCCCCATCTCACCCCGCCTGGACGAGACAGCAACCTATCCTGTCTTGATCCCGGGATCCCGGCTCCACCTCGGCTTCCTCGTGGCTGTGCTCCTGACCTACGGCGTGTGGTGGATGCTGAACCGCTCCACCATCGGCTTCGAATTCAGGGCGGTCGGCGCCAACCCCATCGCCGCTCGAACGGCGGGCGTCAAAGTGCCGCGGGCTACCATCCTGGTCATGGCCTTCGCAGGTGCCCTCGCGGCGTTCGGCGGTGTCGCCCAGGTAGCGGGCACGGAGAAAGTACTGACGGGCGGAGTTGCTGCAGAGATCGGCTTCGACTCCATTACCGTCGCCCTGTTGGGCCGCAGCACTCCGTGGGGCACGTTCTTTGCAGGCCTCTTGTTCGGTGCCTTCCGTGCCGGTGCCGTGCAGATGCAGATCCAGACGGGCACGCCCATCGACATCGTGCTGGTGGTCCAGTCACTGATCGTCCTGTTCATCGCTGCGCCGCCACTGATCCGGTCGCTCTTCCGGCTTGAACCCAAGAAGAAGACCAAGACGCCCAAGGCCGCCCGGAAAGCTGCCCTTGTCAACGCTGGAGGTGCCAAGTGAGCGCAACATCCACCGCCCCCGCATCAGGATCAACGGCCCTGCCAACGGTCCGGCCCTCGTTGAAGGTTCCCTTGTCACTCGGTGTTCTGGCCCTCATAGCACTGGTCTTCTTTGGCCTCATGGGTCCGGACCAGACGGCGGAGATGAAGATCAGCGACCCGGGCGACGCCGTTGAAGTCCCCGCACTTCTCATCCCCGGGCAGGTGGGTGGTGTTGTCCTAGGCATCCTCCTGCTCGCCATGGCCGCCTACTCCATCTACCTGTGGACGCGCGGGGAACGATTCCCCAAGTGGCTGCCTATCGCCTTTGCGGTCCTGTTCGTGTTCGCGTTGCTCGTCTGGATCGTGGCCGGTGCCCGGCAGCCGTCCATTTCGCTGGCGGGCCTCGTGGCCGGATCCGTGACCTTGGCAGTTCCGTTGGTCTTCGGCTCGTTGTCCGGCGTGTTGTGCGAACGTGTGGGCGTGGTGAACATCGCCATCGAAGGCCAGTTGCTGGGTGGCGCCTTCACGGCAGCCCTCGTGGCCACGGTGACCGGCAGCCCTTACGTCGGCCTGATTGCGGCCGCAGCCGCAGGCGCCGCGGTCTCCATGGTCCTCGCGGTGTTCAGCATCAAGTACCTCGTCAACCAGATCATCGTCGGCGTGGTCCTGAACGTGTTGGTCTCCGGATTGACGGGCTTCCTGTTCGGAACCGTCATGGTCCCCGACAAGGAGCAGTTCAACACCCCTGGCCGCTTGGACATCCTGCCCATTCCGCTGCTGTCCGACATCCCCATCATCGGGCCCATCCTGTTCGAGCAGTCCATTGCCGGCTACCTCATGTACATTGCCGTCGCCGTGGTGTGGTTCGGCTTGTTCAAGACCCGTTGGGGTCTTCGCGTCCGTGCCGTCGGTGAGCACCCGCAGGCCGCGGACACCTTGGGCATCAACGTGAACGCCACCCGCTTCTGGAACGTGACGCTCGGTGGTGCCATCGCCGGCATTGGCGGGGCGGTCTTCACGCTGGTAACCATCGACTCCTTCACCAAGGACATTTCCGGTGGCCGTGGCTTCATCGCCCTTGCTGCTTTGATCTTCGGGCGCTGGAACCCGATCGGCGCGTTCCTGGCTTCGCTGCTGTTTGGCTTCGCCTACAACCTGCAGTCGATCCTGGGCATCATCGGAACTCCGGTGCCGAGCCAGTTCATGGCCATGCTGCCCTATCTGGTGACCATCTTCGCCGTCGCCGGCCTTGTAGGCAGGTCCCGGCCACCGGCCGCCAGCGGCATACCGTACGTGAAGGGTTGACGCATGCCCGTTATCGATTGGCATGCGCTGGAGGATGCGGCGAAGCAAGCCATGGAACGGGCCTACGCGCCCTACTCCAAATTCCCGGTGGGGGCTGCTGCCCTCACCGAGGACGGGCGGATCATCAGCGGCTGCAACGTGGAGAACGCCAGTTACGGCCTGACGCTGTGTGCAGAATGCGCCTTGGTGGGCCAGTTGCACATGAGCGGCGGCGGCCGGTTGGCGGCGTTCTATTGCGTGGATGGCCAAGGCAATGTCCTGATGCCGTGTGGCCGTTGCCGGCAGTTGCTTTATGAGTTCAGGGCGCCCGGCATGCAGCTTATGACCACGCAGGGAATCAAAACCATGGACCAGGTGCTTCCTGACGCCTTCGGTCCGGAACACCTGGAGGAAACCACGTGACCAGCACAGAAGCGTTCGATGCCGTCCAGATCATTTCCATCAAGCGGGACAAAGGCACGCTGACGCCGGAGCAAATTGACTGGACCATCGACGCCTACACCCGCGGGGTCATCGCCGATGAGCAAATGGCTGCCCTGAATATGGCCATCCTGCTCAATGGCATGGACCGTGCCGAAATTTCGCGCTGGACCCAGGCGATGATCGCCTCGGGCGAGCGGATGGACTTTTCTTCGTTGAGGACGCCCGACGGCGGCACGAAAGCTACCAGCGACAAGCACTCCACTGGCGGGGTGGGGGATAAGATCACGCTGCCGCTTGCCCCGCTGGTGGCGGTCTTCGGGGTCGCCGTTCCGCAGCTTTCGGGCCGCGGGCTTGGCCACACCGGCGGTACTTTGGACAAGCTCGAAGCCATTCCGGGGTGGCGGGCGAACCTCAGCAACGACGAAATCATGGCCCAACTGCAGGACGTCGGGGCGGTTATCTGTGCCGCAGGTTCGGGCTTGGCGCCGGCCGACAAGAAGCTCTACGCCTTGCGCGACGTGACGGGGACCGTGGAAGCCATCCCCCTCATTGCGTCCTCGATCATGAGCAAGAAGATCGCGGAAGGCACGGGCTCCCTGGTCCTTGACGTCAAGGTGGGCTCGGGTGCGTTCATGAAGGACGAGGCAAAGGCCCGTGAGCTCGCCGAGACGATGGTCGCTTTGGGCAAGGACGCCGGTGTGCACACCGTTGCGCTCATGACGGACATGTCCACGCCGCTCGGCCTGACCGCAGGAAACGCGATCGAAGTTGAAGAGTCGGTCGAGGTGCTCGCGGGCGGTGGTCCGGAAGACGTCGTCGAACTGACCGTCCGCCTGGCCGAAGAAATGCTGGCAGGCGCCGGCGTCCACGACGCCGATCCCGCGGCTGCCCTCAAGGACGGACGGGCCATGGACGTGTGGAACAGGATGATTGAAGCGCAGGGTGGAGATCCCCGCGCGGCACTCCCCGTGGCCAAGGAATCCGAGGTGGTCTATGCTCCGGCTGACGGCGTCCTGCTGGAACTCGATGCACTCTCCGTGGGGATCGCCGCCTGGCGCCTCGGCGCAGGCCGTGCACGCAAGGAGGACCAGGTCCAAGCCGGCGCCGGCGTGCGGCTCCATGCAAAGCCGGGGGCGCTGGTGCGGGCAGGGGAACCGCTCATGACACTCCTGACGGACACTCCGGAGAAATTCGATCGGGCCAAGGAAGCGCTCCGGGAAGCCGTGGTGATCGCTCCGGAGGGTTCACGTCCGGCGCATCAGCTGATCATCGACAGGATCGCCTAGGCTTGTAAACCGTGCAGGCCATCAACGATTTCATTCTCGCCGCGGCGGAGCAGCCCTGGGTGCTGTTCATTGTGCTGGCTTGCTGTGTCATTGATGGCTTCTTCCCGCCCATTCCCAGCGAATCCGTGGTGGTGGGCCTGAGCGCGGTCTCGGGCAGCGGCGGTTCACCCAACGTATGGTTGCTTGCCGTGATGGCTGCCTTGGGTGCGTTCTCGGGGGACAACATCGCGTACATCATCGGACGGCGGATCGGGATTCAGCGGTGGCGCTGGATGCGGACCCAGCGCATGCAAGGCGCCTTCCGCTGGGCCGGCAAGGAACTACGACGACGGTCGGCCTCGCTCATCCTGGTGGCGCGGTTCATCCCGATCGGCCGGGTGGCGGTGAACCTGACGGCCGGAGCCACTCACTTCCACCACCGCCGCTTCGTCGCCCTCACCGCAGTGTCGGCCATCCTGTGGGCCAGCTATTCGGTGGTGCTGGGCTACTTCTTCGGGGTCTGGTTCGAGAACAACCACTTGCTGGGCGCGGTCATCGCGATCGTGGTGGCGGTCATCTTGGGGATCATTATCGACCGCATCATCAGCAAGCTCCGCGGCTCGACGCCCTTGGAACAAAAGAACCTCGAAGACAGCAAGAACGCCACCGAAGAGGAAGCCCCGCCTCCACCCATGGTATGACCCGGGGGAGACCGCAAGATCACTCCGCGGGTTGACGGCGGAACCGGCACGCCACGACTAGCGTTAACTTGGTGATCCCGAGGCTGGGGCGTAGCGAACGACGTCCCGGCCATGGGACACTAAGAGCGACTTCCGTCACAGTGTCAAGTCATACTCGCCTAGGAGCTACCGCCGCGTGGAGTTTTTGAACGAAATGCTCGAGCATGCAGCCGGGCAGCCTTGGATATACCCGGTACTCCTGGTCTTCTTCTTCATTGACGGATTTGCCACCATCCTTCCCAGCGAAACAGCAATTGTCGGGCTCTCGGCGCTGTACCTTCACAGCGGGGAGCCCAATCTGTGGATCCTTGGCACCACGGCCCTGATCGGCGCCATGGCCGGGGACAACATGGCCTATCTGCTGGGGCGCAAGATCGGCCTCACCCGGTGGAGGTGGATGCGCCGTCCCAAGGTCCAGAAGATGTTCGCCTGGGCCCAGTACGAGCTCGACAAGCGCGGCGCCGTCCTGATCTTCACGGCCCGCTACATTCCGTGGGGCCGCGTCGCTGTGAACTATGTTGCCGGGCAGACCGGATTCCGCCACCGTACGTTCTTCTGGCTGGACGCCTTTGCCTGCATCACCTGGGTTGGCTACTCGATTGGTATTGGTCTCCTGGCTGGCCAGTGGGTCCACAACAACCCGCTGCTCGGTGTGGGCATAGCTGTAGCGTTCGCGGTGCTCCTTGGCATCGTGGTGGATCACGCCCTGCGGTGGTGGCACAAGTACCTGGAGAAGAAGGACGTCGCCAGGGCTGTGGCCACAAGTGCTGAGGCACCCATGGTGGACCCTGCCGAAAGGGCGGTTGCCGCCGTCGACGTTTCCAAGCCTGCCGGCTAGGCACCCGCGCTAGTCTTAGTCTGTGACTGAGCCTATTGTTGATGCTGCCCCTGCCCTCGACTTCGACCTGAAGAGCCTGCCCAAAGTTTCCCTGCACGACCATCTGGACGGGGGACTGCGGCCCTCCACCATCATCGAGCTCGCCGAAGCCGTCGGCCACACGCTGCCGTCCACAGATCCTGTGGCGCTGGGTGAATGGTTCCGTGAATCCGCTGACTCCGGCTCCTTGGTGCGGTACCTGGAGACGTTCGACCATACAGTGGCCGTCATGCAGACCAAAGAAGGGCTGTTCCGTGTGGCCAAGGAATTCGTTGAGGACCTCGCCGAGGACGGCGTTGTGTACGGCGAAGTCAGGTGGGCACCCGAACAGCACCTCCAGAAGGGCTTGACCCTGGACGAAGCGGTGGAAGCCGTCCAGGCCGGACTTGAAGCCGGAGTAAACGCCGCTGAAGAACGCGGCCAGCAGATCCAAGTGGGCCAGCTCATCACTGCCATGCGCCACGCCGATCGCGGCCAGGAGATCGCCGAACTGGCCGTGCGCCACCGGGGCAAGGGAGCGGTCGGCTTCGACATCGCCGGCGCCGAAGACGGTTTCCTGCCCTCCCGCTTCAAGGACGCCTTCACGTACCTTGCGGAAAACAACTTCCCCGCAACCGTCCACGCCGGTGAGGCGGCCGGGCTGGACAGCATCCAGTCGGCATTGGTGGACGGCCGGGCGCTGCGCCTGGGCCACGGTGTCCGGATCGCTGAGGACATCACAGTGGAGTTTGAGGACAACGCAGACGACGACGGCGAGGGCACGGTTGGCATGGTGACGCTCGGCGGCGTGGCCGCCTGGGTGCGCGACCGCGGAATCGCCCTGGAAGTGTGCCCGTCGTCCAACCTCCAGACAGGGGCCATCGCCAACTTCGGCGAAGGCATTGAAAGCCACCCGCTGGACATGCTCTTCCAACTCGGGTTCAACGTGACCATCAACACGGACAACCGTCTGATGAGCGGTGTCAGCCTTACGGATGAGTTCGAGCTCCTGGTGGAAACCTTTGACTACGATCTGGACGATCTCCTCGAATTGACGCTCAACGCCGCGGAGGCAGCCTTCCTGCCGTTGGATGAGCGGGAGGCTTTGGTCGAGTACATCAACGATGCCTACGCCAACCTCGGCTGACCCGGGGCTGCCTCAGACTTCCCGGGCCGACGGTCCTGGCATTGATTTGTTGCTGGGGACGATCGCTGCCTTGCGCGAGCACTGCCCTTGGATGGGCGCCCTCACGCATGAGTCCCTGGTGGAGTACTTGATCGAGGAAGCCTACGAGGTTGTCGATTCGATCGAAGCCGGCGGCCCTGCAGGCTCCGCGGCCATGGACGAAGAACTACGCGGCGAGCTGGGTGACGTGCTGCTCCAGGTAGTGCTGCACGCCCGGCTCGCCGAGGAGCGCGGCAGCTTCGATTTTGATGCCGTGGCCCGGGGGATCAACGCCAAGATGGTTCGGCGGAACCCCCATGTCTTCAAATCCGACGGTTCCCTGCAGGAGACGTTCCCTGCCACGGTAGAGGAGATCGTCCTGAAATGGGACGCAGTGAAGCGGGCCGAGAAACCTGAACGCGCTGATCCTTTCGAAGGGATTCCGCCCCACCTGCCGGCGCTCGTCGGTGCCCAAAAGACCGTCGACAGGGCGGCCCGTGCGGGACTGCCGGTGGACGCCGAAAGGCTCGCGTCCGACGTCGGGCTTTCCGTCCACCCGGCCTCGGAAGAGGCGCTGGGGGAGTTGCTGCTTGCCGTCGTGGCCGGTGCGCAAGCCCGGGGACTCGACGCCGAGCGGGCCCTCCGAAAAGCTGTCCGTGCGTTCCAGGACGGCCAAGGGCCTCGTTCATGACGTGAGTCATTGGAAGCCGTTCCGTAACCTAAGCCACTCTCGACTACGCTAGTAGCGACGAGGACGTCGAGACCTTCTCTCCAGATTCCTGTAAATCGCCCATAAGGAGCACATCCATGGCGCTTATCGATGCCATCCACGCCCGCGAAATCCTTGACTCCCGCGGAAACCCGACCGTAGAAGTTGAGGTTCTGCTCTCCGACGGCCAGATCGGCCGCGCAGCAGTTCCCTCCGGTGCTTCCACCGGCGAGCACGAGGCTGTTGAGCTTCGCGACGGCGACAAGGGCCGTTACCTCGGCAAGGGTGTCCAGAAGGCCGTTGACGCAGTCATCGACGAAATCTCCCCGGCCCTGATCGGGTTCGACGCCACGGACCAGCGCAGCATCGACCAGGCCATGATCGACCTCGACGGCACCCCGAACAAGAGCAAGCTCGGCGCCAACGCCATCCTCGGCGTTTCCCTGGCCGTGGCCAACGCTGCTGCTGCTTCCTCGGACCTGCCGCTGTACAAGTACCTCGGTGGCCCGAACGCACACGTCCTCCCCGTGCCGCTGATGAACATCCTCAACGGTGGCTCCCACGCCGACTCCGATGTGGACATCCAGGAATTCATGATCGCCCCGATCGGCGCCGAGACCTTCTCCGAAGGCCTGCGCTGGGGCGTTGAGGTCTACCACAACCTCAAGTCCGTCCTGAAGGAGAAGGGTCTCTCCACCGGCCTGGGCGACGAAGGCGGCTTCGCTCCGAACCTGCCCTCCAACCGCGCTGCACTGGACCTGATCCAGGAAGCCATCAAGAACGCCGGCTACACCCCGGGCACCGACATCGCCCTGGCCCTGGATGTTGCTTCCTCCGAGTTCTACAAGGACGGCACCTACCAGTTCGAAGGCAAATCCCTGTCCTCTGCCGAGATGAGCGCCTACTACGCAGAGCTGGTTGCCGACTACCCGCTGGTTTCCATCGAGGACCCGTTGGACGAGAACGACTGGGACGGCTGGAAGACCCTCACCGACACCATCGGCGACAAGGTCCAGCTGGTTGGCGACGACCTCTTCGTCACCAACCCGGTCCGCCTGCAGCAGGGCATCGACGCCACAACGGCCAACTCCCTGCTGGTCAAGGTCAACCAGATCGGTTCCCTGACCGAGACGCTGGACGCCGTTTCCCTGGCCCAGCGCTCCGGCTACACCACCATCACCTCGCACCGCTCCGGCGAGACCGAGGACACCACCATTGCTGACATCTCGGTTGCCACCAACGCAGGCCAGATCAAGACCGGTGCCCCGGCCCGCTCCGAGCGCGTAGCCAAGTACAACCAGTTGCTGCGCATCGAAGAGGAACTCGACGACGCCGCACGCTACGCCGGCCGCAGCGCCTTCCCGCGTTTCAAGGGCTAACCTTCCGCGAAAACAGCTGGCCGGTGGCTATGGTGGAAATGACCATAGCCACCGGTTCTGTTTAACGCTTGCCTGCCGAACCGCGGGCTCCGCAGGATCAACGCACGTTTTCGTCAGGCGCAGGGCAAGCGCAGCAACCGCCAGGCAAGCACCGGGCATTACAGGAGTGTCATGGCCACCCGTCGTCCAAAGGTTCCCAGGGCCGACGCCCTGGGTCGCCCGTCCGGTTCGGGCCGTCCCTCCGGTTCGAGCGGCACCGCGGCTTCGCGGGAGAACGCCGGCGCCGACGTCATTAAGGCCGAGTTTGGTGCCGGCCGCACCTCAGCTGAATCGTCGACGGCGGCGGGCGGCACCGGCGCGGCGCGCAGCGGAGCCTCCAAGCCGGCGGGCAACACCGCAAAGACTCCCGGAAGTGCGTCCGCGTCCGCGGCCAGGAAATCAAAGCAGGTGCCCGGAAAACCGGGCAGCAGGGCAGCGGAGCCTTCCACACGGGAGGCGCACGACTCCGATCCGGTACCCGCCAAAGCCTTCTCAGGACGAATGTTGGCCCTCGCTGTCGTCATGATTGCGATCACCATCATGTTGGCCCCGACGGTCCGGATCTTCCTTGAGAAGCGGGCCGAAATCTCGGCACTGGAGGCCGAGATTGCCAGCAGGAAAGCAGAGCAGGCGGAGCTCAACAAGCAGCTTTCCCGGTGGCAGGACCCCAACTACGTGAAACAGCAGGCCCGTGACCGCATTAACATGGTTATGCCGGGTGAAACGGGTTACTGGGTATTTGGCGGGGAAGAAGCCGCTGGTACTCCTGGGGGCCGCACCGGCTCCGGATCATCTGCAAACCCGGCAAACCTGCCCTGGGTGGATGCGCTTTGGGAGTCCATCAGACGATCGGCAACAGACTAGACGCGGTGCCCGCCGCCGTCGTGCCCTGACGGGTCGCGACAACAAGGGCAGGAAGGTTGGCAGCGCAAGTGGAAGAGAACACGGCCGCCGTGCCGCAGGAATCCCGCCAGCCATCGGCACATGACCTGGACGTCCTCAGCCGCCAACTTGGCAGGCCTGTGCGGGACGTCGTTGAAATTCCCGCGCGCTGCGTGTGCGGCAACCCGTTGGTCGCCGCGACGGCTCCCCGGCTCAGCAACGGAACACCGTTTCCCACAACGTTCTACCTGACGCACCCGGTCATCACATCCGCAGTGTCGCGGCTGGAAGCCGGCGGGCTCATGAACGAGATGAACGACCGCCTTGTTGCGGACGAGGAACTGGCCGGCGCATACCGCGGTGCCCACGAGGCCTACTTGCAGGCCCGCAACGAGATCGCCGAACGCTCAGGAACCGGTGCTGTGCCGGAGATCGCAGGGATCTCAGCAGGTGGCATGCCCACCCGCGTCAAATGCCTGCACGTCCTGGTGGGACACTCCCTGGCAGCCGGACCGGGCGTCAACCCGCTCGGCGATGAGGCTTTGGAAGCAATCGCCGAATGGTGGACCAAGGATCGCTGCTACTGCGACGGTGCGTGGGATACCGCCGGAGAGGCTCCCTCCCGGGACCTGAGCCGGCATGGCCCCCAGGGCTTGCCGGATATCGTGGGACGCCCTGCTCCCGTCCGGAAGTCGAAAGCCGGTTCCAACGGTGAGCCAGGGGAGGGCGCATGAGCCGCGTAGCCGCCATCGATTGCGGTACCAACTCCATCCGTCTGCTGATTGCGGATGCCTCCGCCAACAGCGGCACAGCACCGTTGGCCGACGTCGTGCGTGAAATGCGCGTGGTTCGCCTGGGGCAGGGCGTGGATGCCACCGGCGAGCTTGCCCCCGACGCCCTGGAGCGCACTTTCGCGGCCACCCGGGACTATGCCGAACTTATCCGGCACCATGGCGCAGAACGCGTGCGTTTTGCCGCTACCTCGGCCACCCGGGATGCCCGCAACCGGCAGGTGTTCGTGGATGGCATCCGCGAACTGCTCGGCGTTGAACCGGAAGTCATTTCCGGAGATGAAGAAGCCGCACTCTCGTTCGCCGGCGCCAGCAGCGTCCTCCCCGCGAAAGGGCAGGACGCCATCCTCGTGGTGGACCTTGGCGGCGGCAGCACGGAATTCGTCCTGGGCGACTCCCGCGGCGTCATCGCTGCGCGGTCCGTCGACATCGGCTGCGTGCGGCTCACTGAACGACACCTCCGCAGCGACCCGCCCACGGCGGCGCAGATCGCCGCAGCAGAGGCCGACGTCGATGCCGCCCTGGAGCTGGTGGCGGAAACGGTTCCGTTGGACCGCACCACAGCCGTGGTTGGCGTAGCGGGGTCCGTTACTACCATCACCGCGCATGCGCTGGGCCTGAGCGAATACCAGCCCAACAGGATCCATGGTTCCTACCTGGATCTGGAAACCATCAGCGACGCCGCCACCAGCCTCATGGAAATGAGTCGCGCGGAACGGGCAACCCTGCCCTACATGCACCCGGGTCGTGTGGACGTTATCGGAGCCGGAGCCCTCGTGTGGAGGCGCATCCTTGCGCGCCTGGCGGATGTCAGCAACGGTGCCATCAGCGGCGCGGTCGCGAGCGAGCACGACATCCTTGACGGCATAGCCCTGAGTATCCGGGACTCTGCATGACTTTGCGACACCACCGCGCGCTGTCCGGTGCCCTCGCCACCTTCCTGGCCGGCGGTTCGCTGGCGGGAGCGTTGTTCACCGCGCCGGCAGCCATGGCCGACTCTTGGCGGGACAAGGAGTACTGGCTCAAGGAAGCCGGAATTACCAACGCCTGGCAAGTGTCCAAAGGCGCAGGTGTGAAGGTTGCCGTCATCGACAGCGGCATTGACGGCGAACACCCGGACCTGAAGGGTGTCGTGGTGGGTGGAACGGACGTGTCCGGTGCCGGTGCCCCGAACGGGCAGAAGAGCATTGGTGCCAAGACGGAGCACGGAACGCTGGTAGCCACCATGTTGGCCGGACGCGGGCACACGACGCCCACGGCGTCGCCGTCGGCCAGCGCGGCTCCCGTCGTTCCGACAACCGTTCCTCCCGCCGGAGGGCCGGACGGCATTGTCGGTGTGGCGCCGGAAGCGCAGATCCTCGCTGTCTCGACGTGGCTCGGTTCGCCGAACCCGGGCGGTAAGACAGACCAGGAGCAAATTCCCGACGCCGTCCGTTGGGCCGTGGACAACGGCGCCAAGGTCATTAACATTTCCCTCGGCAGTACGTCGCCTGTCTGGCCCCAGAGTTGGGACGCGGCATTCCTGTACGCGGAGCAGAAGGACGTTGTGATCGTGGCCGCGGCGGGCAACCGGGTGGGGGGCAACGTCCAGGTGGGCGCTCCCGCGACGATTCCCGGCGTCCTCACCGTGGCAGGACTGGACGGCGAGGGACGCGCCAGCGTGGATTCCTCGTCCCAGGGGATCAGCATTGGTGTTGCGGCCCCCGCAGAGAACCTCGTGGGCGGTGTCCCCGGGGGCGGTTATGCGGAGTGGGCCGGAACATCAGGGGCTGCGCCGATTGTTTCCGGCGTGGCTGCGCTGATCCGGGCGAAGTGGCCTGAGCTGAGCGCGAGCGAGGTCATCAACAGGATCGTCAGCACGGCCGAGGATGCTGGAGCTCCGGGGAAAGACCCCCTCTACGGCTATGGCATCCTCAACGCCGAGGCTGCCTTGAAGGAGGACGTCCCGAAGGCCGGCAGCAATCCCTTGGGATCCATCGCGGACTGGATCCGCGTTCACCGGCGGGGAGACTTCAGTACGCCCTCCCAAGCACCCGTTGCCAGCCCCACCAGTGCACCGCCTACCCTTGCCGATCCCACCGTGCCGGTGGCAAAGACTCCCACGCACGTGGATGATGCCCTTCCAGCAGCCGTGGTCCTAGGATTCGGGGGCCTTTTTGCCGTGCTTGTGACAGGGGCGGCCATTCAATTGCGGAGGGTCGCGAAGTCGTCGGCTTCCGCGTCCGACGAGGCGGAAACAGGAGTGCTGGAGGCGGTTGATCCGCCCGCCAAGAAGTAGTTAGTGAAGATTTTCACAAAGTACTGTACTCTGGTCTCATGGCAACCACCCCAGAGCTCATTGACCGTCCCCGGGTTCTCGTCGTCGGCGGCGGCTACGTCGGCCTGTACGTAGCCCTCAAACTGCAGAAGAAGATCGCGAATGCAGGTGGCATCGTCACCGTCGTGGATCCGCTGCCCTACATGACTTACCAGCCGTTCCTTCCGGAAGTGGCTGGTGGCAACATCGAGGCACGCCACGCCGTCGTCTCCCACCGCCAGCACCTCAAGCAGACTGAGCTCATCCAGGGCCGCGTCACCAGCATCGACCACGCCAACCGCACGGCAGTGGTTGCCCCCTCCGATGGCGGCGCGCCGTTCGAGGTTCCGTACTTCGACGTCGTGATCGCCGCGGGTGCCATCACCCGCACGTTCCCCATCAAGGGACTTGCCGACAAGGGCATCGGCCTGAAGACCATCGAAGAAGCCGTTGCGCTCCGCAACAAGGTGCTGGAGCGCATCGAAACCGCTTCCACCATGACCGATCCCGCAGCACGCGCAAAGGCACTCACCTTCGTGGTTGTCGGTGGCGGTTTTGCCGGCATCGAGTGCCTCACGGAGATGGAAGACCTTGCCCGCGCAGCGGTTCGCAACAACCCGCGCATCCGCCAGGAAGAAGTCCGCTTCGTCCTGGTCGAGGCCATGGGACGCATCATGCCCGAGGTCACCGCTTCCCAGGCAGAATGGGTTGTGGAGCACCTCCGCAGCCGCGGCATCGAGGTCCTGCTCAACACCTCCCTCGACAGCGCTGAGGGCAACCTCAAGCTCATCAACCTTCCGGACAAGACCTCTGCCGGTGAAGTTGAAGCCGACACCCTGGTGTGGGCTGCCGGTGTGCAGGCCAACCCGATGATCCGCTCCACGGACTTCCCGCTGGAGCCCCGCGGCCGCGTACGCGTCCTTCCGGACCTGCGCATCGCGGGCGACGAAGGCATTATCGAGAACGCCTGGGCCGCCGGCGACATCGCCGCTGTCCCGGACCTCACGGGCAAGGGCCTGCCGGACGGCACCTGCGTTCCGAACGCCCAGCACGCCCTTCGCCAGGCCAAGAAGCTCGCCAAGAACCTGTGGGCTTCCCGTTGGGACAAGCCGCTGCACGACTACAAGCACAAGAACCTTGGTGCTGTTGCCGGCTTCGGCGAGTGGAAGGGTGTCGCCAACATCAACCTGCTGGGCCGCATCGGCCTCAAGGGCGGGCTCGCATGGCTGGCACACCGTGGCTACCACGGCATGGCCATGCCTACGGTGGAGCGCAAGTTCCGCGTGATCTTCGGCTGGATCCTGTCCTTCTTCGCAGGCCGCGACACCACGCAGCTGATGGACCTCGACAACCCGCGCGGCGCCTTTGTGGCTGCAGCGACGCCGGCCCCCAAGCCTGCCGCTGCCCCGGCGCCGGCACCGGCCGAAACAAAGCCGGCTGCCGAGGAGGCCAAGACTCCGGTCGCGGCCAACGCCAAGTAGCTCAAGTAGTCCAATCGCGACGGCGGCTGCTCCCCACAAGGGGACGGCCGCCGTCGACGTTTGACGCCTTTGGGCTGCCGCCTCATGGGGTGAGGTTGTCACGTCACCCTAGACTGTTGCCATGCCCGGTGAAACCGACTTGAAAACCCTCCTGGAATCCATGCATCCCGTGGCGCGAGAGGGCGACTTTGTGTACGCCCTGTGGCCGCACGGCCGTGCCCTTGAGGGGAACATTGAAGCTGCCGTGCGCGAAGCGGAGGGACTGACCGTGGTGCTGCCCAGGGCCGAGGCGGACAAGCTTGGCCTGAGCTACGATTTCGTCGCCACGTGGATTACGTTGCAGATCCACTCGGCGCTGGAGGCCGTGGGGCTCACGGCTGCCGTGAGTGCCGCGTTGACCCACGCGGGCATCAGCTGCAACGTCCTCGCGGGATTCCATCACGACCATCTGCTGGTGCCCGTCGCTGAGGCAGGTCGCGCCATGGACGTGCTGCGCCTCCTCACCCGGGGTGTTGTCCTGCGTTCCGAGCAGCCGGAGGACCGCCCGGAGATCCTGGAGTTAACCGCCCGGGCGTTTTCCGTGTCTCCCGTGACCGGGCAGCCGGTGGAGGGGACTCCCGTCGAGGTGGGATTGCTCCGCGAACTCTTCGAGTGCGACGAGTACATTCCGGAGTTGAGCATCGTCGCGGAGATCGGTGGCGACATCGTGGGCCACGCGATCAGCACGCGTGGCTGGATCGGCGGGTTCGGTTTGGTGGCCCTGGGCCCGATCGGCGTCGAGCCTACCTTGCAGCGCCGGGGGATTGGCTCGGCCCTCATGCGCGAGACTGCCGCCCGGGCCACGGCGGCCGGGGAGCCCGGGATCGCCCTCCTTGGCAGTCCTCTCTACTACCCTCGGTTCGGCTATGTGCCGGCCACCAGTTTGGGCGTGGAGCCGCCTGAAGCGGCATGGGGCGAGCACTTCCAGCTGCTGCCGCTCCCGGGATGGCCCGACGACGTCCGGGGAACCTTCCGCTATGCCGCGCCATTCCAAGGGCTCTAGCTGGGATACCATGGTGCGGGCGCCCCAGTAGCCCAATTGGCAGAGGCAGCGGACTTAAAATCCGCGTGTTGTGGGTTCGAGTCCCACCTGGGGCACAGCTGGAGGGGGAGTGCAATTCTCCCCCTCCTTTTTCATGCCCCGCCACTCGGAGCGAATTTCCAGCGGGCTCGTAGATTCCCTACAGGCAACGAGTGTTATAGGGATGTGACCTGAATCACTTATGTTCGTGGGTCAATTGCATTAGTTTGAGTCTTAATCAGGAACACCTGAGTAATCGCATCAAAGGCAGTTCGCACCTTTCGATCGAGGAGACAACGAATGTTTGATCTTTCCCAAGCGGCGCCCCGAGCCGCCAAGCTAACAGCGCTTGGCATTGGGGTCGCTCTCCTGGCCACAGCTTGTGGTGGGTCTTCCACGCCAACCACAACTGGGTCTACATCTGCCGCGGCCGCAGGGATCTCCTGCCCGGCACCCAGCGGCGGGGCGGGAGCCGGCAACAGCCAGGCTGCCACCAACACGGGACCTGTACCTCCCTCGACCACCACCACAGACACGCCTCTCAAGATTGGTTCGCTCCTGCCGACAACGGGGTCGCTGGCGTTCCTCGGCCCACCTGAAATCGCCGGTGTGAACCTCGGCATCAAGGAAGTCAACGACGCCGGCGGTGTGCTGGGCGCCCCGGTTTCCGTGGTCCACCGCGACTCCGGCGACACCAAGACCGACATCGCCACGCAGTCCACCACGGCCCTCCTTGGCCAGGGCGTCAGCGCCGTGATCGGTGCAGCATCCTCCGGTGTCTCCAAGACGGTCATCAATCAGATCACCGGCGCCGGTGTCATCCAGTTCTCGCCGGCGAACACCTCGCCTGACTTCACCACCTGGGATGACAAGGGACTGTACTGGCGTACCGCTCCTTCCGACGTCCTCCAGGGCAAGGTGCTCGGCAACTACATGGCCACCTGTGGTGCCCAGACCGTGGGCATGATCGTCCTTAACGACGCTTACGGCACCGGCCTGCAGAAGAACGTCAAGGAAGCCTTCGAGGCAGCCGGCGGCAAGGTGGTTGCAGAGGAACTCTTCAACGAAGGCGACTCCCAGTTCAGCAGCCAAGTGGACAAGGTCATCGCCGCCAAGCCGGATGCCATCGCCCTGATCACCTTCGACCAGGCCAAGAGCATCGTTCCGCTGATCACCGGCAAGGGCATCAAGCCTACGCAGCTGTTCCTGGTTGATGGCAACACTTCGGACTACAGCAAGGACTTCCAGGCCGGCACCTTGAAGGGCGCCCAAGGAACCATCCCCGGTACGTTCGCCAAGGATGCCTTCAAGCAGAAGTTGCTTGCCATCGATCCCGCCCTGAAGGACTACTCCTACGCAGGCGAGTCGTACGACGCCGTGAACCTCATCTCGCTGGCATCTGAAGCTGCCAAAAGCACCAAGGGCCCGGACATCGCGGCCAAGCTCAAGGAAGTATCCGAGGGCGGTGAGAAGTGCTCCGACTTCGCGTCCTGCGTCAAGCTTCTCCGTGAAGGCAAGGACATCGACTACGACGGTCAGTCCGGCCCGGTGACGTTCTCCGACGCCGGTGACCCCACCGAGGCATACATCGGTATCTATGAGTACCAGGATGACAACACCTATAAGCCGGTCCGGGAAGAGTTCGGCAAGCTCTAAGCCGCATCATTCCCCAGGTCGCTAACCAGCAGGCCCCCTTCCACTTCGGTGAAAGGGGGCCTGCTCTGTTGCGGGCGGTTCAGGAAGCGAACGGTTCGAAGCCTTGCAACACCCTTTCCAGCATGAGGACACCCTGCTGCTCGAAGACCTGGTCTCCACCTGGTGCGCCCAGACCACGGTCCCGACGGCCTGGTTCAGGTTTTCGAGGCGCCACACGCCGGCCTCCTCCGGAGTCCTGACGAACCGCCCGAGTCCCAGGTAAAAAGCTGCCCCAAGGTGGTGGTCTGTTAGGAACTGCTGGTGGCTGAGGCGGACCACGTCGTGGATCCACGGCCGCAGGTCCGCGCGGCCAAAGTCGTTCACTTTCACCGTGCCGTCGTCGTGCAACCAGTTCCTGGGTTGGAAATCACCGTGGGTGGTCACCAACTCAACAGGGTAAACCTCGAACGCAGAAAGGAGGGGCTCCGGGATCCCGGAGCCCCTCGTGGCGTGATGCCTTGGCTAGACCTCGTCCGCCAAGGTGCCCAGGTACAGCTGGATGACCTTGGGATCCTTCATGAGTTCACGGCCCGTGCCGGTGTAGGCGTCCTTTCCTTGGTCGAGGACGTAGCCGCGGTCACAGATCTGGAGGCAACGACGGGCGTTCTGCTCCACCATGATCACCGAGACGCCCGCCCGGTTGATCTCGTGGACCCGCAAGAACGTCTCGTCCTGCTTGACGGGGGACAGGCCTGCACTTGGCTCATCGAGCAACAGGACTGCCGGGTCCATCATGAGCGCCCGTCCCATGGCCACCATCTGGCGCTCGCCACCGGAAAGGGAGCCAGCACGCTGGGCTCGCCGCTTCCCAAGCTCCGGGAACAGGCTGGTCACGAAGTCGAACCGCTCGGTGAATGCCTTGGGCCGCTGGAACATGCCCATCTGCATGTTCTCTTCGATGGTGAGGGTCGCGAAGACGTTGTTCGTCTGCGGAACAAAGCCCACGCCTTGCGTCACCAGCTTGTTCGCCTTCAGGCCCGTAAGGTCCTGGCCGCGCACCACCACGGTGCCGGAGTGGACCTTGACCAACCCGAACATGGCCTTCAGCAGCGTGGACTTTCCTGCCCCGTTGGGACCGATGATGCCGATCAGTTCACCCTTGCGGGCTTCAATACTGCAGCCGTTGAGGATGTTCACGCCCGGCAGATAGCCGGCCACCAGGTTGGTGACCTTGACGACGGCGTCGCCAACGGGGGCTGCAGCCGGGGCAGCCATGGGGCTTGCTCCGCTCATTTTTCACCCTCCTGCTTGGTTTCAGTGATGTCAGTAGAGAGCATTCCGGCGTCTTCCGTGCCAACTACCGATTCCTCATCAGCTTCGAGTTCGGCCTCAAGCTCCTTGATGCCTTGAGCGTCGCCGAGGTCGACGTCGTGGTGGGCGCCGAGGTAAGCATCAATAACTGCGGGGTTCTTCATGACTTCGCCGGGAGGACCTTCGGCCACCACTTTGCCTTCTGCCATGACCACCACCCAGTCGGCGATGTGGCGGACCATGTTCATGTCGTGCTCAACGAACAAGACCGTCATGCCCTCGGCCTTGAGGTTCTTGATGTGGTCCAGCAAAGACTGGGTCAGGGCCGGGTTGACGCCGGCCATGGGCTCATCCAGCATCACGAGCTTTGGCCGCACCATGAGGGAACGGGCCATTTCGAGGAGCTTACGCTGGCCGCCCGACAGGGACGCGGCGTAGTCGTCCTTTTTGGCGTCCAGCTTGAACTTCTCCAGCAGGACGTCAGCCTGTGCTGTGATTTCCTTTTCCCGGCTGCCCCAGATGCCCTTGAACAGGGCTTTGGACAGGCGCTCGCCGGGCTGGTTGGCTGCGCCGAGCCGCATGTTCTCCATGACAGTCAGCTTGCCCATGACCTTGGTCAGCTGGAATGTGCGGACCATGCCCATGCGTGCCACTTTGTAGGAGGAAACGCCTGCAAGGCTGTTGCCCTCGAACTGCCACTTGCCGCTGTTGGGGGTGTCGAAGCCCGTCAGCAGGTTGAATAGCGTGGTCTTACCCGCGCCGTTGGGTCCAATGAGTGCCGTGATTTTGTGTCGTGGAATCTCGAGGTACTCCACATCCACGGCATTGATGCCGCCAAAGGACCGGGTGACGTTTTCCGCCACCACGATTGGATCGCGTTTCTTGCAACCCGGGGTGTTTTCCCCCACGGCGATAGGACGGTTGTCCGTCATGTAATCGACGGTTTCGGGGTTTTGACTGTTGGTCTCGCTCATGTGAAAGCAAGCTCCTTCTTGTTGCCGAAGACGCCTTGCGGGCGGAAGATCATCAGGAGCATCAGCGCCACGCCCACCAGGATGTAGCGCAGCTGGCCCGCCTGTACGGTGGTCAGCCAGGTAATGACTTCTGATTCGATGAGGCCGTAGAGCACGCTCTGGGTCAGGGAAAGCACCACCCAGAACATCATGGCGCCGACGACCGGACCCAGGACCGTGGCCATGCCACCCAGCAGGAGGCAGGTCCAGAGGAAGAACGTGAGTTCTGTTCCGTAGTTGGACGGTTGGACGGCGCCGCGGGGCAGTGTGAAGATCATGCCCGCCAAGGCGCCGAGCACGCCGCCGATCACCAAGGCCTGCATCTTGTACGAGTAAACGTTCTTACCGAGGGACCGTACAGCGTTTTCGTCTTCACGGATGCCCTTCAGGACGCGGCCCCAAGGACTGCGCATGAGCAGCCATACCAGCACACAGCAGATCAGGACCAATCCCCACCCCACCACTCGGATGAAGAAATCCCTGTTGTTCAAGCCAAGGTAGGACCCCTCGGGGAAGGGGTTCATGGCGTAGAAACCGCCTTCGAATGCGGCCAGGCCGTTTGCCGAGCCCGTGACGCTGGTGAGCTGGTTGGTGGTCACCACGTAGCGGACGATCTCGGCTGCCGCGATGGTGACGATGGCCAGGTAATCAGCCCGCAGCCTCAGGGTGGGAATACCAAGGATGAACGCGAAGATCACCGAACACAGCACCGCGATGAGCAGTCCGATGAAGAAAGGTGCCTTGAAGGTCAGCGTGGAGATGGCGAAGCCATAGGCTCCCACCGCCATGAAGCCCGCCTGGCCGAAGTTCAGCAGGCCCGAGTAGCCAAAATGGACGGCGAGACCCAAAGCGGCAAGTGCGTAGGCCGCCGTCGTCGGACTGACAAGTTCGCCCAGGGCGCTGGAGAGAATAAATCCGAAATCCACGGCCCGCTCCTAACCCACACGCTCACGCCGGCCGAGGATACCCTGGGGCCGGAACAGAAGGACAACGATCATGATGAACAAGGCACCGACGTATTTGAGGTCGGCGGGGAGCCCGAACACAGTGGTCAGTTCCACGAAGATGCCCACAACGATCGACCCGATGAGTGCACCGAACACTGTTCCCAAGCCACCCAAGGTGACGCCCGCGAAGATGAGCAGCAGGATCTGGGAGCCCATATCGAACGTGACACCGGGCCGATAGTACGCCCAGAGGATTCCGCCGAGGGAGGCGAGCACGCCGCCGACGATCCACACAATACGGATCACCGAGTCGACGTCGATGCCGGAGGCTGCGGCCAGGGCGGGGTTGTCGGCTACGGCCCGGGTTGCCTTGCCCAAACGGGTCTTGAGGAGGACGAAACCGATCAAGCCGATAACCACGGCGCTGACGATGAGGGACCACAGGTTGTTGGGCGAGATGGATACCGGACCGATCTGGATTTCGGCGCTCTGGGCTCCGGGCAGCTGTTGCGTGGCGCCACCGAAGAAGAACTGGATGACGTAGCGGATGGCCAGTGCCAGGCCGATACTGACGATCATCATGGGAACCAGGCCGGAACCGCGCCGCCGCAGCGGGCGCCAGAGGCCTGCGTCCTGGACGTACCCGAAGAGCCCGCCGCCCACCAGTGCCAACAGGATGGCCAGCCAGAACGGGAACCCGAAGCCGTTGAACAGGAAGACGAGTACGGCGCCGAGGGTTACCATCTCGCCGTGTGCGAAGTTGGTTAGTCCGGTGGTACCGAAGATGAGGGAGAGGCCCACGGAAGCCAAGGCCAGCAACAAGCCGAAGCTGAGGCCGGCCACCAGGCGGTTAAGAAGGTTTTGACCGAAGTCCTGTTGCTGGACCACGATGCCTTCACCGAAAGCGAAGATGACGGACAGGTTGGAGGTCTGGCTGAACGTCACCTCACGGGGGTTGTCCTGCCCCTCTGCAAGCGTGATTCCCTCCGGCAAGGTAGAGGTGTCCAGCTCGATGGTGTAGGTGCCCTGGACCGGGACCCCGATGTTCCAGGCACCGTTGGAACCCGAGGTTGCCTCGCCCTCGAATCCATTGCCGGTTGCCTTGATTTTCACCCCAGGTATGGGGGCTCGTGCGTCGTCACGCAGGAAGCCGCTGATGTTGTTCTGGAAAGATGTAGGTGATGGCGAAGGCGAGGGGGTAGTTGCCTCCGCCGCCGGTGCGGCGATCAGCAGAGTGGCGATGAGGGCTGCGAAAAACGCCCCCACGACTTTCTGCAGTCCTCTGGACCGTCTCATGGACGGGTCGCGCAGTGTGCTTCTCAAAATGGAAACCTCCACAGTGGGGGTGGTCCCGGCTGCGCCATTGCTGCCGGTGCGAACGGTCATGGGTTTTCCGTGGACAGTTCTTGCCTTCCTGCCGCGTTTGTGACCTAGGTCACCCATGTGTGGCCTATGTTACCGCTCAGTGGGAACAAAAAATCCCCAGTACAGGGACGCTTAGGTAGCGATCAGATAACAACTGTGAAGCCACAGGCAACTTGGGATTCGGCCGTCGGGACAGGCCCATGACGGCGGCAACGCAGCTTTCGTGTCACGGTTCAGTTGCTTCTGGGTGAACAAGGGAACTTTCCCTGCCACGTGGGCGTAGTAATTGATACCGTGAATTATCACTAGCCCTTTTTCAGGAGGACACCCGCAATGGCACTTGGCGGAAACCCGATCTTCAACGGAAAGAATTTCCGTGGAGCTACACAGGCACCGCCTGTACCGCAGAATCCGTATGCCAACCCGTACGGCCAGCAGTTCAACCAGGCCCCTGGCCGTGAGCCCGGCCAGGTCATGGATGGCCAGGCTGCCTGGGCAGCACAGCAGCAGAACATGACGCACGAGCAGCTGCAGCAGATGTACAACCAGCCTGCAGCCGGCCCCGCAGACACCGGACGCATGACCTACGACGACGTCATCATGAAGACCGTCATGTGCCTGGTTGTCCTGGTCCTCGGGGCAGCCGTCACGTTGTTCGTCGCACCCGCGCTGGCCACCATGCTCATGATCGTTGGCGCGCTGGGCGGCTTTGTCCTTGCCCTCGTGAACACCTTCAAGAAGCAGCCGTCGCCGGCATTGATCCTCGCCTACGCAGGCCTCGAGGGACTCTTCCTGGGCGGCCTCACCCGCGTGCTCGACGGCATGTTCCCCGGTGTCGGCCTCCAGGCTGTCATCGGTACCCTCGCTGTCTTTGGCGTCACGCTGCTGCTGTTCAAGAGCGGCAAGGTCCGTGCTACGCCCAAGCTGATCCGCTTCTTCATGATCGCCACCATCGGCTACGCCGTGTTCGCCGTGATCAACCTCGTCATGATGTGGACCGGTGCTGTGCAGGAGCCCTTCGGCTTGCGCACCAGCTTTGAGATCGCCGGCATCCCGCTGGGTGTCTTCATCGGCATCCTGGCCATCGGCCTGGCAGCGTTCTCTCTCATCATGGACTTCACCAGCATCGAGGAAGGCGTTCGCGCCGGAGCCCCCGAACGCTACTCCTGGACGGCGGCCTTCGGCCTGACGGTCACGCTGGTCTGGCTGTACGTCGAGATCATCCGTCTGCTCGCAATCCTGCGCGGCGACGACTAACCGCCGCTAAGTCCTCAAGAAGAATGCCCCGAAAGCACTTTCGGGGCATTCTTCTTTAAACATTCAGCGAAGTCGCTCCAGGACAACAGCCATGCCCTGCCCGCCTCCAACGCAGAGTGTCGCCAAGCCAAGGGTTCCGTCTCGTTCCTGTAGGCCGTTCAACAGCGTGGTGGTCATGCGGGCCCCGGTCATTCCGAAGGGGTGGCCGAGGGCGATGGCGCCGCCATGGACGTTCAGCTTCTCCGGATCGATGCCCAGCTCCCGTGCGCTCGCCACCACCTGGACGGCGAAGGCCTCGTTCAGTTCCACAAGGTCGATGTCCTCAATAGTCAGTCCGGCGAGTGCCAGGGCGCGGCGCGTTGACTCCACAGGCCCCATGCCCATGAGTTCCGGCGACAGCGCGCTTACCCCGGTTGATACGACACGTGCCAGCGGCTGCAAGGCTAATTCACGGGCACGGGAGTCGCTCATGACCACTAGGGCGGCTGCACCGTCATTGAGCGGGCACGCGTTGCCTGCAGTGACCGTTCCTTCCGTTCGGAACACCGGCTGCAGCGCCGAAACGGCCTCAATCGTGACGCCCGCCCTGGGCGAGTCGTCGCAGTCAACCACGGATCCATCCCTGCGGGTGTAGGGCGTGATCTCGCGCGCATAGAAGCCGGCGGCAATGGCGGCCTCGGCGCGGTTTTGGCTCAGTACGCCCCACTCGTCCTGCTCGGCCCTGCTGATGCCGTAGCTTGTTGCTACGTTTTCTGCGGTTTGGCCCATGGCGATGTACACGTCCGGGAGCCTGCCCCCGAGGCGTGGATCAGTCCACGGAATGTTCGAGGCCGCCCGCGCAGCAGTCCGCTGGGCGGCGGACTCAAAGAGCGGGTTGTGGTTGGCGGAGTCCGTTTCTCCGGCGCCGGCCCAGTTTTGGTACCTTGAGACGCTCTCCACCCCGGCCGAGACGATGGCATGCGCTTCACCGGACCGGATGGCGTGGAAGCCCATGCGCAACGTCTGCAGGCTGGAAGCACAGAACCGGTTGATGGTGGCGGCAGGAACACGGTCCAGACCGGCCAGGACAGCAACCACCCGGGCCATGTTGGAGCCGGCCTCACCACTCGGTTCGGCGCAGCCCAACAGGATATCGTCCAGGCCCCGTCCGTCCTCCGCAGCGGGATCGAAACCCGGAACTTTTTCCAAGGCGGCTTGCACCATTGCGGTGGCAAGATCGTCGGGGCGTTCGTCCTTGAGGGAGCCTTTGAAGGCCCGGCCAATTGGACTTCTGGCAGTTGAAACGATGACAGCCTCAGTCATGGCCCCAGCTTACGCCCGGCGTCCGTGGAGGTGCCGGGCGTAAGCTGTGTATCTGCTGACGGCTCTCAGGCCAGCCGCAGCGCTCCCGCCGCCGGGGTCACGGTGAAGATGTCCGGGGCCGTGAAACCCGCTTCAGCAAAAGCCCGTACGACGGCGTCACGCACCTGCTGCTCTTGGCCCACCGGAGTCAGGGCAATGGCAGAACCGCCGAAACCGCCGCCGGTCATGCGGGCACCGATGGCGCCGTTGGCGCGTGATGTGTCCACGGCAAGGTCCAGTTCGGGGCAAGAGATCTCGAAATCATCGCGCATGGAGACATGGCTGGCATCCAGCAGCGGACCGATGCTGGCGGGACCCTGGCTGCGCAGGATCTCCACGGTCTGAAGGACGCGGTCGTTTTCCGTCACCACGTGGCGAACCCTGCGCAGCGTCGTCTCGTCCAGCAAGCCTGAAGCTTCCTCCAAAAGTTCCATGCCGACGTCGCGCAGTGCTTTGACGCCGAGGATCCCGGCACCCAACTCGCAGGACGCGCGACGGGAGGCATAACCGCCGTCGGCGTGTGAGTGCGACACTTTGGTGTCAATGACCAGCAGGACGAGACCTGACGCCTCGGCGTCGAAAGGGACGAGGTCCACGTGCTGGTCACGGCAATCCAGGAATACAGCCTGGCCTTTGGCGCCGCGGAGTGACGCGGACTGGTCCATGATGCCGGTGGGTGCGCCGACAAATACGTTCTCCGCGCGCTGTGTGGCGAGGACGAGTTCCTCAGCAGCGAGCCCGGCCTGGGTGAGGTCGTTGAGTGCGCTGATGACTGCACATTCAATGGCGTGCGAGGACGACAGGCCCGCGCCAAGGGGGACATCCGAGTCCAGGAGCAGATCGAAGCCGGGGACGGTAACGCCGCGTTCCTTCAACGCCCACGCGACGCCCAGCGGATAACGCGCCCAACCCTCGCCTGAGCCCGGCTCCAAGCCGGAAAGGTCAGCCTCCACCATTCCGTGTCCGCCGAAGGTGGACAGCATCCGGGCGGTGGAATCGGCCCGGAGCCGGATCACCACTTTGGCCGTCCGGTCAATAGCAAACGGCAGCACGAAGCCTTCGTTGTAATCGGTGTGTTCGCCGATGAGGTTAACTCGCCCCGGGGCCTGCCAGACGCCGTCGGGAGTCTTTCCGAACGTCTCCTCGAAGCGCGCGGTGAGGAGGCTGGCGTCGGTGGTGGTGGTCATGCTGGGGAACCTTCCATGGCCCGGGTGTCGGTTTCGGGGCTGGCGGGTGCGACGCTGCGCAGGCGCTCGGCCACGGCCTCAGGGGTGGTGTCGTTGATGAACGCCCCCATGGCAGCTTCCGAGCCCGCCAGGTACTTGAGCTTATCGGCGGCGCGCCGCGGGGACGTCAGCTGCAGATGCAGTTGGCCTGCCGGGCGCAGTGCGGGATCCAGCGGCGCCTGGTGCCACGCCGAAATGTACGGCATAGGAGTGGGATAGAGGGCATCGAGCCGCTTCAGCAGGTCAAGGTATACGTGCGAGAGTTCATCGCGTTCTTCTCCGGTCAGCGCAGCGAGATCCGGCACGCTGCGGTGCGGGACAAGGTGGACTTCCAAGGGCCAACGCGCAGCGAACGGCACGTAAGCGCTGAAGTGCTCAGCCTCGAGGACCATGCGGCTGCCGTCCTCACGCTCCGCCTTGAGGAGTGATGCCGCGAGCGTCTCCTTGGCGTCGACGTCGTCGTAGTACTTGCGTGCCACGGCGCCGAGAGCCGCAGCCCGAGGGGTGACGTAGGGATAGGCGTAGATCTGGCCGTGGGGGTGGTGCAGGGTGACGCCGATATCGGCACCCCGGTTCTCAAAAGGAAAGACCTGTTGAATGCCGGGCAAGGCGCTGAGGGCCTCCGTGCGCTGTGCCCAGGCCTCGATTACCGTGCGGGCGCGGGTTTCTCCCAACTCTGCAAAGGAACCGGTGTGCTGTGGGGTGAAAGCCACCACTTCGCATCGGCCGAAGGCCGGGCCCTTGATGCCGTGCCCGGCGCGACCGGAAGTGGGCGGAGCAGGAATGTCGCCCAGCGCCGGACCAAGGGACGGGAAACGGTTCTCAAAGACGACGACGTCGTAGTCGGGCGCCGGAATCTCCGAGGGGTTGTCCGCCGTGGTGGGGCAGATGGGGCACTGGTGTGCCGGGGGAAGGTGCGTACGGCTCTGGCGATGCGCCGCAACGGCTACCCACTCGCCGGACAAGGCGTCATACCGGACCTCGCCCGGTTCGCCGCGGACGGGGAGCTCGCGATGGTCCACCAGCGATGCGGGCGTGCGCTCGGGAGTTCCGGGGTCGTCGAAGTAGATCAGCTCGCGGTTGTCCGCGAGGCGGGTGGGGGTGATGCGACTCATGAATCCATCATCCCACAAGCAACCAAAAACGCATAGTTTCAAACAAAAGGTAACATTTGGCCGTCACCATCGGGCGGTCTTCGTGGGGGTACGGATGAAGTACGGTATTTCCATGCCTGCCTCTGCTCCCATGCCTGAGCCCAGCCCCGATTCCGCGCCCAGGCGCTTCGCCACCGGACGCCAGTTCGAACTCCGGCGCGGCGATGCCCTCGCTGTTGTTACGGAACTCGCGGCGGGTCTTCGCCTGTACTCCCGCCACGGCGTCCAGCTCACCGAAAGCTATGGCGACAGCGACATCCCGCCCGGAGCCACGGGCATCACGCTGGCACCATGGGCAAACCGCGTGGAGGACGGGATCTGGTACCTCAAGGGCAAAAAGCAGCAGCTCGACATCACGGAAGTTTCCCGCAACAACGCCAGCCACGGTCTTCTGCGGAACGCCGGTTACTCGCTCGTGGACGAGTCGGAGTTCTCGGTGACCCTGGAGGCCACAGTGTTCCCGCAGCACGGCTACCCGTTCCTTGTCCGGCACAGCGTCCGCTACGAACTCGATGCCAACCTCGACCTGCGGGTCTCCCAGTCTTTGGTCAACGAATCCCGGGACGATGCGCCGTTTGTCCTTGGCGCGCACCCCTACCTGCGGATTGGGGACGTTGCTCCGGAGGACCTGGTCCTGACCGTCAAGGCAGGCACGCGCCTTGTGGCGGATGATCGGCTGATTCCCCGCAGTACCGCGGCCGTGGACGCTGACTTCGATTTCTCCGGGGGGCGTTCGGTTGGCGCCTTGGACGTGGACGTCGCCCTGACGGACTTGGAGTTCGACGGCGGCGTTGCCCGCCACGTGCTGGCAGCACCGGATGGCAGCACCGTGAGCCTGGAACAAGACGAGAGCTGCCCTTATGTCCATGTGTTCGTGACGGACAAGTTCCCAGGGCGCTCCAAGGCCGTGGCCATCGAGCCAATGTCCGGTCCGGCCAACGCGTTCAACAGCGGTGATGGACTCCGCTGGCTCGCACCCGGCGAAAGCTACACCATGACGTGGGGGATCACAGGGTCGGTCCAGAGGGCAAACTGAGGGTACCGTCGCCGTTCGGTTTCCCATACGGCGCGGCCTACGGAATTATGGGTTCATGACGCCAACACCTGACGCCAAAACCCGCTCCGACCGCCAAATTGCCGAGGATATCCCTTACGGGGTCCGCATCGCAGCCGCGTGGTCATGGCGTGCAGGACTGATCCTGTTGATGATTGGCGCCTTGGTGTGGCTCTTGGGCAAAGTCAGTTTCCTCATCATCCCGGTGATGGTGGCTGCACTCCTCGCCGGATTGCTGTACCCGGTAGTGGCGTGGCTGCGGAACCGGAACGTGCCCAACGGACTTGCCGTGGCCATCACCGTGCTGGGCTTCATCGGTGTGATCTCCGGGGCGCTGGCGTTGGTGGGGAGGCAGTTGGTCTCCGGCTTCGGCGAACTCTGGCACGAGGCGCTGGCAGGCATCCAGCAGATCCAGGCGTGGCTCGCCGACGGTCCACTGCACCTGACCGCCGACCAGATTGACCAGTACATCTCCGACGGTGCCGCAGCACTGCAAGACAACAGCAGCAGCATCCTCAGCGGGGCCCTGTCCTTTGGCAGTACGGCCGGGCATTTTGCGGCGGGCCTGGTGCTTGCCCTGTTCATTCTGATTTTCTTCCTCCTCGAAGGCAGCCGGATTTGGGCCTTCCTGGTGCGCCTCCTGCCCAAGGCGGCACGCAGGGCTGCCGATGGAGCCGGCCGGCGCGGCTGGACGTCCATGGTCAACTACGTCCGGATTCAAATGTTCGTAGCTTTCGTGGACGCGGTGGGCATCGGCGTTGGTGCCGCCATCATCCAGGTTCCGCTTGCTCTCCCGTTGGCGGTCCTGGTCTTCATCGGTTCCTTCATTCCCGTGGTAGGTGCACTGGTCACCGGTGCCATTGCCGTCCTGCTGGCCCTCGTTGCCAACGGGCCGATCAATGCGCTGATCATGTTGGCAATCGTTTTGTTGGTACAGCAGCTCGAAAGCCATATCCTGCAGCCGCTGGTCATGGGCAAGGCAGTGGCCCTCCATCCCGTTGCCGTCATCCTTACCGTGGCCGCCGGATCTTACCTTGCCGGCATTCCCGGAGCGCTCTTCGCCGTGCCGTTGCTCGCCGTAGTAAACACGGCGGTTCGCTATATTGCCGGCCGGACGTGGGAACATGATGGAGGATTAGGCGCGGCGGAAGCCCCTACTGCTGCCGGTTCCCCAGGAGCTGACGGCGACTCGAACTTCAAGGACGTCAGCCTCCCTGGCGCTGAATCCCGCGGTGCCAGCAGCGCCGCACGTAAGACCAAGGCCGCAGGAACCGGCTCTGTGGAGCGCCCTGCAGCCGACACCAACAAAGGAGAATAGTCAGTGAATACCCTCGAAACCCTGCCCGTCACGCTGGACGATGTCCTCAAGGCGCAGGAGCTGCTCGAGGGCATTATTACCAAGACTCCGGTGGAGTCGTCCCGTGCGCTTGGCAGCCTCGTGGGCGGCAATGTCTTCTTCAAATGCGAGAACCTGCAGCGGGCGGGGTCCTTCAAGGTCCGTGGCGCATACGTGCGGATGGCCCGGTTATCCGAGGACGAAAAGAAGCGCGGCGTCGTAGCTGCATCGGCAGGCAACCACGCGCAGGGTGTTGCCGTTGCGGCCAAGAGCCTCGGCATCAACGCCCGTATCTACATGCCGCTCGGTGTGGCCCTTCCCAAACTGGCCGCCACCCGCAGCCACGGCGCAGAGGTTGTGCTCCACGGCCATAACGTCGACGAGGCCCTGGCCGAAGCCCAGCGCTACGCGAATGAAACAGGCGCCGTCTTTGTGCACCCCTTCGACAACGTTGATGTCGTAGCCGGGCAGGGGACCATCGGGCTTGAGATCCTGGACCAGGTGCCCCATGTGGACACCATTCTCATGGGCGTCGGTGGTGGCGGGCTTTTGGCCGGCGTTGCCGTCGCCATCAAAGCGCGTGCCAAGGAACTGGGACGTGAAATCCGGGTCATCGGCGTCCAGGCCGAAAATGCGGCCGCCTACCCGCCGTCACTGGCAGCGGATGCCTTGGTTCCGCTCAAGAAGGTTTCCACCATGGCTGACGGCATTGCCGTTGGACGTCCTGGTCAGCTTCCCTTCAGCATCATCAGGGAGCTTGTGGATGACGTCGTCACCGTGAGCGAAGACTCCCTGGCCCGGGCCCTGATCTTCCTCCTTGAACGGGCCAAGATGGTCGTGGAGCCCGCGGGTGCCGTGGGAGTAGCGGCTCTAATGGACGGCAAGATCGAAAACCCTGGGAACACCGCCGTCGTGCTTTCCGGCGGCAACATCGATCCCATGCTGATGCTGAAAGTCATCCAGCGCGGTCTGTCGGCCGCAGGCCGGTTCATGACTGTTCGGATGATGCTGGACGACCGCCCAGGTTCGCTGGCGACGATCGCCCGCATCATCGCCGAAAACGACGCCAACGTTACCGGCCTGGATCACACCCGCCTGGGTGGCTCCATCAGCATGGGCGACGTCTCGATCACCATTAACCTTGAAACCAAGGGCCACGAACACGGCGAGCAGGTCCTGGGCGCGCTCAGGGCTGAAGGCTTCCAGCCAATCGTGGTGCACTGACGGGAGGTCGCGGCGTGGTCGTCGAAATGCCTGAAGGTTCCAAGGCTGAAGCCAGGGAGACCCTGGCCGGGCGTGCCAAGGGCGGCCTGCTGTTCATGGGCGGGTTCGTGATTCTGCTGTACGTCATCGAGTTCCTGAACACGCTCACGATGCATGGACTCAACCGCACGTTCGGTTTGAGGCCCCGCAACATCGATGGGGTCCTGGACATCCTGACGTTTCCGCTGCTGCACGCCAACCTTAATCACCTGCTCTCCAACACCTTGCCGCTCATCATTTTCGGCTTTCTGGTGTTCCTTGCCGGTGCGAGGGTTTTCCTTACGGCGTTGGCCTTCAGCTGGCTGGGGTCCGGCCTGACGGTGTGGCTCATCGGCGGTGGAGGGATCACGGTGGGCGCGTCAGGGTTGGTCTTCGGGCTCTTCGCCTTCCTCCTGGTGCGGGGATTCTTCAACAGGAGTTGGTGGCAGATCCTCTTGTCCGTAGTGCTCTTCATGGCCTACGGCAGCATCCTCTTCGGTGTGCTGCCGACGGTCATGGGCTTCGTCTCCTGGCAGGCGCACCTTGGCGGGGCAATCGGCGGCATCATCGCGGCCGTCCTGCTGCGCCCGAAGTCCAAGATCGCCTCCTGACCCAACTGGGTCGCACTTGTGCGCGTTTTCAGCGCTCAAAACGCGCACAAATGCGACCCAGTTGGGATAGTCGGGTACGCAAAACGCCGGTCCTTCCGCGAACGGAGGGACCGGCGTCGTGGTTTTCGGGACCGGTGCGTTAGCCGACGTAGGGCTTGGCGGAGACGATCTCAACTGAGATGTCCTTGCCGTTGGGGGCGGTGTAGCTCAGCTTGTCGCCCTCCTTGTGACCGATGATGGCAGCTCCCAGCGGGGACTTCTCGCTGAAGACGTCGATATCGGAGTCCCCGGCGATCTCGCGGGAACCGAGCAGGAACTTCTCTTCGTCGCCGGCAATGCGGGCAACAACCAGCATGCCGGGCTCCACGATGCCGTCATCGGCAGGGGCTTCGCCAACCTGGGCGTCGCGCAGGAGTACGGTGAGCTGGCGGATGCGGGCCTCAATCTTGCCCTGTTCTTCCTTGGCTGCGTGGTATCCGCCGTTTTCCTTGAGGTCGCCTTCCTGGCGGGCGGCTTCGATCTTCTGGACGATTTCCGCCCGGCCAGCGCCGGAAAGGTGGTCCAGCTCAGCCTTCAAGCGATCGAAAGCTTCCTGGGTAAGCCAAGCTGCAGTGGCGCTGTTGGTGGTAGACACGGATTTCTCCTTTTGATCTGACAAAGCAAAGACCCCGCCGAGGTGGCCACTCATGGAACTCAGTAACCAACTTAACGGGGTGAAGGTTTCATCCATTGTAGTAAATCCTTTGGATGAACCCAAACTGGTTGAGTTGTGGGTCACACGATTGTTATTTACCGCTGTCCACAATCCAGCAACTGTCCACGACTCCCGAGACCGCTGGAGACTCGGTTCTGAGGACGGTCCGTTGGGCAATTGTGCTGCCGCCGTCGGCGCCGTCCTTGGGCTCGTTGGGTCCGATCTCCACGACCTTCCAACCAACTACGGCGAACTTGGAGTCCAAGGCTTTGATGGCACATTTTGCGGTTGCGGCAGGGTACTTGGTGACCTGGTAATCCACCTCGGCCTGCGTTCCGTCAATGGTGCTGTAACCGATGTCCTTGAAGGTAATGGGAGCCTGCGCGGAACCTGTGGCTACGTAGGCCGCGAAGGCGATGCCGAGAACCAAGGCTACGATGACGATGATCCGTTTGGATTTACGGGTCATGCCGCGCTTTTGGCCGCCGTAGCGATTGGCTAGGCTGTTACTTGCCGGTAGTGCGGTGGCCGATAGGTCCTCTGAAGTCACCCATCCAGTTTAGTGCGGATCCCGGCATCTCCCGCACAGCTTCATCCAGCACCGTCCATGAAAGAGGAGCCGTCACGTGACAGCGTCCAACAGTTCCGAGCAGCAGTTGCGGTTGCTCGCCGTCCACGCCCACCCGGACGACGAGTCCAGCAAGGGCGCAGCGACCATGGCGATGTATGCCGCAAACGGAGTAGATGTCATGGTTGCTACCTGCACGGACGGGTCACGTGGCGACATCCAGAACCCGGCGATGGAGGACGCGCCGCACCCGAAACGCGATATGGCAGGGGCGCGCCGCCTTGAAATGGCGAACGCAGCCGCCGTGCTCGGCATTCGCCAACGCTGGCTCGGCTTCGTGGACTCCGGCCTTCCCGAAGGCGATCCCCTCCCGCCGCTGCCTCCGGGGTGCTTTGCCTTGCAGCCGCTGGAAAGGGCGGCGGCTCCGCTGGTCCGGTTGGTCCGCGACTTCAAGCCACACGTCATCCTTAGCTATGACGAGAACGGCGGTTATCCGCATCCGGACCACATCATGGCCCACAAGGTAGCTGTTGAGGCTTTTGACGCCGCCGGTGACCCCGACCGGTATCCCGGGACGGGGGAACCGTGGACCCCGAGCAAGCTCTATTACGACCGCGCCTTCAGCCCTGAACGATTCCGTGCGCTGCACTTTGCCTTGGAGGAAGCCGGGCTGCAGTCGCCCTATGCTGAACGGCTGGCAGCTTGGCTGGAGGCAGATGCCGAAGGCCACACTCCGCCTGTACCCGGCCACCAGACCACCACTCAGGTGGATTGCGGCGACTACTTCGAGGTGCGGGACGACGCCCTCCGGGCCCATCGCACGCAGATCGATCCTGTGGGCTTCTTCTTCGCTGTCTCGCCGGAACTGCAGCGGACGGCGTGGCCGTGGGAGGACTACACGCTGGTCAAGTCGAGGGTCACTTCCGACGTACCGGAAAAGGACCTCTTCGCGGGGATAAGATAGGTACCAGGTAGTTTCTATCGCTCGTAGAAGTAGCCGACCCGGCCGCTACCGGCTCCGGATGACGCCAGTCGGCGTGCATCAGCTCCCATAGAAGGTTTGAACGTGCACCACTTGCTCCTCGCCCTGACCGTCAGCCCGTCGCCTGCCCCGACGCCGTCGCTGCGGCCTGGCCTGTCCGAGGACCAGGTGACTCCGGGTACTTGGGGCTTTGTCCTGACGGCCTTCATCGTGATTCTCACTACCTTCCTCATCGTGGACATGGTGCGCCGCATCCGCCGCGTAAGGTACCGGGCCCAGGTGGAGGAAGCCCGCCTCGCAGCGGAAGCTGACGCGGCGACCACGGACGAGAACGGCGATGCCACGCCCGGGACCCGCTGAGTCACGAGGAGCTGAATGGCCCGGGGCGGCCAACGTCCTGGGAGCGGAGCCGTCTGCCTATTTGCGCCAGCACGCGGGCAACCCGGTTTTCTGGCGGCCCTTCGGGGATGAAGCCTTTGCCTTCGCAGCAGCGCGGGACGTACCAGTGTTCCTGTCCATCGGGTATGCCGCCTGCCACTGGTGCCACGTCATGGCCCACGAGTCCTTCGAGGACCAAGAGACGGCTGACTACCTGAATGCGCACTTCGTGCCCGTCAAGGTCGACCGGGAGGAGCGCCCGGACGTCGACTCCGTGTACATGACGGCCACCCAGGCCATCAGCGGCGAGGGCGGCTGGCCAATGTCGGTGTTCCTGACGCCGGACGGCCTGGCCTTCCACGCCGGAACATACTTCCCGCCCAAACCCTTGCCCGGCCGGCCATCTTTCCGCAATGTCCTGGAAGCCGTGCACGAGGCCTGGGTGGAACGGCGGGAAGCGGTGGAACAAAACGCCCGCGGACTGGCCTCAAACATCGCCAACGCACAAATGTCCACGGTTGTCCGCCTGGATGGTCCGCCCGATGTTCTTGATGCCGGGCTTCTTTCGGATGCAGTGACCCTGCTGGCCCGGTCTGAAGACCCCGACGCCGGTGGGTTCGGCAGCGCCCCCAAGTTCCCGCCGTCGGCCGTTCTTGAGTTCCTCATCCGGCACGCTGCCGTGCCATCAGCCACGGCAGGGGCCGCTCGTGACATGGCAGGACGCGCCTTGGCCGGGATGGCGCGCTCAGCGCTTTGCGACCAGCTCGACGGCGGTTTCGCCAGGTATTCGGTCACCGCGGACTGGTCCGTGCCGCACTTCGAGAAAATGCTCTACGACAATGCCCAACTGTTGCGCATCTACGCCCATTGGGTCCGGCTTGGCGGCAACGAGGTGTTCTCCGTGGCCGAGGCTGCCGCTGTCGCGTCGAGGTGCGCGGACTGGATGATCGGGTCGCTGGGCTTGCCCGGCGGCGGCCTTGCCTCTTCCCTCGATGCCGATACCGTGGTGGACGGTGTGCATCACGAAGGTGCTGCCTACTTGTGGACCCCTGAGGCCCTGGCCGAAGTCCTGGGTCCCCATGACGCCCAAGCAGTGGGCCGCATCATGAACATCGGCGCCGAGGGGACTGTGTCAGCGTTGGGATCTCCGTTCCACCCGGGAGGGCGCCTGTCCGATCCCGAAGCCCGGCTGTGGGAACGCGTCAGGCCCGTGCTCCTCTCTGCCCGGAACCTCAGGAACCAACCTGCCAGGGACGAGAAGATCGTGGCCGGTTGGAACGGACTTGCCGTGTCAGCCCTGGCGGAGGCCGGCGCCATCCTGGACCGCCCGGAGCTGGTCGCGGCGGCGGAGAGTGTCGCTGACTACCTCGAACGCGTGCACTGGAACATCGATGAAGGGCTCCTGGCCCGGGTCTCGCATGAATCCCGGGCCCGGGGGATCGGTGGACTACTGGAGGATTACTCATTTTGCGCTGATGGATTGTTCACTCTGTACGCCGTGACGGGAACCCCGCGTTGGTACCGTCTCGCGGAGGATCTCATCAAGGCGGCGGCCAAGCGCTTCGTCGAGAACGGGCATTTGGCGGACTCGGCGGGGGAGTCAGCCCAAGTGTTCAACGCCCAAGGCCGGCATGCATCGTTGGATCCTTTCGACAATGCCACGCCGAGCGGAGCAGCCGGTTTCGCCGGCGCCTTGCTGACGTATTCGGCCTACTCGGGCTCCCACGAGTCCCGACTCATGGCCGGCAACATCCTTGGTTTGCTGCCACCGATCGCCAGCCGCGCACCGCGCGTCGCTGGTTGGCTCCTGGCCACAGCGCAAGCTGCCCTCGCCGGACCGGTGGAGGCCGCCGTCGCGGGTCCTGATTCGCCCTTACGGACGGAACTGCACGCCGCCCTCCTGCGGTCTGCCAGCCCGGGCCTCGTGGTCGCCTTGCAGGGTGAGGACGACGGCGGCTTGCCGGGTAAAGGGGGCGACGTCCCCTTGCTGCTTCACCGCTCGGGAGCACCGGACGGTGGACCGCAGGTGTACCTTTGCCGGGGCATGGTGTGTAAGCGGCCTGTGGGGACATTGGCCGGGATGGAGGAACTCCTGACGGCGATGTCGTCCGAGGGGTGAGCTCGCTGGGTAGCGGGCTTCCTAGCTGAGCACAGCCATCATGATCGCGATGAAGTGGGCTGTGAAGGCCAGCACCGTGAATGCGTGGAAGAGCTCGTGGAAACCGAAGTGTTGCACGCTGAAATTGGGCCGCTTGATCCCGTAGAAGACCGCTCCGGCGATATAGAGCGCGCCGCCGACACAAATGAGGACGGCCGAGGCGGCATTCGCGGCGAAGAATTGTGGCAGGTAAAAAAGGGCACCGCAGCCCAAGGCTACGTACACAGGAACGTAAAGCCAACGCGGAGCATGCGTCCAGATGACGCGGAAAAGCACGCCAACGATCGCTCCGGACCAGATGAGCCAAAGCAAGGTTACGGCCTGTTGCCGTTCCAAAAGTGACCATGCAAGGGGGGTGTAGCTGCCGGCGATGACCAGCATGATGTTGGTGTGATCCAGCCGTTTCAGGCGGATCCGGACCTTGGGTGACCAGTTTCCCCTGTGGTACACGGCGCTGACGCCGAAGAGCAAGACTCCGGTCAACGCGTAGATGGCAGAGGTGATTTTGCGATCGGTAGTGGGGGCGACCGCCACGAGGACGATGCCCGCGGCGAGGGCAAACGGCGCTGCTATGGCGTGGATCCACCCACGCCATGCAGGCTTGACGGTGAGCAGTTCGGCCATTGTTCAAGGATAACTTACGTTTGGGTAAGTTACTGCCGGGTAACCCTTGCTCGGGTGTTCGTGACTTCTCGCTGCACCTGTCCTGCGGCAAGGGAAGGTAGCCTTGGATGTGCGCCGTCGTCGTACAAGCAAGGAAGTCAGGTGAGAGTCCGGTGGAACTGCCCGGTTTCCTCTACGGCTTCTACGAGCGCAAACTGCTCCGCTCACTGAAGCAGGACAAGATCCCCCGGCACATTGGCGTCATGGTGGACGGGAACCGCCGGTGGGCACGCCAGTTCAATGCGCCCACAAGCCAAGGGCACCAAGCCGGAGCAGACAAAATCCACGAGTTCCTGGGATGGTGCCAGGAACTCGGCGTCAAAGTGGTGACGCTGTACATGCTGTCCACGGACAACATGAGCCGTTCCGGCGAAGAACTGGACCTGCTCATGGGCATCATCGCCAACACAATGGACCGCTTGGATGAAAACGAGGACGTCTCCGTCCACGCCATGGGAGCGCCCGAGCTGCTGCCCGACTACCTGGCCGAACGTCTGAACAAACTCACCGCCCGCACCCCTGTCCACGAGAAGATCCATGTAAACGTCGCCGTAGGCTACGGAGGCCGCCGTGAAATCGTCGACGCCGTACGCGAGTTGCTGCACGACGCCGTTGCCAAAGGACGCAGTATGTCCGAGGTGGCAGATGAACTTTCAGTGGACGACATCTCACGCTTCCTCTACACGCGCGGACAGCCGGACCCGGACCTCGTCATCCGCACCTCCGGGGAGCAACGGCTCTCCGGTTTCCTCATGTGGCAAAGCGCGTACAGCGAGTTCTATTTCTGCGAAGCATTGTGGCCTGCCTTCCGCAAAGTCGATTTCCTCAGGGCCCTCAGGGACTACGCGGGGCGCCAACGCCGTTTCGGGTCGTAGCTTCCGCTGTCCGGTCGTTTGAGTGAAGGCCGGTTCATCAGGAATTCACAAACCGGTCACGCGACTTGCCGGGGAAAGATTGCGGAAATGTATGTGGGCAGGATTACGTTAATCCCATCAGCAGGCAAAACCGCCCGCTGATCGGGGAGGCCAGTAGATGGAGCGGATCATCGCACCAGTTACAGGGGAGGCCACGCCCGGCCTTCCGGCCGAGCCGCTTCACCATTAGGCCGGGCGAACTGCCCGGGGCTGGAGTCGATGTGGCTATTTCTGAGCAACTGCCCGCAATGGTTTCCGACGGGGAAAGTGCAGCTACCTCTCGCGCCAAGCGGGCCACCAAGGGGGAACGCAAAGCAGCAACCCCCACGGGCCGCAGCTACGTGATCGATACGTCCGTCCTGCTCTCCGATCCGCACGCACTGCTGCGCTTCGCCGAGCACGAGGTTATCGTCCCCATCGTGGTCATCAGCGAACTGGAAGGAAAACGCCACGATCCGGAGCTAGGCTACTTCGCCCGTAAGGCACTGCGGCTCCTGGACGACCTGCGCATCGAACACGGCGGCTTGGACCATGCCATACCCATAGGAAACGACGGTGGTTTGCTCAGGGTCGAGATGAACCACATTTCCCCGGACGTACTGCCTGCGGGCTTCCGTGGAGGCGACAACGACAGCCGTATCCTGGCAGTCGCGAAGAACCTTTCAAACGAAGGCCACAACGTCACCGTGGTGTCCAAGGACCTCCCCATGCGCGTCAAAGCCTCCGCCATGGGACTTCATGCAGACGAGTACCGCAACGAACTCGTCAAGGACTCCGGCTGGACCGGTATGGCCGAAGTGGAAGCAAGCGAAGACGAAATCACCACGCTCTACGGGCATGAGCCGGTATTCATCCCCGCAGCCGCGGAACTGCCCGTTAACACCGGACTCGTCCTCCTCTCCAACCGCGGCTCCGCGCTGGGCCGGGTGGGCTCCGACAAGCAAGTGCGTCTCGTCAAGGGCGATCGGGACGTCTTCGGGCTCCATGGCCGGTCCGCGGAACAGCGCTTGGCCATCGACCTTCTCATGGACCCCTCCGTGGGCATCGTGTCCATAGGTGGTCGGGCCGGCACAGGTAAGTCCGCATTGGCACTTTGCGCGGGGCTGGAAGCCGTCCTGGAACGCAGGGAACACCGCAAGGTGGTGGTCTTCCGTCCCTTGTACGCGGTGGGCGGGCAGGAACTCGGCTACCTGCCCGGTTCCGAATCCGAAAAGATGAACCCCTGGGCGCAGGCCGTATTCGATACACTCGGAGCGCTCGTCAGCCAGGAAGTCGTGGAAGAAGTCATGGACCGGGGCATGCTCGAAGTCTTGCCCCTCACCCACATCCGAGGACGTTCGCTGCACGACGCCTTCGTGATCGTCGACGAAGCCCAGTCCCTTGAGAAGAACGTCCTCCTGACCGTCATGAGCCGCATCGGGCAGAACTCAAAGATCGTCCTCACCCACGACGTCGCGCAGCGCGACAACCTCCGGGTGGGGCGGCACGATGGCGTGGCCGCTGTTGTCGAAACCCTCAAAGGCCACCCGCTGTTCGGGCACATCACCCTGACGCGGTCCGAACGCTCGCCGATTGCTGCGCTTGTTACGGAGCTGCTCGAAGGGGCTGAAATCTAAGCGTTTCCTTGGTTGGGGCCGTGGTCCGGTTCGCCGGGCCACGGCCCTTCGCCGTCGCTTAGACACAGGCCAAAAGGACGCCATCGATCGCTGGGCGACCTTTGGCGTCCGATGGCCCGCGATGCGCTCCTCTGCGAAGGACCGCAGCACGGCTAGCGCGTCGCTGCGTTAGAGCCCTAGGTACGATTTCAGCTCTTCGTGGCCTTGGGCTTTTAGGGTCCAGTCGGGTCGTTTGAACGTGGTGGGCGTGAGTCGGACCTTTTGGACTTCTACTACTTTGGGGCCCCAGCCGTCGCGGAAGATTCCGTTGGGTTCGTAGCCGAGGCTGGCTGACACGCCCAAGGATTGTTTGTTCCACACGGCGGCTTCGGACTCGGCAACTTCGGCGTTGAGGTAGTCGAAGGCATAGCTGACGACGGCGGCACGCATCTCTTTGCCGAAGCCTTGCCCCTGCGCGGACTGCTTGAGCCAGGAACCAGTGTTTACAGTCCGTAGTTTTCCAAAGTTCTTGGCGCCGAGATCCTGTACTCCCAGGAGTTCGTCGTTGCGCCAGACGCCGAGGAGGAGTGTCCACGAGTCAGGCGTGAATCCGGCCCGGCACCGCCAGTACCACTGGGCCATGTTGGGAGCGAGTTCGTCGTCCGTAAGTTCCGTCCAGGGCGTGCTGAACGGGCTTTTTCCGGGCTCGTGGACGCCGGAGCGGGCAGCGTCGACAGCGGCCGGGATGTCGTTGTCGAGAACGGGACGGATGACCAGCCTCGGGGTGGTCAGGATGAGTCCGAAGGGTGGCCAGATTTCCGCAAGCGAGATCATCGGTGCAGCCTAGCCGGGCGTGGGCCACGGCGCGAATCACATGGGGTCGGGGACGCTGCGGCTCACGCGGCGGGGCCGATGTCCCAGGAAATATGGCGCCGGACGTCGGTCAGGTTCATCGACTCCGCCACGAACAGGTCGTCCAGCATGTATTCGTCAACTCCAAGGATTTTCAGCCAATGACCTTTCCCGGAGGTATCGCCGTCGAGGGACTGGCTGGCGACGCACACCCCGGTTCCGGCGTCGATCCGGATGAGGGTCCTGCCCTGGTGGGCGAGCGGTTCGCCGGGGTCCGATGGTGCGTAGCTCCGGCCCCGGGTGACGACGGTTTCCAGCGCAACCCTGCCCTCGTGGTCCACCTCCCGGGGCTCTTCCAAAGAGACCGGGTTTGAATCAGGGAACTCCATGGGGACGGGGGCGTTGCCTGCGAGCTCCACGGGATCCAGCGCAGCGGCCAGGCGGCCGTTACCAAAGGAGGGCTCACCGTAGGCGGCCTCAGGACGCCGCCGGACCAAGCCGGCGTCGTCATAAACCGGCGTCACGAGGTGAGCCGGAAGCAACCACGAACGGCGCGTCGCGCTGACGTAGAAGTCATCGCGGGAGTCGTTGATGCCAGTGGTGCTGTGGAGCAGTTGCCCGTCCGGTGTCTCCAAGCGGAGTGCACCTGGCCGCCGTAACCAGGCGCGGACAATGTTGGCGCCGGTTCCTGGCCGCTCCAGATACTCGAACCGGAGGCTGGTCCATTTCCACGGCGACGAACGGCAAAGGTTGCGGAATGTGGAGGACAAGTCCGGCTGCTGGCCGTCCTGCCCGTTGCCCGGGCCGAAGCCCGGCGAGAATCCCGATCCAGTTGCACTGTAGCGCCCCATATCCACAGTTTACCTACGCGTTCAACCCGGCCATCCAGCTAAAACGGGATAGCATCCGAGGGTGATCCGTCGACTTGCCGAACTCTGGGACGCCAGCCCACTGGGCTACTGGCTGGTGGTCATGGCGTGCGTCTACTTCCTGGTGATGGCCGTCCGCCTCACGGTGATCGACGTCCGCAGCCACCTGCTGCCCAACCGCATCGTTTTCCCGTCGTATGGCATCGGCGGGGTCCTTCTGCTCGCGGCGGCGCTGACTGTGTTCCTGAGCTCCAACGGCACTGGTGACACACCGGATGCGTCGCTGTTCAATGTTCCGGGGTTGGCAGTCCTGGCGGGCGGGGCTGCCCTGTGGCTGTTCTACTTCGTACTTCACGCCGTCTACCCGCCCGGCATGGGGTTCGGAGATGTGAAGCTGGCGGGCGTGCTCGGGCTTTATCTGGGGTACTTGGGTTGGGGCCACGTCTTTGCCGGCACCTTCGCCGCGTTCCTGCTGGGCGGCCTGTGGAGCCTTGTCCTGGTGGTTGCCCGGCGGGGGACCTTGGGTTCCTCCATTCCCTTTGGACCGTTCATGCTTGCGGGGGCTGCTGCAGCGATGGTGGTGCTGCCTGCGTGAGCCCGTAAGCTGACACCATGGGTGCCCCCGAATTCGTGCTCAAGCTACGGGAAAAGATTGGCCACGACCCTCTTTGGCTGCCGGCAGTGCGGGGAGTGGTGTTCGACGACGACGGCAGGGTGCTCCTCTGCCAGCGTGCCGATAACGGACACTGGACTCTGATCACCGGCATCCTTGAGCCGGGGGAACACCCGGCGCCCGGACTGGTTCGGGAGATCTTCGAGGAGACCGCCGTGGTGGCCGAGACAGAACGGATTCTTGCCGTGGGAGTCGTGGGACCAGTGACTTTTCCCAACGGCGACGAATGCGACTTCCTGGACATCACGTTCCGCTGCCGGTACATCTCCGGTGAAGCGAAGGTCAACGACGACGAGTCGATCGACGTCGGCTGGTTCAAACTCGACGAGTTGCCCGACATGAGCGCGGGCAACCTGGAAGCAATAAGGTTGGCCACGGGACCCGAAGGTCCCGTGGCCTACCAAACCGAGGACTGAACCTACCCGCGGGCAGCCTCCAGGCGCTCGGCTTCCTCGCCGCCCACAGCCTCGCCGCGTGCCACCATGCCTGCGGTATCGGAAAGCGGGATCTGCTTGAGCGTTATCGCCAGCACCAACGCAACAGCGATGAACGGAACCAGGTACCAGAACACCGGCGCCAAGGAGTCCGCATAGGCGTTGACGATTGCGTCGCGAAGTTGCTCCGGGAGCTGCGCCAAGGCCTGGGGATCCAGGGTGCTGGTGGACTGAGAGGCCTGCTCCGCGGACGCACCCGCACTCGTGAAGGCGCCGGTCAGGGATTCGGCCAGGCGGTTGGTGAAGATGGAGCCGAAGACGGCCACACCAAGGGCCGCACCTACCTCACGGAAGTAGTTGTTGGTGCTGGTAGCCGTACCTATCTGGTCAGCCGGAACAGAGTTCTGCACCACCAGGACAATCACCTGCATGATCAAGCCGAGGCCCGCGCCAAAGACGAAGAGCTGAACGCAGATGACCCAGATAGGAGTCTCCGCGGTCAGGGTGGTCAGCCACAACATGGCCGCGATCGTCAACGCTGCCCCCAGGATCGGGTACATCTTGTACTTGCCCGTTTTGGAAATCCGGATTCCGGAGTAGATGGACGTTCCCATGAGTCCGACCATCATGGGGAGCATCAGCAGGCCGGATTCGGCGGCAGATGTACCGGAGGACATCTGCAGGAACGTCGGGACGAAGGCAATCGCTGCGAACATGCCCAAGCCCAGCGTGAAACCGATGGCGGTGGCGTTGATGAAGATCGGGTTGCGGAACAGGCCCAGCGGGATGATGGGGTCCTCGGCGCGACGTTCAGCCACCACGAAGGCGGCCGCCGACAGGACCATGCCCGCACCAAAGGCCCACGTCAACGGTGAGTCCCAGCCTTCTTCCTTCTTCCCGCCGAAATCCGTGAAGAAGATGAGGCAGGTGGTGGCGGCTGAAAGGAACAGCACACCCAAGATGTCGATCTTCTTTTCTGCCTTCTTGTTCGGCAGGGTCAGTGTAAACCAGGCGGTGATGAAGGCGGCAATACCGATGGGGATGTTGATGTAGAAGGCCCATTCCCACGTCAGGTGGTCTACGAAGAACCCGCCCAGGAGCGGACCGGCAACCGCGGACAAACCAAAGATTGCGCCCAGCGGACCCATGTACTTGCCACGCTCATTCGCCGGGACAATATCGGCAATGATGGCCTGCGACAGGATCATCAGGCCACCGCCGCCCAAGCCCTGAATCGCACGGAAAATGACGAAGCCCCAAAAGTCGGTAGCGAAGGCGCAACCCACCGAGGCGAGCGTGAACAAGGCGATGGCAACCAGGAACAGGTTCCGCCGGCCCAGGATGTCGCCGAACTTGCCATAGATGGGCATCACGATTGTGGTTGCCAGGAGATAGGCCGTGGTGATCCATGCCTGGTGCTCCACGCCGCCGAGCTTGCCCACGATGGTGGGCATGGCAGTGGAGACAATGGTTTGGTCGAGGCTGGACAGGAGCATGCCTGCGATCAGCGCCGAAAAGATGATCCAGATTCTCTTCCGGGTCAGCAGCAATGGCTCGGCTGCCTTCGAGATCGTACTCATGCGTGGTCCTTCGGGGTAGCTGCAGGGCTGGTGTCCAGCGATTGTGCAAAGAGTTTTTGGGCTGCCGTGAGGTTTAGTTTGAGGAGTTCCCGGTAGGTCCGCGTGTTCTCTTCGGAGAAGAATTGCTGTGCGGTTTTCTTGGAAACCGCGCCGAAAACCACAGCTGCCATGACGATCTCGGGGTGCCCGGGCGCGAGTCCTTCGCGGCTGGCAATCAGTTCGGTGAACTGCCGTTCCCGGGCCTCGCCTTCCAGGGTCATCTGGCCCAGGAGTTGGGGTTCTGCAGTGATGGCGGCGATGAGTTGATGGACTTCCGCCCGGCTGATGGCTGAGCGTTCCATGACGTCCAACGTGAGGTGGAACAGTGCGGCCAGCAACGTTTCCGAGATGCTGTCCGGAGTCCTTTCCGAATCGCGGTTGAACGCATCCAGCGCGTCCTGCGGCAGTTGGTCGGAGAACGCGCCGATCACGGCGTCCTCTTTGGAGTGGAAGTAATTGAAGAACGTGCGCCGGGAGATGCCCGCTTCCTGGCAGACCTCTTCCACGGTGTAACCGTTGAGGCCGCGGTCGGCTGTCAGGGAACGCGCGACGGCGGTGATCGCCTGCCGCGTGGCAGCGCGCTTGCGCTCGCGAAGGCCACCGTCAATATTTGCACTATTTTTCACAAAGTAAAGTTTTGCACTCGAACGAAGAAAGTGCAAAAAAGAGTGAGGTGTCATTCCTCACGCGAGAACCGGGTACGACGACGGCCGGTACCTTCCGTGCGGAAGGTACCGGCCGTCGTCGTACTGTGTGCCTTTGAAGGCTGCGGAAACTAGGCCTTGTGAGCCGGGGAGGTCATGGTGGTGACGTCGAGGGCTTTGTCGAGTTCTGCCTCGGAGACCTGGCCTTCGCCATCGCCGACGAAGCCGAGCTTCTCGGTTGCCTGGCGGATGGTCAGGCCTTCCTTGACGGCGATCTTGGCGATCTTGGCAGCATTCTCGTAACCGATGAACTTGTTCAGCGGCGTCACGATGGACGGGGAAGCCTCGGCCAGGAAGCGGGCGCGCTCAACGTTGGCGGTGATACCGTCGATCATCTTGTCAGCCATGACCCGGCTGGTGTTGGCCAGCAGGCGGATGGACTCGAGCAGGTTTGCTGCCATGACGGGGATGCCGACGTTCAGTTCGAAAGCGCCGTTGGTACCGGACCAGGCGATGGCGGTGTCGTTGCCGATGACCTGGGCGCACACCATGATGGACGCTTCGCAGATGACCGGATTGACCTTGCCCGGCATGATCGAGGAACCCGGCTGGAGGTCGGGGATGGCAATTTCGCCCAGGCCCGTGTTGGGGCCGGAGCCCATCCAGCGGAGGTCGTTGTTGATCTTCATGAAGGAGATCGCGATGTTCCGGAGCTGGCTGGAGCCCTCGATGAGGCCGTCGCGGTTTGCCTGTGCCTCGAAGTGGTCGCGTGCTTCGGTCAGGGGCAGGCCGGTATCTGCAGCGAGGAGTTCGATGACGCGTTCCGGGAAGCCGGCGGGGGTGTTGATGCCGGTGCCGACTGCGGTGCCGCCGAGGGGAACTTCGGCAACGCGGGGGAGCGCGGCGTTGATGCGCTCGATGCCGTAACGGACCTGTGCGGCGTAGCCGCCGAATTCCTGGCCGAGGGTAACGGGGGTTGCGTCCATGAGGTGGGTACGGCCGGACTTCACAACGTCCTTGAACTCCGCAGCCTTGCGGTCAAGGGAGGCCGCCAGGTACTCAAGGGCGGGGATCAGGTCGTTAATCAGGGCCGATGTTGCCGCGACGTGGACGGACGTCGGGAAGACATCGTTTGAGGACTGGGAAGCGTTCACGTGGTCGTTCGGGTGGACAACCTTGTCGCTTCCGGCAGACGCGAGGGCGCGGGATGCGAGCTCCGCGATGACCTCGTTGGTGTTCATGTTGGAGGACGTGCCGGAGCCGGTCTGGAAGACATCGATCGGGAAGTCGCCATCGTACTTTCCGGTTGCGACCTCATCCGCAGCGGCTGCGATTGCCTCGGCGAGCTCGCCGTCGAGCACCCCCAGTTCGGCGTTCGCGAGTGCTGCGGCTTTCTTGACGCGTGCAAGTGCCTCGATGTGTGCGCGTTCCAGCGTCTTGCCGGAGATCGGGAAGTTCTCCACAGCACGCTGCGTCTGTGCGCGGTACAGGGCGTTCACGGGGACGCGAACTTCGCCCATCGTGTCATGTTCAATACGGAACTCAGTGGTGGAAGTCATGGGGCTAGCTTATGGCGATTGCGGGCTCCACCGAAAACCCGGAAAGGAGTGCTACGTGCCCCGGCCGTAAGGCCGGGGCACGGCGTCCTAGACCTGCCCGATCCCGGAAACGAGGGCCGCGCGGCCCTCGTCGAGCTTGTAGGAAAGGCCGATCACAGCCACGCGGCCTTCCTCAATGGCGTCGGAAATCACACGGGAGCTGTCTGCCAGTCGGGACGCCGTCTGCTTCACGTGCTCCACAACCATGTCGTTGACGTCTTCCTGGTCGTTGCGCTTGGCGGTCAGGACCGATGGGGTGATGCGCTCCACCAGGTCGCGGATGAAGCCTGCAGGCATTTCACCCGTTTCCACAGCCGACTTGGTGGCCTGGACGGCGCCGCAGCTGTCGTGGCCCAGGATGACGATCAGCGGGACGTGAAGTGCGCTGATGCTGTATTCCAGCGAGCCAAGGACGGCGTCATCAATCACCTGCCCGGCAGTGCGAACCACGAAGGCGTCACCCAAGCCGAGGTCGAAGATGATTTCTGCTGCGAGCCGGGAATCCGAGCAGCCGAAGATCACGGCAAAAGGGTTCTGGCTTTCGAGAAGGGATGATCGGCGGGCTGCGTCCTGGTTGGGGTGCAGGGATTCGCCGGAAACAAAACGTTCGTTGCCCTCGCGGAGGCGGCGCCAGGCCAGGGCTGGAGTCAGGTAAGTAGGCACCTTACTACTTTACGGGGCCGGTGCCGCCGGTCGTGAAAGTGTTGCGGAACGATGTCAGGCGGCAGGCGCGCTGCTTGCGGCAGGTGCCGTGTCCGCGGACTTCACGACGGCGGTGGCAAGCGTCGCGAACTCTTCAAGGCTTGCCGTTCCACTCAGGACGATGGTGGTTCCTCGATATTCAAGGATCATGCTGCGCTGCTCCTTGCCTGAATCCCGCAGCTCCCACTCCTGGCCGCCGGCGTTTCGGGTGCCGGTCACGGGAAGGTTTCCGGCTTGTTGAAGCACCCACGTCGGGTTGGCCTGGCGCGTCTGCGTCAGGCCGATAAAGGCCTCTTTGGGGGTCAGGTAGCCGACTTCCCACGTGGGCACACCGGTGCTGGTCCCGGATTCCCAGCGGGCGTAGTTCGGCGAGAATGCGCCACCGGTGTCGGGTGTTACGGGTGTGAATCCCGCCACATCGCTGGCGTTGCGGGCGGCAGCGGAAACGTCGACGGCGGGACGGAACCCTTCGCCTTTCGGTGCCGGGTTCATCAAGACCACTGGAAGAAAAGCGAGAACGCACAGCACGAGCGCGATGATCATGCCGATGACAGAGGCATTGGCGCGCTTGGCCGCTTTCGCCGGAATGACGGGTTTAAAGGGGGCACCGGTGGCATCCGGCGCGTTGTTTTGGTTTGCATCGAAACCATCCGGGCCATTGCCGGCAGCGGGCTTGTCCTGCGTTTCACTCACCCTTCCATGGTCCCTTACCCCGGCCGTAAACACACAACCGGCACCTGAGCAGGCCGGAGTCATCCAACGACTCCGGACGAGCCGGGCGACTATGATCGTTGGTAGAGGGGCCCCAGGTCGCCTCGTGCAACCGTTTCCGGTCCCGTGAATCGTCACTCGAAGAAGAGGTTCAAGTGTCTCCTGCACCAATGACCCAGCAGTATTCCACGATTTCGCCGTCGCTCGCCGTCGGCACCGACGAACCCGACCGCAACCTTGCGCTGGAACTCGTTCGTGTCACCGAGGCCGCGGCCATTGCCGGTGGCCACTGGGTAGGTTTTGGCGACAAGAACAAGGCTGACGGTGCCGCCGTCGACGCCATGCGCTCATTCCTCCACACCGTCCACTTCAACGGCGTCGTCGTCATCGGCGAAGGCGAAAAGGACGAAGCCCCCATGCTGTTCAATGGCGAACAGGTTGGTGACGGCACCGGTCCGGAATGTGATGTCGCGGTTGACCCTATCGATGGAACCCGCCTCACCGCCCTCGGCATCAACAACGCCCTCGCAGTCCTCGCCGTGGCCGAGCGCGGCTCCATGTTCGACCCCTCCGCCGTCTTCTACATGGAGAAGCTCGTCACCGGCCCCGAAGCCGCCGACATGGTGGACCTTCGCCTGCCCGTCAAGCAGAACCTGCACCTCATCGCCAAGGCCAAGGGCGTCAAAGTCAACCAACTCAACGTCATGATCCTGGACCGCGACCGCCACCGCCCCCTCGTGGAAGAAATCCGCGAAGCCGGGGCACGCACCAAGTTCATCATGGACGGCGACGTCGCGGGCGCCATCGCCGCAGCCCGTTCGGGCACCGGCGTCGACGCCCTCATGGGCATCGGCGGTACCCCGGAAGGTATCGTCGCTGCCTGCGCCATCAAGTCCCTTGGCGGCGTCATCCAGGGCCGTCTGTGGCCCACCTCGGATGACGAAAAGCAGAAGGCCATCGATGCCGGGCACGACCTCGACCGCGTCCTGTCCACCAACGACCTCGTCACCTCGGACAACTGCTACTTCGCAGCCACGGGCATCACCGACGGCGACCTCCTCCGCGGCGTTCGCTACCAGAAGGACCGCGTGCTGACGCAGTCCATCGTGATGCGCTCGAAGTCCGGCACGGTGCGCTTCGTCGATGCCGAGCACCACGCATCCAAGTGGGAGACATACGCGCGCAAGGCGTAACCCCTTACCTGGCTACAGAAGGACGGCGAGCATCGCTCGGCGGCTATCTCCTCGTTCCTCGTCGATTTGATGCCGCTGTCGCGATACTCGCCGTCCTTCTCTGTGTGTGCGGGCGGTTCGCCGTGCGCGCTTTTTGAGGGTTGGTTGGCGGTGCGGGGTGTGCCGTCATCACCCACTTTGCCTTTGAAAACCAGATGACACGCCGTCATTCCGGGCGTGTTGCAGGGCGGCGGGCTCAAAGTGGGTCGTGGCGGCACCGATCCGCCGATGCTGCGGCAAGGGCGGGAACGGGTGGTTGGGTTCGCGCCCTTGCTGCAGCGCTAGCGGAGCTTGTCCCGGAGTTTGCGGGCCAGTTGGTAGGCGCCGTAGCGGAGTTTGTTCACCGGGAGGTCCCACGTGCCGGGGTAGGCTACTTCGCGGCCTCCGAAGGACTTCTTGAACGCTGTGAAACCGGCCCACTTGTGGTCCGGCTGGTCTTCGGGAGCGACTCCCCAGAGGTCAACGTACTGGAGACCTTTCTCCTTGGCGTCGGCCATCAGCGTTACCAGGAGTGGAATACCCGCGCTGAGCTTGCGGTGGGTATCGTCCAACGCCGCGTGGGCGTACACGCGGGTGTCGGACGAGTCGTAGGCGAAGGCCGCCGCGATCGGTTCACCCTCAAGCTCTGCGATGAAGAGCGTTCCAGCGCCGGCGGGGAGCAAGGAAGCCGCTACTTGGGTGAGGTACTCATCACTTTGCGGCTTGAAGCCATTCCTCGCTGCCGTGAGATGAAGGAAATGCAGGAGGATCGAGATATCCGCCGGGTCCTGGGACGCCCGGAACGTGACACCCTTCTTATGGATGTTCCGGTACAGGTTTCGGTTGGTCGGCTTCATGCCGGCCAGGACATCCTTGAAGTCGCCCTCAAGGTCCACCACCCAACTCAGCTCGGGCTGCTGGTTGACCGGCGCAGGCTGGAGGCCACGCGCTCGGAGGAGGGGACCGGCGTCGGACGCTGTAAACCCGGCATCCGCAGGTTCCATCCGCACGAAGACAGCCCGCTCCTTCCGGGCCAAAGCCACCAAAGCCGCCGTGGCGGCGTCGAAGGCCTCTACCGTCTTGGCCACCGGACCGTACGGGGCGTAGATGACTTTGCCCGCGGGGTTGTGTTCCTCAATCGCCAAGAAGCTCCAGCCGGGACCCGACTGCTCGAAAACCCGGCGTCCGAGGGCACGCTGGACAGCGGCCCAAGCCGGCGTCTGAAGGAAAAACTCCACGACTCAGTTCCCCAGCCCCGTGGTCACGGCAAAAGCGATACTGGTTTCCGTGGAACCCTGGACAGGATGGACGTTCACGGGGTTCTCGACCTCGGGGATGAAAGCGGCTCCGCCGCGTCCCAGTGGAAGATCGCTCTTGGGGGAGTCGAGCACTACGGAACCGGCAACAACGACGACGACGGCAGGCCCGGATTGTGCCAACGGCACCGGTTCGGCTCCCGGACCAAGTTCGATCCGTTGGAGCTGGAACTCCTTGAACGGCGGGCGATACAGCTCCTGGCCGAACTCGGTGCGGGCGGCCTCGATGCGGGGAACACCCAGCGACTCAAAGCGGACAGTCTTCAGGAGTTCGGGGACATCAACGTGCTTGGGGGTCAGGCCGCCGCGCAACACGTTGTCCGAGGACGCCATGACCTCCACGCCCAGCCCATGCAGGTAGGCGTGAACGTTTCCTGCGGGCAGATAGACGGCTTCACCGGGCTGGAGTGAAAGGTGGTTCAGGAGCAGGGAAATGAGGACGCCGGGATCGCCGGGGAAGGCCCCGTTGATTCCGAGCATCGCCGACAGCGCATCCTCATGGGGTTCCTGGGGAGCCCCTGCGCGGAGCACCGCCTCCACCTCCTGAATGGCATCCGTAACCTTGCTGCCGCCTTCGATCAGGCGCGTGAAAGCGGCCTTGAGGGCTTCCTCTTCATTGGCCAGGCCGAGGTCGGCGATGACGCCCGTGATAATCTCCGGAACGTCCACGGCCGCGGAGTCCAACACCGACGCGAGGTGTTCAAAGATGCTCCTCGAGGCTGCCGGGGAGCGGAAACCGCACAGTGCCCGGAACGGCGTAAGCGCGAAAATCATCTCCGGCTTGTGGTTGTCGTCCCGGTAGTTGCGGTCTGCGGCGTCGGCGGGGATGCCCGCAGCGTTTTCCCGGGCAAAGCCTTCCCGTGCCTGCTCGAGGCTGGGGTGCACCTGGAGGGAGAGGGGCTGCTCGGCCGCCAGGATCTTTGTGAGGAACGGAAGCCTCGGCCCGAATTCAGCCACGCTCGGCGTGCCGAGGAAATGTACGGGATCCTTGGCGATCAAGGCATCAAGGGGTTGCGTGACCCCGTTGGGGTGGATGGCCGTGGACGGTGAGTCAGGGTGGGCGCCGATCCACATTTCCGCCTCTGGACCACCTGATGCCGGCCGCCCCAGCAAGCCGGCGATCGCCGTCGTCGAACCCCAGGCGTAGGGCCGCAAAACATTCTCAATCTGGTACACGAAGGAAAGTCCTTACAGTTGCGCTGAACGTGAGCTGATGGGGTACTGCGGATTTACAGCGGGGCGCATTGCCCGTTGGTCGCAACGAGATCGCGGATGCCTTGCTCGTCGCCCTGGGCTTTGAGGCCGTTGAGCAGTTCCTCGGTGATGGGAGTGCCGTCCGGAGTTGTGGTGACCGGCGTGAAGTCCGTCGGCGACGGCGATGGTTGCTGTCCCGCACGCAATCCGGACGGCAGCTGGCCGGCGGCTACTACCGTACCCGCTGCCGGTCCGTCATTGGATACGATCGCGTCGTCCGCTTTGGGCGTTTCCGATGGTGTCAGCAACTCCTGGACCTTCGAATGGATCAGGTCAAAGTCGGGGACCGTCGAGAATGAGGCGTCGAAGTCGGGTGGGCCGATGGTGAGTCGCTTCACCGGTTGGTTCTTGGATTTCAAGGCAAGGTCAACAAAGCTGCCGAGCTGTGCCGAGGAAATGTTGGAGTCGACTACCTTGGTGCCCGCATTGGCGATGTCCTCGAACTTGGTGAGCAGGGTGCCCGGGTCGAGCTGTTTCAGCATGGCCTGCTGGACACACTGCTGACGGGCGATGCGGGCGTAATCGTCGACGAACTCGCGGGAACGCCCATACCAGAGGGCCTGGAAACCGTTCAGGTGGACATCACCGGCGGGGATCCAGCCGTCCGGCATGCCGTGGATGCCGTTGGCCTCGTCAATGGTGGGCCCGCTGATGGGGACCCAGCCGCCGGCCTTGATGCGGATGCCGCCCATGGCGTCAATGAGCTTCGCGAAGCCGTCCATGTCCACCAGGACGTAGGCCTGGACGGTAATGCCCAGCGTGCCGGACACGGCTTCGAGGGTGGCTTGGGCGCCGGGATCGGCAACACCGGGGTAGAGGTCCTTGTAGTTATTGGTGACCTCGGTATTGACTGCGTTAATGAGGCATTCGTCGCCGCAGTTGTAGCCCTCCGGATAGATCTGGCGCATAGGCGAATCTTCACTGAACTGCGCGTTCTGCAGGTTCCGGGGTACCGAGATGATGGCGCTCTCGCCGGTTTTGGCGTCGACGCTGATAACCGAGAGGCTGTCCGGGCGGCGTCCGGTCCTGTCATCGCCGGCATCCCCGCCCATCATGAGGAAGTTGTAGCGGCCGTCCACGGGATCAATGGCCGGGCCGGCGTTGAAGATGCTGCCGATGGCGTTCCGGCTGACGTTGAGGACGTAGGCCAGATAGCCCAGCGAGCCGCTGGCAAGGATGGTGGTCACCGCGAGGACCACGGCAATGATGGGCCGCATCCCCGGGGCCAGCAGCGTTGGCCGGATGATGCGCAAGGTGTTGAGGAACAGGTAAGCCCAACCCAAGGCCAACGCCACCAGGACAACGATGATGACGAGCGAACCCACCGGATGGGTCACGATGCTCAACAGCATGGTGCGGTTGACCAGCGCTATGAAGAGCGCCACCAGTGCCAGGGCCCAGACCGTGAGCGTGACCCGCAGGGCGATCCGCCCCAATTTGCGGTCGCCGGCCACGATCTGGGCGCTGCCGGGGATGAAGAGCGTGAGGAGGACCAGCACGAAGGCGCGTTTGGTCCGCACGGGGGCACTGGCCCCCGCTGGGTAGCGGACGGGATCAGTCAGGCCCGCGCCGGACTGATTCGGATTCTTGTGCACGGTGGTCACCCGCTGCCCTCCTAGCGGTTGCTCCGGCCGGATGCGTTGGCAGGGGAGAAGACTTCTTCCACCTTGTGCCGAAGGTTTTCGCCTTTCTTGGTGGCGACGTCATTCAACTCCTGCGCAAAGCGAAGCAGGTCTTCGCGGAGGCTGGCGGCCAGTTCGTCTGTACCCGATGCCAGCATGCGCACAGCCAGCAGCCCCGCGTTGCGGGCGCCCGCGATGGAGACGGTCGCCACGGGTACGCCGGCCGGCATCTGCACGATGGACAGCAGCGAGTCCATGCCGTCCAGCGTCTTGAGCGGCACCGGGACACCGATCACCGGCAGGGGAGTGACCGAAGCCAGCATGCCAGGCAAGTGGGCGGCGCCACCGGCACCGGCAATGATCACACGGAGGCCGCGCTCGTGTGCCGTCTGCCCGTAGCGGATCATTTCTGTGGGCATGCGGTGTGCCGACACGACGTCTGCCTCGAAGGGGATGCCGAATTCAGCCAAGGCGTCCGCTGCCGCTTCCATGACAGGCCAGTCCGAGTCGGAACCCATGACGAGCCCTACGAGCGGGGCTGTTGCTGCTGACGTCATTCGGTCTCCTCAAGGGTGGTCTGCGCCGGCAGGCGGCCGTCGCGGATGATGTTTGCCACGGCTGTGGCTCGCTGGCGGACGGAATCGACGTCCGAGACGGCGGAGCCAACCAGGTTGACGTGGCCGATTTTGCGGCCGGGCCGGACAGATTTGCCGTAGCAGTGCACCTTGGCGGCCGGTTCGTAAGCCAGTGCAAGGGGGAACGCCTCAAACAGGTTCTGGTTGTCGCCGCCCAGGAAGTTCTTCATCACAGTCACGGGAGTCAAGGCGTCCGTTGCACCGAGCGGGAGGTCCAGGACAGCGCGCAGGTGCTGTTCGAACTGGCTGGTGATGGCGCCATCCTGGGTCCAGTGCCCTGTGTTGTGCGGGCGCATCGCGAGTTCGTTGATAAGGAACCCGGCACCAACACCTGGAGTCTCGAACAGTTCTGCCGCCATGACACCCGTGACGCCGAGCTCGTTGGCGATGCGCAGAGCCGCTTCCTCTGCGGCTGCGGCAACTTCCAGGGGAATGTTTTGGGCCGGGGCGATGACTTCGTCACAGACACCGTCCACCTGGATGGTATGTACTACCGGCCAGGCACGGGATTCGCCGCTGGGGGTCCGCGCTACGAGGGCAGAGAGTTCCCGGCTGAAGTCCACCTTGGCTTCTGCCAACAGGGGGCTCATGGACTCAAACCAATCGGCAGTATCTGCTGCATCCTCGGCAGAATCGACGATGCGGACGCCCTTGCCGTCGTAGCCGCCACGAGGTGTCTTCAACACCACAGGCCATCCGATCTTGTCGCCGAAAGCGACGAGTTCCTCCACCGTGTTCACGGCGGACCATTCCGGGTTCGGCAGGCCTAAACGGTCGATTGCGGCGCGCATGACGAGTTTGTCCTGGGCGTTCACGAGTGCGTCCGGGCCGGGCTGCACGTTGACGCCGGCATCAAGGAGCGCCCGCAAGTGCTGCGTGGGGACGTGCTCGTGGTCGAACGTGATGACGTCCACGCCCTTGGCGAACTCGAGCAGGGTGTTCAGGTCTTTGTAGTCACCAACCGGAGCCGTGGGAACGGCCGGGACGGCTGAAACGTCTTCGCCCTCAGCCAAAACGCGGAGTTCGAAGCCCAAAGCGGTAGCGGGCGGGGCCATCATGCGTGCGAGCTGGCCGCCGCCAACAACGCCAATCACTGGAAAAGTCACAAGGTTCAGCCTACCGAACCGGGGGCAGGATCACGGATTTCTCCTTCTCGTTACTACCGTTTGCCTGTCCGGCGGGGCCGCCTATAGGCGTTCTCACAGCGAGCTCCCGGGTAGCGCTTGGAAATGGGCGCTAAAATGGATGTGGCCCATCGGCCCACTTTCTATCGGCCATGGAGGGTCATGATCACCACACTTGCAGATCGCATCCGCGGACTTGCCTCGCTTTTCTGGCGCGAGGTGGCGAAGTTCGGCGCCGTAGGCGGTGTTGCTTTTGTCATCGACTCCGCCGTGTTTATCTGGCTCTTTTCGGGTCCGATGCACGGCAGCGAAGTATGGGCCAAGGCGGTAGCGACCATTGTGGCAAGCGTGTTCTCCTGGGTGGCCAACCGCTTCTGGACGTTCCGTCACCGTAAGCAGGCGAACGTGGTGCGCGAGGCCGTGCTGTTTGCAGTGATGAATTTCATCGGGCTGCTGATCGCGTCCGGCTGCGTGTGGTTCGCCAAGTACATCCTGGATTTGAACGACAAACCTTCCCTTTTCATTGCGGGCAGCGTCGTGGGACTCATCCTCGGCACCATTTTCCGCTTCTTCGCCTACCGCTTCTGGGTGTTCAACGAAGAGCTCGACGCCGAGCCCGAGTTCTCGCATGACCATGAGATCCTCGAACTCCACCATAAGCCGAAGCCCGGAGCGGAAGTCGCCGCCTCAGCACCAACCACCGGCGAGGTGCCGTCCATCAAGAACGGCTGACGCGCTCGTTCTCCAGCAAGTGCTCGGTCACTTCCAGGTCGGGGTGTACAAGAACAACGGAGCCGTCTTCTTTCCACGCACCCAACGAGGCCGCCAACCCCGCTTCCAAACCATCCGAAGCACGCACCAACAGGCGAACCCCCGCCTCATGGGACGCAGCGAAGCCGTCCAGGAGGCTGCCGTGGTGGTGGACTGCGGAGCCGCGGACTGCCGGGTTTCCTGCCTCGGGTTCGTTGTGCGCCATGAAAACGTCACCGTGGGAGCGCACTTCCGCTGCGTAATCAACGACGCCGGATGGAAGCTCTCCGGGCCAGCGCATCGCGAGTGCCGCGAGCGGCACGGCAACGACGGCGTCAAAGCCGGCTCCCGCGCCGTCGTCGGGAGTGTCGGTCACCAACAGGTCAGCTGAGGTGCCGTCCAACACCACCTCCATGCCGAGCTGCCAGGCGGCCAAAGCCCAGACGAACGACTTCCAATGCGCAGGGAGGTCCAGCCGGACCGCCATGCCGGGTTCGGCGTCCAGCTCGTCCTGCAGGAGATTGCTCGTCTTCGCTACCCAGTTATCCAGGACGCGCCCCGAGAGTTCCACGCGCTCGGAATCCGGGCCGTACCACGTGAGCCTGGGGGAAGTTGAATGGCCGGACCGCAGCGCGGTCATCAGGGTTGCTGCCGGGATGCTCATGGACCAATCTTGTCACGATCGACTTCCACGGCGGGGCCGGTTTGTGAGATCCAGCACACTGCAGTTAGTCCATTCGGTGGGGGTGGCGGTAGAGATTGAGGGCTGCCCCCGTAAATTCAGGAGATGTTTACCCAACTGATGCCGGACTTCCGTTTAGCGTGCGACGCGCCCGGCGCTGCGGCAGAAATTGTTGGGCGTGGCGCATCCCACGTTTCTACAGATTCTTGATTATTATCCCCGCGCGGCTTGACTGGCGGGTAGTTACACGCGTGTAATTAGTAATCAAACGCCGCTGCATAGATGACCGGAGCAACACCGGGCGTCGGAAATACATCCAGGCAGCAGCTGCAAAATCAGGAGGGACGCCATGGGGCAAGCGTTGCGTATCCAGGAAGATGCAGTCGTCGCAGAACATGCGTCGGTGAAGTACCGTTCGAGGGAAGTACCAGGAGATTGGTACGTGGACCCTGCGGATCCGGAAGCGGCAGACCGATACAACCAGAATGTGCAGGAATCATTGGAAGACCAGGCGACTGCTCTTCTCGCAGCACATGAGGCTTTGATCGGGGACCTGCCCGCCGGGCCGGACGACGACGTAGACGACCCTCCCATGGAGTTGCGCCGTCCCCTTGAATCCCCGGGGCAACCCGTGTGGATCGGCCTCCCGAGCCAGGGAGACTTCGACGACGAAGGCGAACTCGGCTGGCAAACTGACGCCTTGTGCGCCCAGACCGATCCCGAAGCGTTCTTCCCGGAAAAAGGTGGATCAACGCGGGACGCCAAGAAGGTCTGCGGAGCGTGCAACGTCCGCTCGCAATGCTTGGAGTATGCCCTCGCCAACGATGAGCGCTTTGGTATCTGGGGCGGACTTTCGGAGCGCGAACGTCGTCGGCTGAGGAAGCGAGCGGTCTAATTCTTAAGGAAGTACACGTCACCGCCGTCGTGGTTGCCCACGACGGCGGGGACTATTTGCCCAGGACATTGGCGGCATTGTCGGACCAGACGCGTTCGGCAGATGCCGCCATTGGCATTGATACAGGATCCGGGGACAACTCCCTTGATTTGCTCCGTGAGGCGTTGGGACCAGAGAACGTCACCACGTTCCGGCAGCCAAAGACCGGTTTTGGTGCTGCCGTGCAGGCGGGATTGTCGGAGCTTGCACCTGGCGGGACCAAGAGCGTCGACGCTGGCGACACTGGAACAGTCGAATGGATCTGGCTCCTGCACGATGACGCAGCTCCCGCACCTGATGCGCTGGCGGAGCTCCTCCATGCAGTCGAGCGAACCACGTCCGTAACCGTTGCCGGATGCAAGCAACTAGGCTGGGATCACGAGCGGCGACTGGTGGATGTAGGGCTCTCCACGAGCCGTTGGGCAGAACGCCTGACCCTCATCGATGCCGATGAGGTGGACCAAGGGCAATACGATGCCCGCTCCGATACCTTTGCCGTGAACTCTGCCGGCATGCTGATTCGACGGGACATCTGGGAGCAACTCCAGGGCTTCGACCCCGCACTTCCGGCAAGCGGCGATGACGTCGATTTCTGCTGGCGCAACTGGCTTGCGGGAAACCGTGTGGTGGTGGTGCCGGGCGCCCGGATGTTCCACGTGGAGCACCGGCCCCACGGGCTCGGGACGTCCTCGGCAGCGCGCAAAGCGCAGATCCATATGCGCCTAAAGCACACGCCGTGGTGGAACCTCCCGTTCCAGGCCGTGGGTGCCTTGCTGGGTTCCCTCGTTCGGCTTGTCCTTAGCATTCTGGTCAAGGAACCCGGCTACGGATTCTCCCAGTTCGCTGCCACTATCGCCGCTTTGGCCCGGCCGCTGGCAGTGATGCGGGGACGACGCACGGCGGCACGGACACGGACAGTGCCTCGATCACTGGTTCGTGGGCTGCAGACCTCATCCCGGGAAGTTCGGGCAAGCCGGCGCTCCCTGCTCGAAGCAATCCGCCCCAGCGAGGAAAGTTCCGCGGCTTCCGATCTCCTGGCGCCGGAACCCAGCGGCGACGCGGCCGATGACTTCGCGGCGCTTGCCACGAACGAGCGTGGATGGGTGGGGACGGGAGCTGTCGCGGCAGCGCTCATCGCGCTGGCTGCTGCGCTGGTTGGACTCATGGGCCTCCTGCGCGAAGGGGCAGTTGCCGGCGGTGGCCTCCTTCCCCTCTCCGCGTCACCCGCGGACATTTGGGCAAATGCCGCCACGTGGTGGATTCCGTTGGGGGCAGGACTCCCGGGACACGGGGATCCTTTCGGCTACGTTTTGTGGGCAATCTCGCTGTTCGGCGGGGGAGACGGTAACGCAGCCGTAGTGTGGCTCCTCATCCTGGCCATGCCCCTATCCGGACTCGCGGCCTGGTTTGCTGCCGGCGCCTTGACTACCAGGCGGCGTTTCCGGACGGTGGCCGCTTTGGCGTGGTCCGGAGCGCCCGCGCTGCTGGTTTCCATCAATGAGGGCCGGCTCGGTGCTTTGGTGGCACATGTTCTCATGCCGTTGCTCCTGCTGGCACTGATGCGTGCGTCGGGATCCGCCATTGGACAACCGCACCCGGGTATCCACCGACACTCCCGTTCCAGCGACACCCTTATGCGTCGGCCGGCACCTGCCTTGGGAAAGCCCGGCATCAATGGCACTCCATCCTGGACTGCGGCAGCCGCAGCAGGGCTGGCAATGGCGGCAATTACCGCGTCGGCGCCGTTGCTCCTTGGCCCGATCACCGTGGCGATTGTCCTTGCCGCTGTGGTTCTTGGCCACCGCGGTAAGACTCTGTGGTGGTCGCTGCTGCCAAGTGCCGCCCTCTTCATCCCTTACGGGATTTCCGTGCTGGACCGTCCGCGCTCTCTGTTGGCTGATCCCGGGCTTCCTCTCAACTTCGAAGCGGCGCCGTTGTGGCAGCAGCTTCTGGGCCAGCCGGTCAAGTTTGACCTCGGCGGCGGGCTCACCGGTTTGGCGCTGTTCGGGCCAGGTGCCATGCCTTGGGCCCTGCTGCTCGCGATGCTGGTGAGCGTACCGGTACTTCTCCTCGCGATGGTTGCCTTGTTCCTTCCAGGTAAGCGTGCAGCAGCCGTCCGGGTGTTCTGGCTGGTGGCGCTGGCGACCCTTGCAAGCAGTTGGCTGGTGGGCCACGTGGCCACGGGCGTGAACAACAACGTCATGGTGGGGCCGTTTACCGGTCCTGCTGTGTCGGCATCCTGGCTGCTGCTCCTCGGTGCGGCCTTACTCGGCGCGGACAAGATGTTCGGCGCCGACAACATGTTCGGCGCCGACAGGATCTTCAGTGCCACCCGTCCTGTTCCGGATGCGCCGCGGTGGAAGCGGCCGCTGCGACGGGCGGCCTCGGGCATCGTTCTGGCGCTTTTGGTGGCGGGCCCGTTGGCCGGCATGGGTGCCTGGGCAGCGCAAAACGTCCTGCAACCCTCCTCCGCGGCCGCGTTGACCCCGGAGACGCCCGAAACGGTTCCCGCGGACGACGGAACCGTCCCCACGGAAGACGGCTCGTCACTAGGCGTTCTCCGCAAGGTCTGGCCGGTAGGCAACGGCACTTTGCCGGCCACCGCCGTCGACCGCGGCGTGGGACCCGAGCGAACGCGAACGCTGGTCATCACAAGCGGTGAGCAGGGCGCGTTCACGTCCTCGCTGATGCGCGGCGCCGGTACCACGCTGGACAGTCTTTCCACCGTAGCGTCGGCGCGGAACATTATTGGCGCTCCCGGCCGCGAGGAAGTCGCCGCGGATGACGCCGCAACTGCGGCTCTGCGGAGGGCTGTTGCCACCATCGTGGCGAGCACGGGCGTGGACCCACGCGAAGACCTGGAACAGCTCGGTGCGGGCTTCATCGTCCTCAAAGCCGCTGACAATGCAGCGCAGTTGACGGCCAGCAGGATCGACGCCGTTCCGGGACTCGTTGCTGTTGGACAGACCGACGCCGGATGGCTCTGGCGTGTCACGCCACGCGGACAGTCTGCCGAAACAGCGGCAGACTCAGCCCACCGCGTGCGGGTTGTCGATGCCCAAGGGGCCACCATTGGTGCCTTGCCTTCCGAAGACATCACGGTAGCCGCTGACGTGCCCCCGGGCGAGGACGGAAGGCTTGTTGTCCTGGCCGAAAGGTCCGATCCCGGCTGGGAAGCGTGGATGGATGGTCGCCCGTTGAAGCCGACCACGTCGGACTGGGCGCAGGCTTTCGAACTCCCGGCAAGCGGCGGCAGCTTGGAAATCCGCTACAGCAACCCCTGGGGCCTGTTCTTCGGAATAGCTCAGGCAGTGGTGTTCGCTCTGACAGCCCTGCTGGCAATCCCGATACCCGCCCGACGCTCGCGAACCGGCATGTCGAGGGACGAAGTTTCCCTCCGTAAGGAGTACAGCAGTGTCTGACGACCAGAAAAACGAGGTCGACGCAGCCCAGGAGCCGGGGACGCCCCGTTCGGGTTCCAGCAGTTCTCCCCGGGTTTCCGGCAGGAAATCCAGCGGGTCCAACAAATCCGGTGCCAATAAAGGGGTTGTCACAGGAGTTTTGTCGGCAGTAGTCATCCTTGCTGCAGGTGGGGGTGCCGTCGCGGCGGCGTCCATGGTGCCCGAGCCGTCCGGGGGGACCGCATTGGACCTCCGGGAAGCCGATGTGCCCGCCGGACGCTCCCTTGGCGTGTGTCCCGAACCCGCCCGGCTTGTCGATGGAACGGAGTTGGGCACGGACGCCGCATTCAGCCCGGTTTCCACGACAGCGTCGAGCGCGCTCAATGCCGTGGTGCTGAGCAACCCCGCGGGCACCATCCCGGGCACACGCATCATGACATTGGCTGGGGATACCGTGTCCGAAATTGCAAAGACGCCCACAAGCACGCCTTCACCCACTGCCGGGCCTCCAGTCCTCGCGGCAGGCGCGGCGTCCATCAGCCCTGTTACTGCTCCCATCGTGGTGGGGGCGGAACCGGTCGGAAACGAGCAGGCTTCGCTTGCTGCAAGCCTCAGCTATTCGGCCACGGACGGTGACCTTCGCGGGATCGCCGCCGCTCCCTGCCAACAGCCCGGGAACGATGCCTGGCTCTTGGGCGCAAACACGGCCCTGGGCAGGACCGCGGTCCTTAATCTCAGCAATGCTTCCGAAACGCCGGCCACGGTGAATCTGGATCTCTTCGGTGAACAAGGCCAGATCCAGGCGCCCGGCGCCCGAGGCCTCCTGGTAGCGCCCGGCACCACCCGCTCCGTGAATCTCGCCGGCCTGGCCCCTGGTGAGTCCCACCTGGCGGTTCATGTCCGCAGCACGGGTGGTCCCGTGGCCGGTACCATCCAGCAGAGCGTGCTGCGGGGGTTGGTCCCGGGCGGCGTCGACTTCCTTTCCCCGGGGACCGGACCGTCGAATCTCCAGGTGATGTCCGGCGTCGAGATCCAAGACCCTGCCGCTGTCAAGGCGCTCGGCGGCAAGAGCGGCTTTGCCGATGCCGTTCCGGCGCTCCACATAGCTGTGCCTGGTTCCACGGATGCCGTTGTGCGGGTGCGGTTGTACGGCGCCAACGGTGAGCGTCAGATCCCCAACGGGGGAGTAGTGACAGTCAAGGGTGGTTCCGTGGCCACCCTCGATCTGGAGGGGGTTCCCGCCGGGAGCTACACCGTGAGCGCGAGCTCTGATGTTTCATTCGTGGCATCCACGAGGGTTGTCCGGGGGACCAAGGCAGAGGACGCTACGGACTTCGCATGGTCGCCATCGTCAGCGCGGCTTGGAAGCCAACACTTGGTGTCGGTACCCCGTAACGGACAACGGTTCTTCAGCTTTGGCGTGCCGGACGGGCGCGCAACTGTCAGCTACGCACCGGTGACCGCCGACGGCAAGGTTGGAAAGTCCGTGGACGTGGATATTTCCGGCGGCACGACGTCATTGATAGAGCTACCGGCGAAGACTGGTGACGCGGCGGTGGCAGGCTTCGTTGTGTCGGCATCCGGGGACCCGGTATACGGTGCGCTGTTCCTTGGAACGCAAGACCGCAATGACGTCTCCGTGCTGGCCATCCAGGACGCAGCCGCGGGCCTTGAGAAGGTTCCGGTGACTGTGGGGTATTAGGCCCTGCCCGTCAGGGACGCGGCTTACTGGTAGCGGCGCCGGTACACCGGATCAAGCGTCTCCGGCGGGACGCCCAGCATTTCGGCCGTGTACTCGACCACGACGTCGTGAACCAGGTCCTGGAGTTCTTCCCGCGTTCCGGCCGTCTGCTCCACCACGCGTCGGTACACAGTGATCATCGGTGCTTCGCCGCGGCCGCCGGCGGTGTAGGAGCCCATGGGTGCCCCGCCACCGGCAGCAACCAACTGCTCCAGATCCGGCGGGATTTCATCGACGGCGAACAGAACGCCATCCAGTTGCTTGCCCCACATGTCCTGCAGCCGCTCAGCGGAGTCCAGAACCATGTCATCAAAACGCTCCGAGCGCGTCCGGAAGCCAGGAAGGCTGGGGAGCATGAGTTCTCCCCGCAGTCCACGCCCATGACGGTTGCGCCGACGCCGTCGGAAACCGCGGACACCCGCCGATGCGTGTGCCTTCCCCTGATCACCCTCGGCGTCAGTCCACCGGACAGTGAAGCCGGGAACATGTGGCTGTGACTGCATATATCGACTTTAGTCCCGAGGAACCGCCAACGCGATATCAGCGCGTTCACCACGCCGTGGCCCGTGGCGGGGCGCTTTAAGAACGGGCCACGGGCGTCCAATGCGCAGAGTGGCGGTCAAATGGCGCTAATCTGGGGTGTTGTGGGTGCTATTCGTCAATGCTCAAGATCTGCCTGCCGCCAATCTGCGGTGGCCACTTTGACGTACGTGTACGCCGACTCCACAGCTGTTCTTGGCCCACTAGCCACCTATGCGGAACCGCATGCTTATGACCTCTGCGCCCAGCACGCAGAGACCCTCACAGTGCCCCGTGGCTGGGAGGTCCTGCGCCTCGCGATGCCGGCCACTCCACCCGAGCCGGGGCCGGATGATTTGCTGGCCCTCGCTAACGCCGTCCGGGAAGCGGCATCGGCCGCTGCGGAGACCCCTGCACGGGCAAGCCGTCCGCAGGTGGAAGCACCCGCTGTGCTTGAAGGCACCCGCCGCGGCCACCTGCGGATCCTCCGCGAACCTTCTTAGCACCATCCGGCGGTCGAGGTTCCGACTCGGCGGCCCGTACGCAAACGTCGTCGGCTCCTTGGGGGATCGCCCGCGCGGTAGGCTTGGATCTGCCGATTAGTCCGCCAGCGGCACCACTCCGGTGCCACCCAGGGAGCATCATTCATGCCAAAGGTCAGTCCTGAACTGTTGTCCATCCTGCGCTGCCCCGTCACGGGCTCGCCGCTGGTCCAGGAGGGCGATGAGCTGGTTTCCACAGCTGCCGCCGAAAACGGTGAGAAGGTCCGTTACGAGATCGAGGACGGCATCCCCCTGCTCCTGCCGCCGGAATTACGCGCAGCCGCCCAGGCCGCATCTTCCGGACAGCACGACGCCAAAGCCTGACGTATTCCAGACAGCAATACCCGCACGGTACCCCCTAAGGACTTTCATGACTTTCGATTACAAAGTGGCTGACATCTCCCTGGCCGAGGCCGGCCGCCACCAGATCCGTCTCGCAGAGCACGAAATGCCGGGCCTCATGTCGCTGCGAGCAGAGTTCGGTGCCGCCCAGCCGCTCAAAGGTGCCCGTATTGCCGGTTCGCTGCATATGACGGTCCAGACGGCCGTCCTCATCGAAACCCTCACCGCCCTCGGCGCGGAGGTTCGTTGGGCCTCGTGCAACATCTTCTCCACGCAGGACGAAGCCGCTGCCGCTGTGGTTGTCGGCAAGGGCACCCCCGAAGACCCGCAAGGTGTTCCGGTTTTTGCGTGGAAGGGCGAAACCCTTGAGGAATACTGGTGGACCGCCGAGCAGATCCTCACGTGGCCCGGAGCGGACACCAACCCGGAGCTGGGCCCCAACATGATTCTCGACGACGGCGGCGACGCCACCCTGCTGCTGCACAAGGGCGTCGAGTTCGAAGCAGCCGGCGCCGTCCCGGCACCGACCGAGGAGGACCCCGAGGAATACGTCCTGATCCTGGACCTGCTCCGCCGGACGCTTGCAGCGGATCCGCAGAAGTGGACACGGCTGGCAGCAAAGATCCAGGGTGTGACCGAGGAAACCACCACGGGCGTGCACAGGCTTTACCAGTTGGCCGAGCAAGGCAAGCTGCTGTTCCCGGCCATCAACGTCAATGACTCCGTCACCAAGAGCAAGTTCGACAACAAGTACGGTATCCGGCATTCGCTCCCGGACGGCATCAACCGGGCGACGGACGTCCTCATGGGCGGCAAGGTCGCCGTCGTATGTGGCTATGGCGACGTCGGCAAGGGCGCCGCGGAAGCGCTGCGGGGCCAAGGTTCCCGCGTGGTCGTGACCGAGATCGACCCCATCTGCGCACTGCAGGCCGCCATGGACGGCTACCAGGTTGCCAAGCTCGAGTCCGTGCTCGCCCAAGGCGACATCTTCATCACGACCACTGGCAACAAGGACGTCATCATGGCCGAGCACATGCTGGGCATGAAGAACAAGGCGATTGTTGGGAACATCGGCCACTTCGACAACGAGATCGACATGGCCGGCCTTGCCAAGGTTGCAGGCGTCAAGAAGGTGGAGATCAAGCCGCAGGTCCACGAGTGGGTCTTCGATGAAGGGACGGACAACGAGCGCTCCATCATCGTGCTGTCCGAAGGCAGGCTCCTGAACCTGGGCAACGCAACCGGCCACCCGTCGTTCGTCATGAGCAACTCGTTCGCCAACCAGACCATCGCGCAGATCGAACTCTGGACCAAGAGGGACCAGCCGGCCGGCGAGCGTGAATACCAGAAGCAGGTTTACGTCCTTCCCAAGATCCTTGACGAAAAGGTGGCGCGCCTGCACCTGGACGCGCTGGGCGTGGAGCTGACTGAACTGAGCAAGGACCAGGCTGACTACCTTGACCTGGATGTCGCAGGACCCTACAAGCCGGAGCACTACCGCTACTAGGCCACCTGCTGCTTAAGGATTCTCACCGACAGGCCGGACACGTCACCAGCGTGGCCGGCCTGTCGGCTAGAATTGGATGTTCAGAATTGCTTGCCGGGGGACAGGAAGACGGAAACCATGACGGAAGTCGCCAAACGGAAAACGGGCAAGGTCCTTGCGATTGTGGGGATCTGTGCCGCTATTGCCGTGGGCGGAATTGGCGTAGCTACCGCTCCCGGATGGCTTTCCGGATTCAGCCAGGATGCCGTGGGTACGGCCCAACCAACTCCGACGCCGGAAGCCAAGCCCGTTGAACTCGGTGTCACGCCGCTGGACGGCGCCGTGGAGTGGAACCCCGTGGTGGGCCCGCAGATCAAGGCAGTCAACGGCAAGATCAAAGACGTTGTGCTGGCACCCACCGGCGGCGGCGCTCCTGTGCAGGGCAAGACCAGCGCAGATGGAAGCACATGGACCACCCTTGAGGTCTTGAAGTTCAAAACCAAGTACAGCTATTCCTTCACCGTGGTGGACACGGCAGGCAAGGAAACCAAGAAGACCCAGACGTTCACCACTGTTTCCGCCGCTTACGAAGCCGACGCTTCCATCTACCCCCGTAACGGCACAGTGGCAGGTTCCGGCCAGCCGATCGAGATCAACTTCAGTGAGCCGGTGCTGGACAAGGCCGCCATGGAAAAGCGTGTTGCCATCACTGTGTCATCGGGCCAGCCCGTCGCCTGGCACTGGTATTCGGACAAGAAGGTCCGCATCCGACCCGAAACCTTCTGGGCCTCCGGTACCACTGTCACGGTTGACATGAAGCTCCTGGGCGTCAATTTCGGCAATAACATGATCGGCAACGGCGACGTCGTGTCCACGTTCACCACCGGCCCCCAGCGGGTGGCCGTGGTGGACGACAACACCAAGACCATGAACGTCTACACCGATGGCCAGTTGGTCTACACAGCGCCCGTTTCCCTCGGTGGGGAAGACTGGCTGTCGCCCACCGGATATGCCGTGATCATGGAGCAGGAACGGCACTCCAACTTCAATGCCGGGACCATTGGCTTGAAGCCGGGGGACAAGGGCTACTACCCGCCGCTCGTTGTCGAGTACGCAAACCGATTGACCTGGTCCGGCGTTTACGTCCACCAGGCACTTGAAGCCGCATGGAGTTCCATTGGCGTGGCCAACGTCTCCCACGGCTGTGTTGGCCTGCTGCCCAAGGATGCTGCCTGGTTCTTCAACAACATGAAAACCGGCGACGTCGTGCAAATCCTGAACACTGGCGCACCGGCCGTTGAACCGCTCGAGGGCTTCGGGGACTGGAACATTCCCTGGGCCAGCTACGCCCAGCGGTAGCCCGCTCCTAAGAGCGCCGCAGTCACTCGTGACTCTTTCACCACACCTTCGCCCGGACTGCGGCAACTGCTTTGCCCTTTGTTGTACCGCCTTGGGCTTCATCCGATCGGCTGACTTCGCCATCGACAAACCGGCCGCTTCGGCGTGCCCCAATATGGCAGGCGACTTTTCCTGCACCATCCATCAAAGGTTGCGTCCCCGCGGATTTAGCGGATGCACGGTCTTTGACTGTTTCGGAGCGGGCCAAGTGGTCTCGCAACGCATTTTCGCCGGCGTCAGTTGGTCGCAGGACCCGTCATCGCAGGACGCCATGTTCGCGGTCTTCAGAATCGTCCGGCAACTCCACGAAATGTTGTGGTACCTGGACGAAGCCAAGCGGCGCACCCGGGACTCCGCGCTGGCAAGCGATGCCGTCCTGCTTTCTTCCGCTGTAGAGGCCGCGACGCACGGTGACGTGACAGCGGTCCTGGCTGCCGACGTCGAACGCCTGCACGGCGAGGTGCGCGCCCTGCTGATGGAAGTGAGTGAGGAAGTGCGGGCTTCGTACGGGGCTGAGGGCCGCCATGGGCTCGACGACGGTCTCCGCCCGGGTGCCGACCTCATGGGAGCCCGGCTCGCGAACCGTCGACTCTGCGGCGCGGACCTCCGCGGGGCTTACCTGATCGGTGCGAACCTCGAAGGAAGCGACCTCACAGCAGTCGATGTGCTCGGTGCCGATCTGCGGAACGCCCGCCTTCACGACGCCGACCTGTCCTGCTCGCTCTACCTCACCCAGCCGCAAATAAACTCCGCGCAGGGCTCCGGCGGAACGCTGCTGCCCGAGCGCTTGGCAACCCCGGCCCATTGGATCGGCTGATCGTTCCAGGAGGCCGGATTAGGTTGAACGGCTGAACGGCAACCGGCTAAGCCTCTCGCCGACAGTCGAGTTGCGCTGTTCGGCTTGCCTCAAGCGGTTGAGTTCGCGGTTCCTCCGTTCGCCGAGGACCGCCCCGATGTAGTCGTCGGGGCGGGTCCCCGGGGGCGGAGGAGGGGCAACGTAGTGGGCCAGTTCGGTGGCCAGGGCCGTAGCCATCCGTGTTCGGGAGGCCGGGGCCATCAGGTAGGCCTGTTGGACAAATGTTCCGGCCCGGCGCGCGGTTGCGTCTGGAACCCGGCCGATGTCCGCCATCGAAACCCATGCCTGGAGATAAGGCGGTGCCCCGGGGAGGATGCGCGGTTCCGACGGCACGCGCTGGCGGAGCGAGTAGGTGCCTGCAACGACGTCGCCCAGGCGCTTGGACCGGTCATTGAACAAAGCGACGGCGATGGCCAGACCGCCAAAAGTCAGGTAAATCTCGAGGAAACCAAGGAGCCCGCGGATCACGGCATGGCGGAACCGGATGGAGCCGCCGTCGTCGCGCACAATCCGCAGGCCGGTGGCGAGTTTGCCCAGTGAACGGCCGCGGGTCAGGGTCTCCACTGTTACGGGCACGATCACGAAGGAAAAGACGACGCTGGACAATATCAGGGCTTGCACGGCTGCTTCGTCGAGGTCACGCGAGGCCATGCTGATCAGGATAATGAGCAGGATCAGCAGGATGATGTGGGCGATGACGTCCAGGATAAGCCCAAGAGCGCGGGCAGCGAACGACGCAGGCCGCAGTTCCAGGACCACTGCCTCTCCGGTAATGATTGAACTCAAGTCCGCCCCCGTAGTTCCGCACTGCGGCGGACCGCATCACGCGCCCGCATGATCGAGTCTAGCTGCGGTCGACGATCCTGTGCCGCGGTCCTTCCCAGCGGTTAGGGTGGTGCCGTGGACATTGACGCGTTTTCGGCTGTGCACGGCGACAAATGGGCGCGCCTTTCTTTCCTGGCGCACAAACGGCGGCTCACCGGGGAAGAAGCGGATGAATTGTTGCGCCTGTACCAGACCGCGTCGGCGCATTTGTCCCTCATCCGCTCGGTAGCGCCGGAAACAGCACTATCGTCGTCGCTCTCCGCAGCCCTTGCACAAGCGCGTACCAGGTTCACGGGGGCGCGGTCGAACTTCATGGAAGACCTTGCGCGCTTCTTCGTCATCGCTTTGCCCGCGGCGTTTTACCGGATCCGTTGGTTGACGGTGTGGTGTGGCATCTTCTTCGTGCTCGTCGGAGCCGGGTACGCGTTCTGGATCGGGACGTCACCCGAAGCTTTGCGGGCCGTCATGGGAAGTGACGAGAGCGTGCGACGGTACATCGAGGAAGACTTCATCGACTACTACTCGGAGAATCCGGCGGCGTCGTTCGCGGGGGCGGTCTGGACCAACAACGCATGGATTTCCGCCCAGGCAGTGGCCTTCGGCATCACAGGCTTCTGGGTGCCCATGATCCTCTTCCTGAATGCCCAAAACGCCGGTGCAGCTGCCGGGGCCTTCGCGGCGACCGGCAAGTTGGATGTCTTCTTCAGCTACATCCTTCCCCATGGCCTCATGGAACTGACGGCAGTGTTCATTGCCTGTGCCGCCGGTCTACAGATTTTCTGGGCGATGGTCCGGCCCGGTCCCAGGACACGGTTGCAGGCGGTGGCCGATGAGGGCCGTTCCCTCATTACGGTTGCCCTTGGCCTGGTCCTGGTTCTACTCATCTCAGGCGTAGTCGAGGCTTTTGTCACCCCCAGCCTGCTGCCTGTGTGGGCAAAAATCACCATCGGGGCCTTGGTCCTGGCTGCCTACTGGACTTACACCCTGGTTCTTGGGCGGCGGGCGTCCCGCTCGGGTGCCACAGGTGATTTGGACAGTCACGACGCCGGATATCGCGGCATTGCTGCCTAGCACCTTACAGTTACGTTTCAATCCGGCTCCAGGCGGGGTGGCTCCGCGTGTCTACCCGAAGCCGGACTGTAGGCTCGAATGCAGACAAGTGAGCCGGCAGCATGCAAGGGCCGGTGGATGCCTACGGAAGTGAAACCGCTGTGAGCGACAAGAGCCCAAAACCGCAGGAACCGGAGACGGACGTCCATGACGACCCCGATGAACCGGCCTTCGACTGGATGAAGCCCCGGACATCCGGCGGATCGTCAGCGGCATCTGCTCCTGCCGGTGCGTCTTCACCTTCCAGCGATTCGGATACTTCCGCTCCTATCCAGCCCGAGAGCCGGGCGGACCGCAAGGCCGCCGAGGCTGCGGATGCAGAGCCTGAACCGCCGCTGTTCGCTGATGCTTCGGCCAGCAACCCTTTGGCCAGCAACCCTTCCTCAGGCCAGCCTGCACACTACTCGGAACCGCTTCCGACGTCAGCCCTTCAGGTCCGCCCGCCCGAAGACGAGGTAGCCAGGCGCAACGCAGAGCGTGAGCAGGCCGCGAAGGTCAAGCCCATTGGCCCCCGGATTTTCCAGGTCCTGCTGGCTGTCTTCTACCCGGTCATCCTCTTGGTGCTGGCGGTCAGGGCTGTAACCAGCCCATTGTTCCTTTGGGTGGAATACAACCGGCCAGGGTTCCCGGGCGACGGCTACGGTTTCAGCACGGACGATCGTATGACCTATGGCTCCTACGCGGTGGACTACCTCAGTAACTGGTCCGGTCCCCGGTACCTCGGCGGGCTGGTCCACGAGGATGGTGCCAAGCTGTTCAAGGACACTGAAGTTTCGCACATGGCCGACGTGAAGCTTGTCATCCTGTCCTCGTTCGGCGCAGGCCTTCTGCTTATCATCCTCAGCATCATCGCCATCCTCTATCTGCGCAAGCGCAGCCAGGGCGGCGTGCGGCGCGGCCTCTTTGCGGGTTCCATCGTTACCTTGGTGATCATCATCGGCCTTGCCGTCCTGGCAGTCCTGAGCTGGCAGACGTTCTTTACGGAGTTCCACCGCATCTTCTTCGCCAGCGGCACGTGGACGTTCTCGCTGGAGGACACGCTTATCCGACTTTTCCCGGGCCAGTTCTGGGTGGACGCAGGTATCGTGATCGGCGCTCTCGTGTTCCTGGCAGCCACGGTGACATTCATTCTCACCTGGCCGACGCGTCGTCGCCGCGGTGCCGGTGCTAAGTCGTCTGCCGTCGACGACAGCGAAAAAGAAGAGTCGTTTGAGGACACTCCTGAAGATGAGGCTGTTCGTCGATAAGAAGGGTGGCGGTGCGCGGTTCAGCGCTCGTAAAGCCTGTCCACGATTCCGGAAAAGTCATTCACCACTGCGGCGCGCTTGAGTTTGAGCGACGGCGTCAGGTGCCCGGATTCAACACTGAGTTCGGCCTTGATAAAGGTGAACTTCTTGATCGACTCGGCCGCGGATACCAGTTTGTTGGCTTCGTCCACGGCGGATTGGACCGCTGCCCGCACGCGCTGATCCGACACTGCGTCATCGGGGGAGAGGTCCTCGACCTTGTGTTCGGCACACCAATCGGCAAGGCCTTCACGGTCGATTGAAATCAACGCCGCAACGAACGGCCTGCCATCGCCAACGACCACGGCCTGTCCCACCAGTTGGTGTTCACGCAGCTTTTCCTCCAAGGGGCCAGGGGCAACGTTCTTGCCGCCGGCCGTGACCAGAAGGTCCTTCTTGCGCCCGGTGATGGTCAGGAACCCGTCTTCGTCGAGTTCACCGAGGTCCCCTGTGCGGAAGAAACCGTCCACGAACGCCTCAGCGTTGGCAGCCTCGTTGCTGTGGTACCCCTTGAACACGCCGATGCCCTTGACCAGGACTTCGCCGTCCGGTGCTACCCGGATGGTGGTGCCGGGGAGCGGAATCCCGACGGTCCCGATCCGCGACATCGTTGGCGTGTTCACCGTGCACGGTGCGGTGGTTTCAGTCAAGCCGTAGCCCTCCAGGACAGGAACACCTGCGCCGTGGAAGAAGTGGTTCTCGCGCAGGCTGAGCGCGCTCGCGCCTGACACGGTGTAGCGCACGGCGCCCCCGAATACTTCGCGCACCTTAGGGTAGAGGAGCTTGTTGAATGCTTTGTGCTTCACGCCCAGCAGCCAACCCGGACCGTGCCCCTCGCCCCGCGCAGCGAGGTCCACCGCCGTCGAATACTCGACGGCGGTGGCAGACGCCGCCGCGAAGAGCGCAGACTTTCCCGCCATGGCGGCCTTGTGGCCGGCACCGGCGTAGACCTTCTCGAAAACGCGGGGCACAGCAAGGAGGAAGGTCGGTTTGAAGACGCCCAAATCCGCCATGAGTCCGTTCGCTCCGGCGCTGTGCCCCAAGGTGACCCCGGCGGTGAGGCAGACTACCTGAACGGCCCTCGCCAGCACGTGCGCCAATGGCAGGAACATCAAAGTCCTGGCGCCATGCTGCATCAGAAGCTCGGGGAGGAACGGAATGACATTCCGCGCGACGAGCACGAAGTTCCCGTGCGTGATCTCGCAGCCTTTGGGCTTGCCCGTGGTCCCGGACGTGTAGACGATCGATGCGACATCGGACAGTTGGGCCGTAGTGCGTTGACGTTCCAGTTCAGCATCGGTGATGCCGCTTCCGACGGCGGCGAGGCTGCTGAGGTTCGGAGCCTCACCTTCATGTTCCATCTTGATTATTGCCACCGGATCGTCGCCCAAGACAGTGGACCTGTCCACAAGGCCATGAACCATGGCCGCTTTGGCAGCGTCGTCGACGAAGATGCGTCGGGCCCCCGAATCCAGGAGGATCCACTCGATCTGCCCGGCAGATGAGGTCTCGTAGATAGGCACGGTAACGCCCCCGGCCAGCCAAATGGCGAAGTCCACCAACGTCCACTCGTAGCTTGACGGGGCAAGGACAGCAACGGGATCACCGGGGTTCAAACCGCCGGCAATCAACCCCTTCGCCAAGGCCTGGACGTCTGCGAGGAAGCGGGAAGCGGGGACGTTGAGCCAGCCGTTGGGTGTTTTGTGGGCGAACAGAATCCCGAAGGGGTCCTTGCGGCACCGTTCCAGGAGGAGGTCCGTCACATTGCTGTTCTCGTCGGCCTCGACCAGGAGCTCCGTGCTTGCTTCCCTCACTACCGCGTCACTTCCTTTGAAATTCCTAACCCTGCGCTGTCCAGCCTAGATCCAGGACGGCATCCACATCCGCATCCGCCACTCCTGGTAGCTGACCACCTCGGCCGTCAGGACCGGGTAGAAGTAGGCCGTTGCGAGGACAGCCAGGACCATGACCAAGGCCAGCATGTAGAGTCCGGATCGTCGCCGCCACGGCGGGTCGCTGCTGCGTCCCAGGGTGAGCCCCAGGACATACGTCAATGCCAGGACCAGGAACGGTGCAAAAGACACGGCGTAGAAGATGAACATGGTGCGTTCCGGGTACATGAACCAGGGAAGGTACCCGGCAGCGACACCTGCAAGGATGGCGCCGGCTCGCCAATCCCGGCGGCCTGCCCACCAGAACAACAGCACGACGAGTGCGATGGCGCCGCCCCACCACACTATGGGGTTGCCGACAGGGAGGATGGCTGAGGAGCAGGTTTCGGCAACGCAGCCGGGAGTCCCCGGCTTGGGGGATTGGTAGTAGAAGACGGTTGGCCGGCCCATCACGAGCCAGGTCCAAGGGCTGGACTCGTAAGGATGGTCCGAACTGAGGCCCTGATGGAACTTGTACGCTTCCAAGTGGTAGTGGGCCAGGGAGCGTACGGAGTTGGGCAACCAGTCCAGGCCCGGGGCGGGGTTGGTGGCAGCCCACTGGCGGTAGTAGGCGTCCTTGGACAGGAACCACCCGGTCCACGTGGCAACGTATGTGGCAGCGGCGGTGGGAATGATGGTCAGGAAAGCCGGGAGACCGTCCTTGAGGACCCCGGCACTGGGCCAGCTGCGGATACCGGCAATTCTGCGGGCGTTGATATCCCAGAAAACCGCCATCAGGCCGAAGGCAGCCACGAAGAACAAAGCGGACCATTTGGTGCCGACGGCCAATCCCAGGCACACGCCCGCTACCAGTCGCCACCAGCGCATGCCGAGCCATGGCCCGGCCAACAGTTGCCCGGGTGTAGGGCGGCCCCCGGGTGAAGCAGCCGCTTGGGCGGCGAGCCTTGAAGCCAGACGTCGGCGGCCGTCGTCGCGATCCAACAACAACGCACCGAAGGCGGCAAGGATCCAGAAAGCCAGGAAGATGTCCAAAAGGGACGTCCTGGACAACACGATGTGGTGGCCGTCGATGGCGAGGAGGAGCCCGGCAACCGCGCCAAGCGTGTGGGAGCGGAAGAGCTTCAACGCAATCAACGAAACAAGGAAAACCGTCAGCGTTCCGGTCAATGCGGCACCGAAGCGCCAACCAAAGGGATTGTCCGATCCGAACAGCCACATGCCGAAGGCGATCATCCACTTACCTACGGGCGGATGGACCACATATTCGGGGCTGTTGAGCAGGATGTCCGGGTTGCCGGCGTTGAACGAGTCGTTCGCCTTGTCCGGCCAACTGCGCTCGTAACCGCTCACCAGATAGGAGTATGCGTCCTTGACGTAGTACGTCTCGTCGAAGACCAGGCTGTGAGGCGTCTCCAGGCGGAAGAACCTGAGGATACCGCCGATGACCGCGGTGATGGCAGGGACCAGCCAGAACCACAACCGCAACGAGGCCGGGTAGTCCCGCCAGCTATGGATCCCACCGATCAGGCGCTTCACCAGGGCTTCCTTGGAGAAGGCTTCCGCAGGCCGTTCAATCCAACGGTGGCGTTCGAGTCCTCGTCCAGGGAGGGGATAGCTGTCGCCCTCGTCCTCTACGCGCGGCGGCAGCGTACGCGGGGTTGGGATGGTCACGGTTTCATCGTCTCCGGCAGCTTCACCGTCGACTCCCGCAGGCAGCGCAGAGTCCACGGGGGTTCCTGGCGCTGCGGTGGGAACGGGAGACTGGTTCACCCGCCCATGCTACCTTTCCATCCTTGCTGCGGCGCTGAAGTGCGCGCGGCATTAGGCTTGGCAGGTGGATGAACAATACGGCACCCCGGACGAGGCCCTCCTTGATGAGGACGGCGACGCAACTGAAGCGGTGCGCAACGCAACGCCCGGAACGGGCAGGATCGTGCTCGCGGCAACTCCCATCGGCAACGTCGGAGATGCGTCCTCGCGCCTGGTGGAGCTTCTGGCTACGTCCGACATCATTGCGGCCGAGGACACCCGCCGCTTGCACCGGCTGGTCCAGTCCTTGGGGGTGGAGGTGTCAGGACGAGTAATCAGCTACCACGAGCACAACGAAGTAGCCAAGACGGGCGAACTCCTGGATCACGTCCGCGCCGGCAAGACCATCCTGATGGTGAGCGACGCCGGGATGCCCGCAGTCTCGGACCCCGGCTTTCGTCTGGTTGAAGGTGCAGTGGCCGCAGGGTTGACTGTGACTGCCGTTCCGGGTCCTTCCGCTGTGCTGACTGCATTGGCGTTGTCCGGGTTGCCCACGGACCGCTTTACCTTCGAGGGTTTCCTGCCGCGCAAGTCAGGGGAACGGAATTCCCGCCTGGCTGAATTGGTGGAGGAGCGCCGGACCATGGTGTTCTTCGAAGCTCCGCACCGCCTCGAAGTGATGCTCCGGGCATTGCATGAGCGTTTCGGGGCGGAACGCCGGGTGGCTGTGTGCCGTGAACTGACCAAGACGTACGAGGAAGTCATCCGGGGGACACTGCGGGAACTTCTGGAGTGGGCGGAAACCAACGAAGTTCGCGGCGAAATAGCCGTGGTGGTGGGTGGTGCTCCGGCCCAGGCACCCGCCAAACCTGAAGACCATGTTGCAGCCGTCAACGAGCTGGTTTCGCAGGGCATTCGGCTGAAGGAGGCCGTGGCGGCCGTAGCCGATGACGCCCGCATCAGTAAGCGCGAGCTGTATTCCGCCGTTCTGGCCGCCCGCTGACCACTCGAAACTTCTTGGCTTAGCCCCTGTGCAGCTGCACAATTTGCGGAGCCGATGGCAGTGCGCACAGGCGTAGACACTGATTCTTGCCGGGCAGTACCGTGGCAGTAATTCAAGCCACTTCTGGCAAGGAACCCTAGTGGTGCAACACTCCAAAGCACCCCAGACGAAGGAGTCGCCATGACTGTCACGGTTGAGCGCGAAAGCGAACTGCTGGCTTCCGTACCCACCGGCCTGCTGATCAACGGTCAGTGGCGTCCCGCGGGATCCGGTAAAACTTTTGATGTTGAGGACCCGGCCACCGGCAAGGTCCTGCTCAGCATCTCCGACGCCGGCGCCGAAGACGGCGCAGCGGCCTTGGATGCTGCCGCCGCTGCGCAGGCTGACTGGGCACGCACCGCCCCACGTGAACGCGGTGAAATCCTGCGGCGGGCTTTCGAGCTGGTGACCGAGCGCGCCGAAGACTTTGCCCTGCTCATGACCCTGGAAATGGGCAAGCCCCTGGCTGAAGCCCGCGGCGAGGTCACGTACGGTGCAGAGTTCCTGCGCTGGTTCTCCGAAGAAGCCGTCCGTGTCTCGGGCCGCTACTCCGCAGCCCCGGACGGCAAGAACCGCCTGCTCGTGCAGAAGAAGCCGGTTGGTCCCTGCCTGCTGATCACCCCGTGGAACTTCCCGCTTGCGATGGCCACCCGCAAGGTAGCCCCGGCTGTCGCTGCCGGTTGCACCATGGTCCTCAAGCCCGCCAACCTGACCCCGCTGACCAGCCTGCTGTTTGCCCAGGTGATGCAGGAAGCAGGCCTCCCGGCCGGCGTCCTGAACGTCATCCAGACCTCCACCGCGGGTGCGGTGACCGGTCCGCTGATCAAGGATGACCGCCTGCGCAAGATCTCCTTCACCGGCTCCACCCCGGTGGGCCAGGCCCTCATCCGAGAAGCTGCGGACAAGGTCCTGCGCACCTCTATGGAACTTGGCGGCAACGCGCCGTTCGTCGTGTTCGAAGACGCCGACCTGGACAAGGCCGTCGAAGGCGCTCTCGCAGCCAAGATGCGCAACATGGGCGAGGCCTGCACCGCCGCCAACCGCTTCATTGTGCATGAGTCCATCGCTGATGAGTTCGCGCAGAAGTTCGCCGCGAAGATCGGTTCCCTCACCACCGCCCGCGGCACCGAGCCCGAGTCCAAGGTTGGCCCGTTGATCGACGGAAAGGCACGCGACGGCGTCCACTCCTTGGTTACCGACGCCGTGGCAGGAGGCGCCACAGCGGTCACCGGTGGTGCCGCCGTCGACGGTCCCGGGTACTTCTACCAGCCCACCGTCCTCAAGAACGTGGCGGAGGATTCGCGGATCCTGAAGGAAGAAATCTTCGGACCCGTGGCCCCGATCGTGACGTTCTCCTCGGAGGACGACGCCATCCGCCTGGCCAACAACACCGAATACGGCCTGGTGGCCTACGTCTTCACCAAGGACCTCAACCGCGGCCTGCGCGTCAGCGAAAAGCTTGAGACCGGCATGCTCGGCCTCAACGCCGGCGTCATCTCCAACGCGGCGGCACCCTTCGGTGGCGTCAAGCAGTCCGGACTGGGCCGTGAAGGCGGCTCAGAAGGCATCGAAGAGTACCTCTACACCCAGTACGTAGGTATCGCGGACCCGTACGCCGACTAGGCTCCGCTGGACCCATCACCGCTCTCGCAACAAGAACGGTTGATACAAGCAAGGGCCCGGCGCCGGAATCACAAGTTCCGGCGCCGGGCCCTTCGCTGTTGCGCAGCGCGGGCTGCTAGCGGCGCTGCGGGAGGAAGCCTCGGATTGCCCTGCCGGACCGTACGGCAGCCTGCCCGACGTTGCGGCCCAGCGTGCCCACCGCGCGGAACGGGGCACCGAGGGCGTGGAACCAGCGGCGCATCAGCGACGGCGGCACCCAGGTAGCGCGGAAACGGGCCCACCAGCCGGCGTTGTTCCGCAACGATTCACGGACGACGGCGATTCTCGCCGCAGCTGACGACGCCGCACCTGCCGGGCGACCATAACGTTGCCGTTCGAAGTCGGAGGTGAGGGAAACCACCGCGGTGTGGGCGCCGTCGTCGAGTCCTCCCGCCTCACCCAATACAGCACTGGAACGAAGCCGGGCGGAAAAGTTCCGCGGCGTTTCACTGGGCGCGGAAGGGACCCCGAAGTCGGTGGCGAGGTCCTGCAGTTCGGCCCACGCGAGCGAGGCAGGAGCATCGCGGTCCCCGGGAGGCGGTGCCCCCTCGGGCGGCTCTTTACGGTTCAGGCGGCTGCGGCGCAGCACGGACCTGCTGATCCGTGGCGAGCCAAGGAAAGCAGCCAGAAGCAACACGGCGGCTGCCGAGGCAAGGATGCCCGGAAGGGGGTTGCTTTCCGTGGAACCGGCGCCGGGAGTGCCGGGGACCGGAACGGGAGCAACGCTTGGAGCCGGAGTTGCAGCGGTGCTGGGCACCTCTTTCTCGTCCGCGTTGGTGCTGAGGTTGCCTGCCACGGAAGCTTCGGAGGCGTACTCCGGCACGAAGCCGCGCGATGGCGTCGGCTCGAACGGAACCCATCCCAACCCCTCAAAGTACAGCTCGGGCCAGGCATGGGCGTCGCGGGCGTCCACCTCGTACTCGGGGAAGGAACCCTGCCCGACCAAGGCCACCGTTTCACCCGTGAGACGGCCGGGTGCGTAACCCACCGCGATGCGGCTCGGAATGCCCTCCACCCGGGCCATGACTGCCATTGCCGACGAGAAATGCACGCAATAGCCGCTCTTGACCGCCAGGAAATCGGCAAGGACGGAGAGGCCGTTCCCGTCGTACCCGTTCTGAACCGGGGCCTGAAGCGAGTACGTGAATTCGCTGGACCGCAGGTACTTCTGGATGGCCAGTGCCTTGGCATAATTGCTGCCCGCCGAAGCTGTGACGGCGTCCGCCGTCTCCCGCACGATGCCTGGAAGGTTTGCCGGGATCCGCAGGAAGTCGCCGGAAATGGACCGGGCCGGCGCCGTGGCCTGGGACAATGATTGTGCCGTGACCTTCGGCGTGGCCGAGAAGACCACGTAGCGCTGTGCGAGCGTGCTTGTCTCCTTGCTCATGATGCTGAGGGTGGCAGGATCCCAGGTCCAGCGTCCGTTGAGCCCGTTCACGGACACGGGAGCATAAGGCGTGGGCAAGTAGGGGCTGGTGAAGAGTCCTGCGTTGATCGACGTCACCGCGTTGACGACTTCGCCTTGCAGGTCGTACCCCGTCTCGATCCTGTCGGCACCGGTGCGGCGCGTGGCCGAGCGGTCGTCCGGCGCCCAGGTTTCGCCGTCGAAATGCTCGACGGTGACGGACCTCAGGTAGGTGGGTGAGCTGGAACTCGTCGCATACGTGATGCGACCGGCGCCCGTGGGACTCCGCAGGCTGTTGCCCAGGGTGATCATCGGGTTGAGCCCGTTGGAGGTTCCCCACGGCGACAGCCTGGAGCCCTGCGGAAAAGTGCCCGTTTCAAAACCCGGAATCGCCAGAGGCACAACCAACGCCAGTCCCAGCGTCAGCGCCCCCGTCACCAGGGAACGCCTGAACTGACCTGAACTTCGGGGTGCTCCGGACTGCAACCTGGAATCGGGTGCGAACCACTGGCTGCAGCCAAGTATCAGGAGGAAGCCGACCACCGCCCCGATGAACCCCGCGATGCCGACACTCTGCGGCTTGATGGTGGCCGGGACCACCATCACAGCCAAGAGACCGATCCCGCTGGCCGCAGGCATGGAAAGTGGTACAGCCAACGCATCGATCAGGACTACCAAGAGTCCCAAGCAAGCGCATGCCACGAACACGATCCCGGTATTGGGGGCCACCGGCGCGCTCTCGGATACAACTGTCTCAGCGGCGCGTTTGATGTGGCGCCCCACCGCCTCGAACGTCCCGGACGTGGGAATGAAACCCAGGAAGCTGTCCTGCCGGCAGAAAGTAAAGCTCAGTATCCCAACCAGCGAAGCCAAGGCGCCCAACGTGGCGAGGAGCGGCTGGACCCGGAGGGATCGCAGGATAGCCAAGGCCAATGCCACGACGACCACCGTTGTGATCAGGGGCATGAACCAGGCCCAACCCCTGAAAACCCCATTGAGCGACAAGGCTGGGCCAAGCACGGCAACCGCCACGGAACCGGCCATGGCCCACGGATAGAGGCCGGGACCCTGGCGCTCCCGACGCGACGGCGCTCCCGGATGACCCGTCTGTGGACCGGGCCGGGTTCCGCCCGACGGATACCCTTGGGGGCCTGGACCGGCCGGGTCGCGATGCGAGGTGGTAGTCATCTGGGTACCGCCGCCCCACGGCGCACGTCCATCGCCGCACCTGCAGCGGCCACAATGCCGCCTTCATCGAAACTGGACCATGCGGCCGCGAGTGGCGTTTTGGACGTGACAGACACAGCCCGCCACCCACCCTGCCGCAACGTCTCCAGGACGTCGTCGTTACTGTGGCCACTGTCAGTCACCAGCAGGGCGAACGCATTTGCGCCGTAGCCTGCTGCGGGCGCGAGGGCTTTGGCTTCCGCCGGCGTCACGTGACCCAACAGGGCAAGGAGCGGGCCGCGGAGGCGGTGGGCTGCGAGCTTGTCCATAAGACGGTCATCGAAGGCCGAGTCCATGTTCTCCGCACCCGGGGAATCGGGGGACTGCCTCGGCTGCTCTGCCTTGGCGTCCGCGTGCTGATCAGTTCTGTGTTGCTCTGTTCTGTGCTGCTCCAGGCGGTGGTGTTTGGGGCCGCTCAACTCGATGGCCGCCAGTCCCTCAGCGATGGCATGAAGTCCGCCACCGCCCGTGAACTCTTCCGCGCTCGGATCCGAAGCGGACCTCGAGCGGCTGAAGGCGGGCTTGCCGAACGCGTCAAGGGCACGGAGGGAATAGTTTCGCTCGGCAAGATGCGCGCAAATGGACATTGCCGCCGTCACCACCCATTCGAATCCCGCGTTGGTGGCAAGATCGGAATCGTCTTCGTGGCTTCCGAACATCGACGCTGTGCCGGACGGGAAGGCGGTGAAGCGTTGGTCCAGGATGATGGTCGCTTCCGGGGTGGTCACTGACTCTTCCTGCCGGACCATCAGTTGTCCGTGGCGTGCTGTGGCGGGCCAGTGAACACGGCGCATGGGGTCGCCATGCCTGTATTCGCGCGTCATGATGTCGTCATCGCTCGGATTGGCCCGGATGCGGGTGGCGGTGACGCCGTCGTTGCCGCGCGCCCCGGCGAGCCCGGTGACGGGAAGCTCGACGGCGGCAGGCGTCACGGTGAGGAGGTCGCCGTCGTCGATCGAATGGCGGCGCAACGACAAACCGAAGGGATCGCTGAACTCGGCGGTGACCGGCCCGATCCGGAATTGTCCGCGCTTGCCGGACCGCAGATGGTACTCGTAGCGGCTGGTCCCACCGGAAGCCGACCGTGCGGGAAAGCGGAAAGCGGGAGGATCGCCGAATCGCGACGGCAACTGTTCCTCCATGATGACGTGGCCTGTGGAGTACGTGGTCCGGGCGACGGCCAAACGCACGGTGGTTGTAGCGGACGTTTCCACTGTGGAGGGGTTGAATTCCCGGTACACCTGGAACTTTGGCTTGAGCACGCGGACGCCAGCCAAGGCAACCAACGGCAGCAGGAGCAGGAACACTGCCAGCGTCAGCAGATCGCGCCGGCCCATGATGTGCGCGGACACGAGTGAAACCACCCCGGCGGCAAGCAGTCCCCAGCCGCGGTTGGTGAAGAGGTGCTTCGGGAGCCGATCCATCAGTGCCACGCCGGCATCCTCCTATGCGCTGTGCCTGTCCCTGCGCCACGCGCCCGGGGCGTCCTGGGCCACCGGTAGGGAAGCGAGGATGCCGCGAAGGACGGTCTGCGGGGTATCGCCCGAACTCGCAGCCTTGCGGTCCAGAATGATCCGATGCGCGAGAACTGCCTCGGCGACATCCACGACGTCGTCCGGAAGCACGAAGTCGCGTCCGTCCAACGCTGCGGTCGCCTTGGCGGCCCTGAGCAACTGAAGAAGCGAGCGTGGGCTTGCGCCGAGCCGCAGGCGGGCGCTGTCACGCGTCGCCCTGCCTATCGCCACCGTGTACTCCTTGATGGCCGTTGAAACAAACACCTGCTGGACAGTGGCGATCATCGCGGCAACATCGTTGGCCGTGACCACGGGCGTTACCTTGATCAGGGGAGACGCAGCCTGATGTGTTTCCAACATCTCAATCTCGGCGTCCTGGTCCGGATAACCCATGGAAATCCGTGCCATGAACCGGTCACGCTGGGCCTCGGGGAGCGGGTAGGTCCCCTCCATCTCGATGGGGTTTTGCGTAGCAACCACCATGAACGGCTGGCCAAGCTGGTACGAGTGCCCATCAACCGTCACTTGGTGTTCTTCCATGCATTCCAGGAGAGCGGACTGGGTCTTGGCCGAAGCGCGGTTGATTTCGTCGCCGATCACGATGTTGGCGAACACGGCTCCCGGCCGGAACTCAAACTGCCTGGAGGACTGGTTGTAAATGGACACACCGGTGACATCCGAAGGCAGGAGATCGGGTGTGAACTGGATGCGGGACACCGTGCAGTCCACTGTCCGCGCCAAGGTCTTCGCCAGCAACGTCTTCCCGACGCCGGGCACGTCCTCCAGCAAGAGGTGCCCCTGGGCCAACAGGACAGTCAAAGCCAATTTTGCGGCGTCGGCTTTGCCGTCGATGACCTTGTTGATAGCGCCCAGAATGCGCTCGCTGGCGTCGTGGAAGCGTTCGGAGTCCATCACGTGCTGCCTGTGCCCGTTGAGCACGGCCGCATCCCTGGGCAGGGCGCTGTACGCCTCGCCCTGGAGGGGGGAAGGATCAACGGTGACTTGTCGCTTGGACTCCATGGACTGCCCTTCAGCCGTGGCCACTGCCGCGCGTGGCCCCTTGTCCGTTCCAGACTACCCAGACTTTGGCCATGGCTGACATAGTGGCCGGGGAATTTATGTGCCAACTGGAATTTGTCTCTTGGACCTTCGTGATACGGGAGTCTGCGCGTCGTCCCGAACGTTGCGGAACCTTGGTCCGATTAAGGTGGAAGCATGTGCAACTCCCTCGCCCCCGCTCCTTATCGCGCGTCCTCCGGGACCACGGAGACCATGGATTCCCGGAGGGAGTACCCCCCGGCTCCGGAACCCCTTCCTGTCCCGGTGATGGATAACCACACCCATCTGGACTTCCGGCACGGACTGATCGAAGTAGCCGTGCCCGACGCCATGGATGCGGCGGAGGCAGTCGGGGTCCAAGGGGCCGTGCAGGTCGGTTGCGACCTTGAGTCGTCGCGATTCACGGTCCAGGCGGTGGATCTGGACCCGCGCTTGCTGGGAGCCGTAGCCATTCATCCCAACGATGCACCTGTCTACGCAGGACGCGGCGAACTGGAAGCTGCGCTCGCGGAGATCGAGGAACTCGCCCGGCATCCGCGGATCCGGGCCATCGGCGAGACGGGCCTTGATTTCTTTAGGACGCACGGCGAAGGACTCACGCATCAGCGCTACTCCTTCCGCCGGCACATTGACATCGCCAAGCGACTGGGGCTGACGCTGCAAATCCATGACCGCGACGCACACGACGACGTCGTGCAGGTACTTGAAGAAGAAGGAGCCCCGGAACGCGTCGTTTTCCACTGCTTTTCCGGCGACGAACAGTTGGCCCGTATCTGCAACGAAAACGGTTGGTACATGTCGTTCGCCGGGACGATGACGTTCAAGAACGCTGCAAACCTCCGTGCCGCCTTGGCCATTGCAGAGCCGAGCCGTGTCCTGGTGGAGACCGATTCCCCCTTCCTCACGCCGCACCCGTATCGAGGCCGCCCGAACGCGAGCTACATGGTCCCGTACACCGTCCGGTCCATGGCGGAAGTGACAAAAGATGACGTCGCGGAATTGTGCGCGCGGCTCTCGGGAAACACCCTCAACGCCTACGGTTCCTGGGCGTAAAAAGGGGGTTGTGAGAGCCCGGAGTGGTGGAATCGGCATGGATACCCGGTATGCAGAATTCTTGGTCCGTTTATAACAGATCGGTTACTGTGTACAACTAGTAGCCGGGGTCGGGGAAGGCCTTCGGACAACTGGTCCGGTTTTTTGGACCACTTCAGTTGAATGTTTTTGGCGGCGCAGATGCCGGCAGCGGACATGGGACCAGGCAATGTGCCTGGCCCCTTGGTTTTGCGGCTGGCGTTACTTTTCTGCGCTTTCCCCGTGCCCGGATGGTCTGAGAGTTATGGGCAATCGTGATCAAGTTCTTCACAACGGATGGCAAGTTCAGCTTTCTCAAAGTCGGTGCCCAGTTGCTGGTTGTAGCAGCACTGGTAGTCGGAGTCGTCGCCTTCGTGGGCAACAACAAGACGGTCACCCTCAACGTTGACGGCAAAGTGAGCTCCATCCAGACCTTCGGAGGCACAGTTGACCAAGTGGTCAAAGCCGCCAAGGTCGAGCTGAAGGACGCGGACCGGATCTCCCCGTCGTTGGATACCCAAGTGGAGAACGGCTCCGTGGTGAACATCAACCTCGCCAAAGCCGTTTCCATCGAGCTGGACGGTGCCCGCAAGACCGTCAATACAAACGCTCCGGATGTTGCCGGGCTGGTGAGCGAACTCGGAGTTGCAAGCTCCTCCGAGATTTCCCAACCCAAGGACGCCTCACTCGCAGTGACAGGTTCCTTCGTCTCCATCTCGACGCCCAAGACCATCAGCCTCGTCGCAGACGGGAAGGACACGAGCACCACCACCACGGCACCGGATGTCGCCACAGTGCTGAAGGACGCCGGGATCACGCTGGGCGCCAGCGACCGCGTCTCCCAGCCGAGCAACGCGCCGGTCATCCAGGACATGGTGATCAAGGTCTCCCGTGTTGACACCAGCAAGACGGCTGAAGCTACCGAGGAAGTTCCCTTCGAAAGCGTCAGCACCGATACCGCGGAGCTGTACAAGGGCGAAGAGAAGGTCACCCAGGAGGGTGTTCCCGGCTCGGTCGTCAAAACCTTCAAGCTGGTCCTCGTTGACGGGCGGGAAGCGTCCCGCACCCTCGTCTCCAGCAATGTCACCACCCAGCCGGTGACTGAAAAGATCGCAGTCGGCACCAAGGCACGCCCGGTCGCGGCCGCCAAAGCCACGTCCAGCGGTCCCACAGGTGCTCCGAACGAGGCAATGTGGGACAGGATTGCCCAATGTGAATCCGGAGGCAACTGGTCCATCAACACCGGAAACGGCTACTACGGTGGACTTCAGTTCTCCAGCCCGACGTGGCTGGCCAACGGTGGCGGAGCCTATGCCCCCACGGCAAACCTCGCTACCAAAGCCCAGCAGATCGATATTGCCAACCGCCTGTACGCCAAGAACGGACTGCGCGACTGGGGCTGCGCGCACGCAGCCTGATCGCGCTCAGGCGATACGATACCTAGGTGACTGAACCGAATTCCGAACCCGCCGCCGTCGCGCCCCTGATGGGTGCCACAGACATCCGACGGTTAGCCGAGGAAATCGGTGTCCGCCCCACCAAGACCTTGGGGCAGAACTTTGTGATCGACGGCAACACCATCCGCAGGATCGTGTCCGCCGCCACCATCGACGCCGACGAGACGGTTCTGGAGGTGGGTCCCGGCCTCGGGTCCTTGACGCTCGGCCTGCTGGACGCGGCCCGGACCGTGGTCGCCGTCGAGATTGATCCCGTCCTGGCCGAAAAGCTTCCCCATACCGTCCGGGAGTGGCGGCCACAGGCCGAAGAGAACTTCCATCTGGTCCTTTCCGACGCGATGAAGGTCACCGAACTTCCGGTTCAACCCACGGCACTTGTCGCCAATCTGCCCTACAACGTAGCGGTTCCCGTGGTGCTGCACCTCTTGCAGCACTTCCCAAGCCTTCGGCACGGCCTGGTCATGGTGCAGGATGAAGTAGCCGACCGGCTCGCGGCGACGCCCGGGTCCAAGATCTACGGAGTTCCTTCCGTGAAGGCTGCCTGGTACGGGCACATGAGGAAAGCCGGCGTGATCGGCATGAACGTCTTCTGGCCCGCGCCGAAGATCCACTCCGGGCTTGTTGCGTTCACCCGCCAGGACCCGCCTGCCACCCATGCCACGCGCGAGCAAGTCTTTGCCGTCATCGACGCCGCGTTCGCGCAGCGAAGGAAGACTCTCCGGGCAGCCCTGGCGGGTTGGGCAGGAAGCGCGGCCGAGGCTGAACGCTGCCTTGTTGCCGCCGGCGTCGATCCCACGGCCAGGGGAGAAGTCCTCGACATCGGTGCCTATGTCCGGATCGCCGAAGCGCGCCACCCAGTGGACGCATGAGCCCGAACACCCGCAAACCCGGCGGCCTCCCTTACGCGGGTGGCCGCTTCCACGCCAGGACCGTCCGGGTGAAAGCGCCGGGGAAGGTCAATGTCTCACTCAGCGTGGGCCCCCTGCGCCCGGACGGGTACCACTCCGTGGCCAGCGTCTACTTGGCCGTTTCCCTCTATGAGGAAGTTGCGGCCACCAGCACCGAAGCCCCCGGAATCACCGTCAGCATCAGCCCCAACAGCACGCTGGACTTGGATGGCGTGGACATCCCGCTGGATGAACGCAACCTCGCATACAAAGCTGCCGCCATCATGGCTGAGATGTCAGAGAAGCCAACCGGCGTGCACCTGGAAATAACCAAGCGCGTGCCCGTAGCCGGCGGGATGGGCGGCGGCTCCGCCGACGCCGCGGCTACGCTCCTTGCCTGCGACGCCCTCTGGAACAGCGGCCTGTCCCGCGAGGAACTCGCGCATGTGGCAGGTGAGTTGGGCGCAGACGTGCCGTTCTCGCTGCTGGGAGGTACCGCCGTCGGCCTTGGCGTTGGGGACAAGTTGTCGCCCGCCCTCGCCAAAGCGCAGATGGACTGGGTGTTGGTCTTCGCCGATTACGGACTTTCAACCCCCGACGTGTTCCGGACCTTGGACGGGCTACGCGATTCCGAGGGTGCGGATATTTCCGAGCCAGTGGACGTGGACCCGACGATCCTCCAAGCCCTGCGCAACGGGGATCCCGAAACCTTAAGCCGCGTCCTGATCAACGACCTGCAGCGGGCATCGATCGCGCTCGCACCACAACTCCGCGACACTATCGGCCTTGGCGAAGCCCGCGGTGCCCTGGCAGGCATGGTTTCCGGTTCCGGTCCCACCATTGCCCTGCTCGCGAGGGACTCCGTAGCCGCCAGCGTCCTGGCGGAGGAACTGACCCACCGCGGCCACACCGCCCTGGCCGTGCATGGACCCGTGCCCGGCGCCCGGATCATCTCCGATACCCTCCTTTAGTAGCTTCCGCACCCCGGCAGTAGAAAGTAGTACCCATTGGCCCACCTGCTTGGCGGCGAAAACCTTAGCGTTTCGTTCGCGACCCGCACTGTCCTCGACGGCGTCACCCTCGGTTTGGAGGATGGTGACCGCATCGGCATGGTCGGCCGCAACGGCGACGGAAAATCGACCCTCATGCGCCTGCTTGCCTTGCGCTCGACGCCTGACTCGGGCCGCGTCACGAAACGAGGGGACGTGAACGTTGGCTACCTCGACCAAAGCGACGTGCTCGACGGCGACCTGACCGTCGGTACCGCGATCGTCGGCGACCGCGCGGATCACGAATGGGCGGCCAATCCCAAGATCCGTGAAGTCATGGGCGGGCTCGTAGGGGACGTCGATTGGCATGCCAACGTGCACTCGCTCTCAGGCGGCCAGAAACGCCGTGTTGCGCTGGCGAAGCTCCTCATCGAAGACCATGACGTGATCATGCTCGACGAGCCCACCAACCACCTCGACGTCGAAGGCGTGGCCTGGCTCGCCCGGCACCTCAAGACCCGGTGGCGGGCCAACCAAGGCGCCTTCCTCGTGGTCACCCACGATCGCTGGTTCCTCGACGAAGTCTGCAACTACACCTGGGAAGTCCACGACGCCATGGTGGACATGTTCGACGGCGGATACGCCGCCTACGTTTTGGCGCGCGCCGAGCGGGACCGCATGGCCGCCGTCGTCGAAAATAAACGCCAGCAGCTCGTTAAAAAGGAACTTGCGTGGCTGAGGCGAGGGGCCCCCGCCCGGACATCAAAGCCGAAGTTCCGCATCGAAGCCGCCAACGAGCTCATTTCCGACGTTCCCGAACCCCGCGACTCCGTAGCCCTGAACAAAATGGCAACGGCGCGCTTGGGGAAGGATGTCCTGGACCTCGAGAACGTGTCGCTTGATTTTGAAGGCGGCGAATCCGGACAGAAGCTGTTCGACAACATCACATTGCGTCTGGCGCCCGGGGAAAGACTCGGCCTGGTTGGTGTCAACGGTGCCGGCAAGTCCACCCTGCTGAAGCTGCTCAACGGTGAGATCCAGCCCACTTCAGGGAAACTGAAGCGCGGCAAGACCGTGGTTACGGCAGTGCTGACCCAGGACGTCAAGGAACTCGACGATGTGTCGGACCTGCGCGTCATTGAGGTCATTGAACGCGAGAAGCGCTCCTTCAGCGTGGGCGGCAAGGAATTCACCGCAGGGCAGCTCGTGGAGCAACTGGGCTTCACCAAGGAAAAGCAATGGACGCCGGTAGCTGACCTGTCCGGTGGTGAGCGCCGCCGTCTCCAGCTGCTGCGCCTGCTCGTCGGGGAACCCAACGTCCTCATGCTCGACGAGCCCACCAACGACCTCGACACCGACACCCTCGCCGCCGTCGAAGACGTCCTGGACGGTTGGCCCGGCACGCTCGTGGTCGTCAGCCACGACCGTTACTTGCTGGAGCGCGTCACCGACCACCAAATGGCGCTGCTGGGAGACGGGAAGCTCCGAGGACTTCCTGGCGGGGTTGACCAGTACCTGGAACTACGAGAGGCGGCGCTTGCTACCGGCACCGTGGGTGGCACGTCCGGCGCTCCGACGACGGCAGGCCCAGGTGCGTCGTCCTCTGCGCCTTCCGGTGCGAGCGAGGCCGAAAAACGCGAAGCCCGCAAGGACCTCAACAGGATCGACCGTCAGCTCGGCAAGCTCGCGCAGCAGGAAGAGAAGCTCCACACCCAGATGGCGGCGAAGTCCGAATCCGGCGATTTCGACGCACTCGGTGAACTCAACGCCAAGCTGCAGGAGTTGCTGGAAGAGAAAGAGGGCCTGGAGCTCGAATGGCTTGAGGCGGCCGAAGTCCTGGGCGAGTGAGCTTGTGCCCGCGAAGGCGGCGGTGCGGGTGAACGGGGAGCGGCCGTTGGTTGCGCAGGGGCGTGGAGCGGCCGTTGGTTGCGCAGGGGCGCGGCGCGGCCGTTGGTTGCGCAGGGGCGCGGTGCGGCCGTTGGTTGCGCAGGGGCGCGGTGCGGCCGCCGTCCTCTGCGTGCTGCTCCTTCGTCGCTCTGACGCACGCCGCCGGACGGCAGCCGCTCCGCGGTGGCCCGGCGTGACGGCGTAGTCCGAGTGTGCTTGCCCATCCTTGCCTTGCCGGACACAACGAACCCTCTCGCACCGTTGGCCGATTTTTGGCCGTCGCTCTCTCACCGTTGGCCGGTTTTTCGTGGTCGCTCTCGCACCGTTGGCCGGTTTTTCGCAAACGCTCTATCACCCTGGGCGCTCGCATACCCGCTCGCGACCCACGAGCCCATGCAGTCCCGTGGCGATGATGGCTTGACAAAGAACACCGGCCAACGCCATGGGCAAAGCATCGAGAAGGGGCCCGTTGGGCCCAAATTCCTTGTATGTCCGGAGAGTGGTTCTCCCCCGCCCATGTATGCCTGGGCCGGTCTGTTGGCCAAGGCAGCCCCACGTTCGAGGAGTGGTTGCCGGCTTCCATGAGTTCGGAACCTTGCGATTCTGCTGCTACGAGGCGAAGAAGGATGCTTTTCCGAGGTACTCGTTATCCATCCGCAGCTTTGCAACTTCCCGCCGCAAACGCTCCAGTTCCGCGACTCCGCCGAAGCCGCCAATAGAGGGTGAGCGTAGATGGGGTGTTTGGTGATAGAGGGTGCCCGGGGAGGGGGGGTGTTTGGTGAGAGAGGGTTGCCGGGGAGGGGGGGGTGTGCGGTCGTCAACTTTTTGAGACAGGTTCGTTGTTTGTTTTGGTTAGGCGGCCAGTGGTTGCTGGGCGCGGGTTTGGTGGTTGGTGTGGGCTTTG